>JAFYME010000074.1 GCA_017556765.1 Bacteroidales bacterium
GCACGGTGAGCTGTACCGAATGCATCGTTGATGTAGCAGTCAGCGTAAGAAGCAAGCTTTGCAACGAAAGCCTTCTGGTTCTCCTTAACCACTGCCTTTGCAGCCTTCTTCTCCTCATCTGTAGCGAACTCGCCTCTTGGCTTGCCCTCCTCCTCTGCGTAGAAACGGAGGTTCTCGAGTACGAGGCACTCACCCATCTTGAGTGAAGCTACCTGCTCGTCAGCAGCCTGGCAGTCGTCAGCGAACTTTACAGGTGCGCCGAGGAGCTCCTCAACACGACCGAGGATGTGCTTGAGAGAGAACTTCTCAGTAACGCCCTTAGGACGACCGAGGTGTGACATCACGATCACTGCACCGCCCTTCTCAATAACCTTCTTGAGTGTAGGGATAGCAGCACGGATACGTGTGTCGTCAGTGATCTCCATCTTCTCGTTGAGTGGAACGTTGAAGTCAACGCGGACGATCGCCTTCTTGCCGGCGAAATCGTAAGAGTCAATAAACTGTTGCATAATTCTGTATAATGTTTTGTAAATATTTTATTCATATAGATCCCCGATCAGGTCGGGGATGACGCCATTGCCATGGACGACTCCGCCGGGGATGACGTCATTGCCGGCCTGACCGGCAATCCCTAAATCCGAGCAAATTTAGCAATTTTCGGTGAAATACAAGAAAATAAGTATCTTTGCGTAAATTTTCGACGCATTATGATGACTATTGAAAGCCCAGGCGCATTCTGGAAAGACTACGAACTCATTGATTCAGGCAATTTCGAGAAGCTCGAAAGATTCGGTTCATTCATCATGGCCCGCCCCGAGCCTAAAGCCCTTTGGGACAAATCCCTCTCTGAAGGAGAATGGAACAAGCTGATCCACACCCGTTTCAAGACCGGAGCTGGATTCGGAAAGGCCGGCAAGGAAGACAGCGGTACATGGGAGCGCAAGAAGAAGATGGATGACCAGTGGTACATCCGCTACAATGGCGCGCAGGAAGGCCTGAACTTCTCGCTGAGACTTGGACTTACTTCGTTCAAGCATGTGGGAGTCTTCCCTGAGCAGTCATCAAACTGGGAGTACATCTACAAGCAGACACGCGCCCTTGTAGAGAAGGCCGAGGCTGAAGGAAAGCCTAAGCCAAAGGTGCTGAACCTCTTCGCATACACAGGAGCGGCGTCTCTCGCAGCGAAGGCCGCAGGCGCTGACGTGACCCACCTCGACTCTGTACGTCAGGTAGTTACATGGGCCCGCGGAAACATGGAGGCCAGCCGTCTGGACAACATCCGCTGGATCGTTGAAGATGCATTGAAGTTCGCCCGCAGAGAGGCCAAGAGAGGCAACACATACCAGGGAATCATCCTCGATCCGCCTGCATACGGCCACGGCCCGGACGGCGAGAAATGGAAGCTCGACGAATGCCTCAACGAAATGCTCCAGTGCGTGGCTGCTATCCTCGCCCCTCAGGACAGCTTCATGGTCCTGAACCTCTACTCGAACGGTTATTCTGCAGTCCTGGGAGAGACCATAGTGAAGCAGGCATTCTGCATGAAGACCGCATACAAGTCTCTCGACTTCGGAGAGCTCGTCCTCCGCGACAGCTACGGCAAGAACCTCCCGCTCAGCGTCTTCGTCCGTCTCGCGCGATAAAGTGTTCCTTGACTGCTTCCATTCCAGCAGTCAAAGCACGCCCCCATTTTGCAACCGACTAACCATCAACAAGTTACACAAAAACAATGTTCCCTGACTGTCGGATTTTTGGCAGTCAGGGAACATTGTTTTTGTATCGTAAGAATTACTCCTCCACCTCAAGCATAGAGTTGAAGCGGTCACGGATTTCGTTTGCAAAGTCCTTGTCACCGAAATGGTCGGTAACATCTGCAATGTATGATATGCAGTTGTAGCATGACTCGAACTCTCTCTTGGCGAAGTCATAGTTCATGAGGAAGAACTCAGTCGAAACGAAAAGCTCGTCAGTGAACCTCTTTGCAAGGTCGAGAGCCTTGTCGGAAGCTCCGGCGTCATAGTATGTCTCGATCATGTCGATCACCATGTACTCGTTCGAGAAACCAAGGTATGTAAGGTCAAGAGGATAGTTCTCCGCCGGAACGCACTCCTGGCACATGTCGAGCATCTCCACAGCACGCGCTGTATCACCTATCTTGAGCATCTCCTTGGCTACATTCACAAAGAGATTTCTCTGAGAAAGAACGCCGCAGAATGTGTAATAGTTCTGATAATCAACGAAATAGTCAGTCCTCTTGAGAGCATCCCATGAGAATACGTTCTTCATCTTGTAATAGAGGTCCTCAGGATCTGCAAAGCCGATCTCAGTACTCTTCATCTTGCCCTTCACAGGCACGAACTTGTATGAGAATCCCTCGTACATGAGGTAATCCTTGATTCCGATGTTTATGTCACCGCCCATGCTGAGGAGGTTGATCGGACGGTCCCACTCATAGTTCGAAAGAAGGTCGAGCATGAAGAGCTCCGGCTTTGTAAGGTAGTCCTTGTCCTTAGGAATTGTAAGGGTGATCTGGTCAGGAATCAGGTCGGCATACTTCTCGTCGAGAATACCATACTTAAGGACATTCTCCTTGTTTACAGGGATGATGAACTTGCGCGACATGATGTAGTCCACATTCTTTCCGTTCGAAAGCGGGAGCTTCGCATCCGGATGCTTGAAGACACGCATCACATCCGAAAGAAGGAACGACGTGTCACGCGTATCATATATATATATGAATTCATTTGTTCCATAGAGATACTGCTTCGGCTCCACGGTCAGATCAAGCGGCTTGGACTCGTTCATGGCATACTTCATCTGGTCGATGTGCCAGTCTGTACCGAGAAGAGATGTATTCGCGATACGCACGTCTGTACGTACATTTTCGACCTCCTGGGCATACCAGAGCGGGAATGTATCGTTGTCTCCATGCGTCACGAGGATACCGTTCGGGCCTACCGAATTGAGATAGTTCTTCGCCATCTCGACAGCTGTATAGCGGTTGCTGCGGTCATGATCGTCCCAGTTCTCTGAAGCCATGAGAGCAGGAACTCCGAGGAATAGCGCGGTAACTGCCGATGCTGCAACAAGGTCGGAGTTTCCTCGACCAGACTCGGAACGACTGATCTTGCCGCTGACCCATGAATAAACTGCAGCGACTGCAAGTCCGATCCATATCGAGAACGAATAGAACGAACCTGCGTACGCATAGTCACGTTCACGCACCTGGAAAGGAGGCTGGTTGAGGTAAATCACGATGGCGATACCGGTCATGAAGAACATGAGGAAGGTAAGCCAGCATCCCCTCTTGTCGCGAGCGAACTGGAAGAAGATACCGATGATTCCAAGAAGGAGAGGAAGCATGTAATAATGGTTCTTTCCTTTATTATTCTTCAGATAATCAGGGGCATACGACTGGTCAACAAGATGCATGTTGTCGATAATGCCTATACCGCTCTCCCAGTTTCCGATGAACGGATCTCCCGGAGAAGGGCTGTGGATGTCGTTCTGACGGCCGGCGAAATTCCACATGAAATAACGCCAGTACATCCAGTTCAGCTGATAGTCAAAGAAGAATGTGAGGTTCTGGAAGAAAGTCGGCTTCTTATGCTGCGCACCAGGGACAACCTGTCCTCCATTGCCCATGTAAGACTTATAGAAAGCGATGTGATTCTCGCTGTTTCCGCTCCACATTCGAGGGAAAAGCATCTTTCCGTCTGTATATTTAACCTCGCCCGGGCCTTCTGCCTTGATGTACTTGTCGCCCATCGGAGCCCAGTATGTCGTAGTTTCGATTTCATATGGGGAATCGAAATACTGTCCGTACACAAGCGGATTGCTTCCGTACTGCTCACGTCCGAGATAGCGCACGAGTGTGAACGGATTGTCAGGCTGGTACTCGTTTGTAGGAGTCTTCGCGCTCGATCTGATGATCACGATGGTAAAGAGCGAGAAGCCGATCACGATCATGGTGAAGCACAGAAGGACTGTGTTTGCAAACACTTTCTGCTGCTTCATAGTGCGGAAAAGTCCGAAGAAGCAGACTCCGAGGAGGGCTGCCATGAAGAATGCCGCGCCGCTGTTGAACGGAAGTCCGAGCGTGTTGACGAAGAAAAGATCGAAATATGCAGCGAACTTAGGCAGATATGGTATGATTCCGAAAAGGATCACGGCAAGAATCACAACTGATACCAGGAAGATCTTCACATACTCCATCATGGTGTAATGTCCGTTCTCACGCTGCTTGTAATAATACAGGAACACAAGGGCAGGGATCGCGAGAAGGTTGAGCAGGTGGATACCTATCGAGAGGCCCATAAGGAAGGAGATCAGCACGATCCATCTGTTTGCATAAGGCTGGTCAGCCTGCTCGTACCACTTGATCATGGCCCAGAACACAAGGGCTGTGATCAGTGATGACATAGCGTAAACCTCGCCCTCGACCGCAGAGAACCAGAATGTGTCGCTGAATGTATACGCAAGGGCTCCCACAGCGCCTGATCCGAAGATAGCTATGGCTTTTCCAAGGCTGTAAGTACCGTCCTCAGAAGGCTTTACGACTCTCTTTGCAAGAAAGACTATGGTCAGATACAGGAAGAAGATCGTGAGTGCCGAACATATGGCACTGAATGCATTTACGGCGACAGCCGCATGCATGTTGTCTCCGAACATGGTGAAAAGCCTTGCGAAAAGCTGGAAGACAGGGTTTCCAGGAGGGTGACCCACTTCAAGCTTGTACGACGAAGCGATGAACTCACCGCAGTCCCAGAATGACGCAGTAGGCTCTATCGTAACGAGATAGGTCACAGCCGCAATCAGCGAAACGACAACAGCGGTGATCCTGTTCCAAAGAGTGAATTTCTTGTTATCCATTATAGTTTTGTTTTCTTTTCCAATAATCAATTAAACTTACAAATATACGATGATTATCACTATATTTGCAAAATAATTTTTCACCTATAAAGACCATGGCAGATAACGACTGGAAGAAGAGACTCGGGGTGGTTTTTTCCACAAATCCGGATTTCACATACGAGGAAGAGGCTGTGCAGGAAGAAGTTACGCTCGAGCCTTCAAAACAGAACCTGATCGTGTCCATAGACAGAAAGGGACGAGGCGGCAAGCAGGTGACGCTCGTCAGCGGTTTTGTCGGATCGTCTGATGATCTGGCTGAACTCGGACGTACGCTTAAGGTCAAGTGTGGAGTCGGAGGAAGCGCAAAAGACGGAGAGATCACCATCCAGGGAGACTTCCGCGACCGCGTCGTGGCCCTGCTCAAAGACATGGGATACAAGGCTAAAAGAGGAAACTGACATGCTGTTCAACATTCTGGCACTCATATCCGTACTGATCTGCCTTTCGCTGCTTAAAAGGTTCGCGGCCATCTTCCCGTCATTGATGGCATGCATCATCCGATGGAAGGAAAGCGTAAACCTTGAAGCCAGCGTGAAGCTCAGCAACGACCGCGACAAGCTGGCCTTTGCCATGCTCTTGCCGTTCTGCCTCACAGCAGACCGTTTCCGTCTTTATGACCCGAAGTTTCTGGCAGGCTTCGACGATAACATCAGGCTTGCTCTGACCATAGGAATATTTCTGGCGTATTTCATCATACGTTCCATCGCGGCAAAATTTTATCGTCCCAAGGGCCGAGGCAGCAAATGCTACAAGATTGCCGACAAGTCTTCATTGACTTTCTTCACTATCCTGACACTGATACTTCTGACCATGGGAGGCGTGATGTCTTTCATCGGATTCGATCCTGCCATGATAAAAAGCGCAATGCTTTGGGTATCAGCAGGCATTTATGCGCTCTCATTACTGAGAAAAACTCAAATTTTTGTTTCAGGTTGTTCGATTTTCACAGCTTTTTTGTACCTTTGCGCCCTCGAAATTTTTCCGACTGGAATCCTTGTGGTTTCAGCCTTAATTTTTTAGGTTAGAATGAGTGTAAAGAACATCCTGATTTCACAGCAGCAGCCGATGACGGCTTCGCCCTATACCAGCATTGCAGAAAAGTTCGGAGTCAACTTCGACTTCAAGCCGTTCTTTAAGATAGAGCCCCTGACTTCCAGGGAGTTCCGCGCCCAGAGAATCAACATCCTCGACCATACTGCAATCGTTTTCTCAGCAAGATCGACAATCGACGCATTCTTCCAGCTCTGCGAGGAGCTGCGCGTCAAGGTACCTGAGACTATGAAATACTTCTGCACTACTGAGGCTGTGGCAAACTACCTTCAGAAGCATATCGTATACCGCAAGAGGAAGATCTTCTTCGGCGACGGCAAGCCTGATTCGATCATCGGACTTATCGGAACGAAGCACAAAGGAGAGAAGTTCCTCATCGCGACTGCAGAGTCTTCCACAAAGGACGCTGTGACAAAGGCATTCGAGACACAGAAGTACGATTTCGAGACCGCTGTGTTTGTAAAGCCTGTATCCCAGGACATCAAGGATGTAGACCTCCACTCATACGACATGATCGTATTCTTCAACCCTGCGGACGTAAAGTCTCTTCACGAGAACCAGCCAGAGTTCACTCAGGGAGACATCAAGTTCGTATCATACGGTAAGTCTATCGTCGGAGCCATGGAGGAGGCAGGTCTCAAGATCGAGATTTCTGCCCCTACAGCAGAGGCACCGTCTGTAGCCAAGGCACTTGAGATCTATCTCGCAAAGAACTAGTGGACACACAGACCTGTAATACTCTTCCTAAAAAAGAAAGATTGTGCGGCAAGACCAGCATCTCGAAGCTTCTTGCCAAAGGCAAGCATGGCAATGTACCGAACATGCGCTATCTCTGCCTCAAAGGCACAGGAAACGAAGAGAACAGGATTATGGTATCCGTACCGAAAAAGCTCTTCAAGCGTGCTGTAAAGCGCAATCTGCTTAAAAGAAGAATCCGCGAGAGCTATAGAAAGCAAAAGCACAACCTGACTGTCGAAGGCGGTCTGGATGTGCTTTTCATGTATTCCACAAAAGAGGTCCTCAGCTATGAGCAGATCTACCAGGCTGTAGGTCAGATCATCAACAAGATCAATGAGTAAGGTAACGCAGACAATAAGGAAAATCGCCATAGCGCCTTTCGTTTTCCTGATAAGATTCTATCAGGTCTGCATCTCCCCTCTGAAACAGCCGAGCTGCCGTTTCACTCCGACTTGTTCACAATATGCCCTCGAGGCATTCCGCAAACACGGTCCATTCAAGGGTCTCTATCTTACCGTAAGGCGCATCCTGCGCTGCCATCCGTGGGGCGGACACGGCTACGATCCCGTACCTTAAAAAAGGTAAGTCACATATCCCAGACCGGTAATCAAGGCCAGGGTCAAAAGACAGAAACCGAAGATTGACTGATAGGCATCAAGGGATTTGACCTTGTCAGTACACATTCTGACAAGGAGCATTATATATATAGGTATCATGATCGCGAATCGGTAATGAGCCGGATCATATATGCGGAGGAATGGGTAGATCGATATCAAGGCCAGTCCGGCAATCATCATCAATGTCACCGAAACCTTACCGTATCCGTCAGCAAGTCCAGCCGTAGCGGCTGCAAGAATGCCCAAAGACAATGCGGGGAAAAGAAGAACCCATGAACCGAAAGAATGTGAACACAGATAGTATGTGCCAAAGACAGCCACAGGTCCTGTCAGAAGAGTAAGCACAGCTGCATCTGCTATCCTGCCCTTGCCTGTCGACAAGAAGCCAGCCGCAAATCTCATGATAAAATACGTAAACAGGAGCAGTAGCAACGACTCCAGGAGCAGAATCTTCCCGAACGAAAAATAAACGGACAGAACAGCAAAAATCACTGAAGGCGCCAAAGCGATCTTGTTTCCGGTATGATGATATACATGAAGCGCCGCCGCAGCAAAAATAACAGCCGCAACTACAGTCCAATGGACATGGAAATCAGCCACGGCCAAAAAAGCACCGAGTAAAACTCCTGCCAAAGAGAGCGGCATTGTCTTAAGATTCAGTGAATAAATCAGACTTTTCATATTCGTTCAAATTTTTCCCAAACGGCCCTACAGGGCCCTACAACACGTAAAACAACTGTAAAAACAACAAAATCGACAACCACAGTATCGCTATCAATGACGACATTTGCATTCGGTTAAGAATCTTATTCGTCTCAATCTGCGGATCTCGATTTTCTAAGAAAATGTGCAATTCCTACGAGATCCGTCAGAAGACACTCATTCACAAATGAGAAACAAAAAAGGGAAGTCGTGATGATTTCCCTTTTTTGTTTTTAGTCAAGTTTCAAGACTGCCATGAAAGCGCTCTGCGGCACTTCGACTGTACCTATCTGGCGCATCCTCTTCTTACCCTGCTTCTGCTTCTCGAGGAGCTTTCTCTTACGGCTGATGTCACCACCGTAACACTTCGCGGTCACATCCTTTCGGACAGCCTTCACAGTCTCGCGGGCGATGATCTTTGCTCCGACTGCAGCCTGGATCGCGATGTCGAACTGCTGGCGCGGAATCAGCTCCTTAAGCTTCTCGCACATCTTGCGTCCAAAATCATACGCATGGTCTGCATGGATGAGCGACGAAAGGGCGTCGGCAGGATCTCCGTTGAGAAGAATATCAAGCTTCACAAGCTTCGCATCCTTGAAGCCGATCACATGATAGTCAAACGAAGCATATCCCTTGGATATTGACTTAAGCTTGTCATAGAAGTCAAAGACGATCTCTGAAAGCGGCATCTCGTATGTAAGCTCGAGGCGGTCCGAAGTCAGATAATGCTGGTTTATGAGTATACCTCTCTTGTCAAGGCAAAGCTTCATGATAGGTCCATAATAATCCGAACGCGAGATGACCTGGGCCCTGATGTAAGGCTCTTCAATCCTGTCAATAAGGGTAGGTGCAGGCAGTCCGGACGGATTGTGCACGTCGAGGACCTCTCCCTGGGTAGTATATACCTTATATGATACGTTCGGAACTGTTGTGATCACGTCCATGTTGAACTCTCTGAAAAGACGTTCCTGAACGATCTCAAGGTGAAGAAGTCCGAGGAAACCGCAGCGGAAACCGAATCCGAGGGCAAGAGACGACTCTGGCTCGAATACAAATGACGCATCATTGAGCTGGAACTTCTCCAATGAGGCTCTGAGCTCCTCATACTGGTCTGTCTCTACCGGATACATACCCGCAAAGACCATAGGCTTCACTTCCTCGAAGCCGGCGATAGCCTCGCTGCACGGCCTGCTGAGGTGCGTGATGGTATCTCCGACCTTCACCTCGACCGCTGATTTGATACCAGATATGATATATCCTACGCTTCCGCATGGAATCTCGTCACGAGGGTGCATCTTCATCTTGAGAACACCGATCTCGTCGGCCTCATATTCCTTTCCTGTATTGAAGAACTTCACCTTGTCACCCTTCCTGATAGATCCGTTCACCACCTTGAAGTATGCGATGATACCTCTGAAAGAGTTGAAGACAGAGTCGAAGATAAGGGCCTGAAGAGGAGCTTCAGGATCGCCCTGAGGCGCCGGGATCCTCTCGATGATGGCATCAAGGACCTCCTTCACACCGTCACCGGTCTTTCCCGATGCAAGCAGGACATCCTCCGGCTTGCAGCCGATAAGGTCCACTACCTGATCGGTAACGACATCGATCATGGCCGACTCTACATCGATCTTGTTAAGCACCGGAATGATTTCGAGATCATGCTCGATTGCAAGGTAAAGATTTGAAATTGTCTGAGCCTGAATACCTTGCGTTGCGTCTACGACAAGCAGTGCTCCCTCGCAGGAAGCAATTGCGCGAGACACCTCATATGAAAAGTCCACATGGCCCGGAGTGTCGATAAGGTTCAAAGTATACTTCTCACCTTTATACATATAGTCCATCTGGATCGCATGGCTCTTGATCGTGATGCCCTTCTCCTTCTCGAGGTCCATGGAATCAAGGACCTGATTTTCCATATCACGCGCATTCAATGTATCCGTAACCTCGAGCATTCTGTCCGCGAGGGTACTTTTTCCGTGGTCGATATGCGCAATGATGCAAAAGTTTCTTGTATTCTTCATCTTATATATATAATCGGTGCAAAGATAGTAAATTAAGAAAATTTTTCTCTATTTTTGTTTTAATCCATATTGGTTTTTGAGTGTCTTATTTAGCGTGACAGACGATAGGATCATAGAACTCTATAACAGCGGACAGCAGGAAGTGGCTTTCAACGGCATCGTAGATGCATATACCGAAAGGCTCTATTGGCATGTACGCCGTTTTCTGTGCTCACATGAAGACACCAACGACCTTCTTCAGGACATATTCATCAAGATATGGGCCGCACTGCCGAACTTCCGAGGCGAAGCCAGACTCTACACATGGCTGTACAGGATTGCGACAAACGAAGTCCTGAATCACCTGAGGAAACAGAAATTCAAGGCCCTTGTTTCTCTGGATTCCGCGTCCGGAATACTTGAAAGGAAGATCGACGAGGACACATCCTTCAACGGAGACCAGATGCAGAGGGAACTGCACAAGGCAATACAACGCCTTCCTGAAAAACAGAGGATAGTCTTCAGCCTCCGATATTTCGACGAAATGAAATACGAGGAGATTTCCGAAATCACAGATACGACAGTCGGAGCATTGAAGGCATCGTACCATCATGCCTACAACAAGATCAAGGACGACCTGCAGAAGATTTTCTAAAGATAAATTTTATACGCACATTATAAACCTTTCACATTTTAAAGTGTCTAACTTGCATATGGACAATAAGAAACGTGACATACTTGCCGAAAATTCCGGCCTCAGAAGCAAGCCTTACGCAGTTCCGGAAGGCTACTTCGAGTCATTCAAGGCTGATATGAAGCATATCGCTCAGCCGCAGCAGACACCTCTGCTGCACAGGCTCGTGCCTTATGCATCTATCGCAGCTGTGTTCGTATTCCTAGTAGCCGCCGGCACATTCTTCCTTCAGAAGTTCACACCGGCAGAAGATTTCACTCAGGAAGACTATCTTGTATTCTCGCACAGCTCCATGAATGTAGAATACTACGACACCATGGATCAGATCGCGGATGCAGAGATCGCAGCGGAAGATATCATTGAATATCTGATCTACAGCGGAATCACACCAGAAGAGATAGAAATTTTCAAATAGCACCACTATGAAAAAATTCATCATACTTTCATTCTTTTTGTCAGCACTCGTGTTGACATCCGCTCATGCAGCAAACAACAGTCAGGGAGACTGGAAGCAAAGGATCATGAGCGAGAAGATCGCATTCCTTACCATGGAAATGGGTATAACTCCTGAAGAAGCCCAGGCTTTCTGGCCGGTGTACAATCAGGTGGACAAGGAAAGAGACGAGGCTGTGCGCAAGGTATTCCAGTCATTCAAGGCCCTCGAGGACGCCGTTTCAGCAGGCAAGTCCGAGAAAGAGATCTCCAAACTTCTCGATGCCTATCAGGATGCACTGAAACAGCAGGCTAATATAGAGAGCCAGGCAAGCGCAAAATATGAAAAAGTATTGTCTGTCACGAAACTCGCAAAACTCTATGTAGGAGAAGAGAAATTCAGAAGACTCCAGGTCAGAAGACTCCATGTACCTGGTCCAAGGCAATAGTCAGGCAAAAAGATAGAAATCATGTGTGAGGGAAAGATACTCTTGGGTATACTTTCCCTCATCTTGTATAGTAAGTATCGTGTCCGCCGGCTGTCCGCATCTTTCACGGGCGAACTCAGCTATGATGCGCGCAGGCTGCTTGCGCGGTATGGTTCTGACGCGAAGGATTCGGAAAAGATGGAATCCCGACATGCGGGCATACCTGCACAGGGCCGCTTCCTGATCGGCCGGCAGGACGAAAGACACACGTCCTTTTTCAGTCAGTCTTTCTGATGCAAAATCAAATATGTCCCTGTAGGAAAGGCCGTCAGAAGTATGTCTGGCCGTACTTTTACGCTCATCCGGAGCAGTAAGAGAGTCTTCGAAATACGGTGGATTCGAGAAGATCAGGTCGTATGGACTTTGCGATGATACAGCAAAATCATCAAGCGACATGTTATGGGCCTTCAGGCTTTCGGACCATGGAGATTTCGCAAAATTCATCGCCGCTTCACTTGCTGAGGGCTCGTCGATATCTATTGCATCTATCCTGACATCATCGCGAACTTCAGCAAAAGACCTCTGAGCTGCCATCAAAGCTATCGTTCCTGTTCCGGTACCGATGTCCAGAAAACGTCTGTCTTCCGGCAATATGGTCATGGCGGCGCCAAGCAGCACCCCGTCGGTATTCACCTTCATGGCACTGCGTTCATTCACCACTTCAAACCTCTTGAATCTGAAAACACTCATACAGATGTTGCTTCGTCCTCCCCGGCTTGACCGGGAGTCTCGACTATTCAAACTGTCCGTCCCTCATGAAAAGAGACCTGTCGCACATCCCGGCAAGGTCCGGATCATGCGTGACGATCACTATGGTCTGGCCATATTTGTCCCTGAGCGTGAAGAACAGCTTATGGAGCTCCTCTTTGGTCCTGGAATCGAGGTTTCCTGACGGCTCGTCAGCAAAAAGCACAGCAGGCTTGTTGATCAAGGCCCTTGCGATAGCGACACGCTGCTGCTCGCCTCCGGAAAGCTCGGACGGCTTGTGCGTAAAGCGCTCAGCCAGACCGAGGTCCGTCAGCAAAGCCTTCGCAGCCTCCTCCGCGTCCTTCTTCGAACGGCCGGCGATGAATGCCGGTATCATGACGTTTTCAAGCGCCGTGAACTCCGGAAGAAGGTGGTGGAACTGGAAGACGAAGCCTATCTTGCGGTTTCTGAAATCAGCCAGCGCTTTGCTTGAGAGGGACAGCACATCGATCCCGTCTATCACAAGCGATCCCGCATCCGGTGTCGACAATGTACCCAGTATCTGCAGGAGAGTCGACTTTCCGGCTCCGGAGGCTCCCATTATCGAGACAACCTCCGACTTTGCGACCTCAAAGCCGACTCCCTTCAGCACCTTCAGGCTGCCGAATGATTTTTCTATGCCTTTTGCCTGTATCATATTCTACTTGAAGAGCATTGGGGCGAACTGATGGAGCGAACGACGCCATGTGAGCCACTCGTGGCCTGTACCTGGAGACTCATAATATACATGGTTGACGCCAAGGCTGTCAAGCGCTACATGAAGGTCATATATGCCCTGATACATGCCTGCAGGCTCGTCTGTACCGATGCTTATGTAAAGAAGATGATAGTCGTCGTTGAGAGACTTCGGATACATTTCTGCGTCACGACGGTCGCCCGGACCACGGCCTGAGCCGCTGAAGCCACCGATCCAGCCGAAGAGGTCAGGATGGTTGAGACCGATCGTATATGACTGGAATCCGCCGAGTGAAAGTCCGCAGATCGCACGGTTGTCGCGGTCTGTGAGCGTACGCAGGTGCGAATCGAAGAACGGAACGCTCTCCTCCACCATCACCTTCTCGAATGCATCGAAGTTGAAAAGGTTGAAGCCGCCGGCTGGCTCGACACCCGCAAGCTGAGCCACACCATGCTCACATACGATGATCATAGGCTCGCACTCACCTGCCGCGATGAGATTGTCCATGATGTCGCGCATCATTCCCTGAGTCGCCCAACCTGTCTCATTTTCACCGGCACCATGCATGAGGTAAAGCACAGGGAAACGACGCTCAGGCTCGGAGATATACTGAGGAGGAAGATAGACATAGCACTCCCTGACAGCAGCTGTCAGCTTTGAATCATATCTTACGATCTCTATTGCACCATGAGGAACATCCTTCTCGAGATAATAGTCCACTCCGGCCTCAGGCACCTCAATACCGCTTGACCAGTAGAAAGAGCCGAAGAACTGACGACTGTTAGGGTCAGCGATACGCTTTCCGTCCACATTCATTGTATAATAGTGGAAACCTGGCACAAGAGGGTCTGTAGTCACCTCCCAGATTCCGTCTTCTCCCTTTGTCATCTGATAATTCTTTCCGCCCACATTGACTGCAACCGACTGAGCATCCGGCATGTCGTTGCGGAAGACAGCGCTGAGGTCAGGATTGATCTTAGGATACTCCGATCCAGGGAAGTTGGTTGTCGCGCTTGTCGGTTCTGTAAGGACGCCGACCTGTGCATTGTCTGCACATGAAACGAGGGCCGCCATAGCAAGGGTAAGCCCGAGGGTAAGATGTAATTTCATATCTGTAGTTTTTCTAGTTTTTATCGTACCTGCGAATCTTCGATTCAACGTGTAAAGTTAATAAAAATAGTATTGCAGAGCAAAATACAGGATATGAAAAAAGCAACCACTTGAAATCCAAGTAGTTGCTTTCTGAAAATGTCGGGGTACTGTGACTCGAACACAGGACCCTCTGGTCCCAAACCAGATGCGCTAACCAACTGCGCCACACCCCGATTATTTTGGTTTCCCTCATTTGGGATTGCAAATATAGGCACAAAAAATAAAAGTGCAAAACTTTTTTTGAAAAAAATTGCATTTTTCTTGATTTTTGAGCCCTATAAACGAAAAACCCCCTTCAGGACAGTGCCTGAAAGGGATATATTCTCAATCAAATGACCGATTAGAGGTTAGGATTGATAGTCTTCCACTCCTCTA
>JAFYME010000075.1 GCA_017556765.1 Bacteroidales bacterium
GTCAGCCATCTCGCTGAAGTTAGGGTTGATCTTGAACTCACCGCCGATACGCGCAACGCGTACCTCTGAGATAGGACCCTCGAAAGGAATGTCGCTGACAGCAAGAGCTGATGATGCCGCGAGACCTGCGAGAGCATCCGGCTGGATGTCCTTCTCGGCAGAGATAAGGTTTACGTTAACGAAAACCTCTGCGTGGAAATCCTCAGGGAAAAGTGGTCTGAGGGCACGGTCTACGAGGCGTGCGATAAGAATTTCATAGTCGGAAGCCTTTCCTTCACGCTTCATGAATCCGCCAGGGAAACGACCTGCAGATGCATATTTCTCCTTGTAGTCTACCTGGAGAGGCATGAAGTCAACGTCATCCTTTGCGTCTTTTGCGCATGTTACGGTTGCGAGGAGCATTGTGCCGCCCATCTTGACTACTACTGAACCGTCAGCCTGCTTTGCGAGCTTACCGGTCTCGATTTCGATTACCCTTCCGTCGGATAATTCGATTGTCTTTTTTACGATATTCATTAGTTTACGTTTTCAACCTGCCTCCCCCTATGGGAGTCATTTTTAATTGATCATTTTCCGCCCATACGAAGCCCGCGGGCTTCTATATACAGTTACGTATTATATATTGTTCTGCTCCATGGGGCGCCGCAGGTTGATTTGTTTGCGCCCAGGAAGCGTCTTTGCGTGAAAAAAGGGGGAAACCCAAATGCGTGATCTGAGTGCTCCCCCTTCGTCGGTTCCTACTATGATGTAGCTTATCGACGGAGACCAAGCTCCTTAACGATAGCTCTGTATCTCTCGATGTCAACTGACTTGAGATAATCAAGTACACGACGACGCTTACCTACAAGCTTAAGAAGTGAACGACGAGTAGAGTAGTCGTGCTTGTTGTTCTTAAGATGCTCGGTAAGGTGAGCGATACGGTAGGAAAATAATGCCACCTGGCTCTCTGGAGAACCTGTGTCAGTATTAGACTTTCCGTACTTCGCGAAAAGCTCCTGTTTTTTCTCTGGTGCTAAATATTCAGCCATCTTTAGAAAAAATTAGAGGTTAATAATTTGTAATTTTTGTGCAGTACCCGACTAGCGGGATTTTGCGGGCGCAAAGATAGACATAAAATCCGAGAATACAACGCATTCGGTTAAAATTTATTGATATAAATGTTGAAAGTTTTTATGATTCTTTTCATACCTTTGCGGACAAGCAATATGAATATCATCAGAAAAGTCATACTAGCGGCTATGTTTACTGTTTCAGCCTTGACTGCCTCCGCGCAGCCGAGGGCTCTTGGCGTGAGAATGGGTACGGAATGGCAGGTGAGTTATGAGCATGGCATAGGGCCCAGCGGCGATTTTCTCGAAGTCGACATGGGGTATGAGCTTATACAGTTGGTGAATATGGCGGCGGCATATGATTTCATGATTGCCCGTCCGCTGTGGACATCCAGAGGAGAGTGGGGATTTTATGCGGGCCCAGCTGCCAAGGTCGGAGGGGCCGGTCTTGGTTTTTATCTAGCTCTTGGAGCGCAAGTGGGGCTTGAATATACATTCGACTTCCCGCTTCAGATCTCGCTGGACATGAGGCCGACAGTCGGAGCAGCCTTTGTGAGCGGTTCGGTAAGTTTTTACGGGGGAGGAGTCATATTCGGAGGTCTTCCGTCCCTTTCTATAAGATATCGTTTCGGAGAATAATCCATGGCAAGAGGAGAAAAGATATATATGGACCCGGAGATAGGGGAGGTGACGTTCCGTAAGAGCGTCCGCAGCAGCCGTATGAGCATAAGGGTTCATCCTGTAAAGGGCGTCAGCGTGACGGTGCCGTATGTGGTTCCGTATGCAGCGGCGACTCTTTTTTTCCAGGCACGACGCGACTGGGTCATCGAGACCATAGCCAAGCAGAAGGAGAAGTTCAAGGATGTATATGTGCCTACAGATGCGGAGGTAGAGGCTTTGCGAAAGCAGGCGAAAAAGGAACTCCCGCCGCGTATGCTCATGCTTGCAAACCGTTATGATTTCCTGTATAATAAGGTGACTATCAAGCATAACGCCACAAACTGGGGCAGCTGTTCAGCCAAGGGAAACATAAATCTGAATCTTAACATAGTCCGACTCCCTCGTGTCCTTCAGGACTATGTCCTGCTTCACGAGCTCTGCCATCTGCGCCATCATGACCATGGCCACGGCTTCCATCTCCTGCTTGAACATGTATGTACAGACAACCTCCTCAAGCTTGTCGACGAAGGCGATCAGTTCGCCCTCGATCTTGCTCGTCGTATTGCCGCTTCAAAGGCAAAGTATCCTGTGGATTATGTTCTGACTAAAGAGATCAAGAACTACCGTCTTGTCTAGATCGATCGGTTCTTCCATCTGCCGCTGCGGATGTACCACCAGCTGCAGATGAGAAGGGCTCCTGAATATACATGCTCGGCGGTCCAGCATATGGCAACGTCGAGCTTCATTATTCCTATGATTACCGTGCAGTATATCATGTATACGGCCAGGGCGATGAGTTCGAGCCTGAAGGCCGTCTTGGTGCTTCCTGTGCCCGATACTGCGAGGAAGAAGACCTGCCCTCCGACAGCAAGGAAGTATGACGAGCACATGACTACCATGGCCGGAACTGATGCGGTTATAAGGTCAGGAATGTCTGTGTAGATCCGTGCGATCGCCTCAGGGAAGAGGCAGAAGAGAATTATCATGACGCTCACGATGCCGTATGAAAGCTTGAGGATACGCTTGATGAGCGATGGAACCTTGTCCTGATGGCCTTCTCCGATTATGTTGCTGACAAGGGTGCTGCATGTCGATGAGAATGCCTGGAGCACGACCCAGATGAGGCCGGAGACGCTTCTGGTGATGTTCGAGATCGCGAGAGCCCTTTCTCCCAGATGCTCGATGTACAGGAAGAAGATCAGCCATGTCGAAATCGAAATAGTATGCTGGATCATTGTCCATGTGCATACAGGCATCATGGATTTCAGCTCATCCTTCTCGAAACGGGCAGCTTTGTCAAGACCATATTTCCTGCGGTCACATCCCACGCGTGTGTATATAATGAAGAATATGAGCGAGACCAGCTCGGCAAGGCTCGATCCGATAGCCGCTCCGGTTATGCCAAGGGCCGGTATTCCAAACTTTCCGAATATGAGGATGTAGTTGAAGACCACATTTGACAGAACCATAACTATTGAGTTGAGTGTCAATGTCTTGGTCTGTGTCGTTCCGACATAGAATGCTCGGAACATGGCCGTGCAGAAGGCGAATACCATGCCCGGCAGTCGCCATCTTACATAGCTGAGCGCGGCGTCATAAATAGCCGTCGACGACACCATGAACTTCATCATCCATGGGGTGAACAGTTCCGAAAGCAGAATGATGATTCCGGAAAGTCCGAGCACGAAATACAGGCCGTTCCAGAAGACCTTGCCGGTATCCTTGAAGCGTCCTTCTCCGTTGCGTCGGCCGATGATGATCTGGGCTCCGATGCTGAATCCGAATCCGATCATGAACAGGACCATATAGTATACGATGGCTATGGCCGATGCTCCCAGCTCTACCTCGCCGACTCTTCCGAGGAAGGCCGTGTCGGTCAAGCCGATCATCTGCTCCATCACCAGGCTTATCAGGATAGGGTATGCTACCTTCCAGATGTTTCTGTACGAATATGTTCCTGTAGCCTTCATGTTCCTGCCGCTTAACTATTTGATTTTTAATTCTTTGCTGAAACCGCGTGCCGTCATTGGGGAGCACGCGGTTTTTGTATATTGCTGATTGTCAGGCGATTGCTCGCCAGCACTATTTGCTAGTTTGCGAGGAGGGAGACGGTCTGCTCGACGGTCAGGGCGTTTTCTATGCGGAATATGCCGCTGCGGCTGCGCTGGAGCGAGTCCAGATGCGCGCCGCTGCCGAGAGCTTCACCGAGGTCGCGGGCGAATGCACGTACATATGTGCCTTTGCTGCAGGCCATCCTTATCTCGGCACGTGGAAGCCCGAGGGCAGAGTTGTCTGTCACATTGATTCTGCTGGACGCATCTGAAGTCTTTTCGGATGCCACCTCCTCGGGCATGGTGGTTTTGAAAACCGTGCTACCCCCCTGGCCGCAGGGGGTGGGGCCCGCGCCTATGGCGTGGGAGGGGTTGTTTTCAAAACCATCCATGTCAGAGGATGCTTCTTCAAACTTCATCAGCTCCAGCTCGGTGATGTTGATCCTTGATGTCCTGATGAGCTCCTGGGCCGCCTCGTCCAGAGTCTTGCCCTCCTTGTGGAGCTTGCGGGCAAGTTCGTATGCTCGTACCCCGTCCACGGACTTTGCGGAGAAAAGCGGCGCTACCTGATCCTGCTCACCGATGAAGGACGGAAGAACTTCTGTCACAGCTTCTGCGGTGATATGCTCATATGGAAAGAACCTGTCGATGTCCTTCTCGAGGTCATAGGAAGGGGTTGTCGCTCCGAATGTCACACCTGCGATATATTCCTTGTGATGTGACTGGAGCCATTCGGCGAGCTTTGTGGCCTTTCCGATGCATACGAGCAGGATTCCGGTCGCAAGCGGGTCCAATGTTCCTGCATGGCCGACCTTGAGGTTCTTCTTGCCGAAATGACGGATAGCGGCGTACTTGACCTTTCTGATCACGTCCGCCGATGTCCATCTGTATGGTTTGTTTATGGGGATGATTATCCCCTCCGGATAGTCTTCAATGTTTCTTGAGATGAAGTCGTCTTCCGGAGTAAGGATCTTTGCGCTTATTTCCATCTGTAATGATTATTTGCAGCAGCAGGTCATCTTGTCGATGCGGGTCTGGTGACGTCCGCCCTCGAACTCCTCTGTGAGCCATGCATCTGTGATCTCCACAACTGTCTCGTATGAGATGAATCTTGCAGGCATTACAAGTACATTGGCGTTGTTGTGCTGCTTGATGAGCTTGCCGATCTCAGGAGTCCAGCAGAGGCCTGCGCGGATGCCCTGGTGCTTGTTGAGGGTGATGCCGATGCCGTTTCCAGTGCCGCAGAATGCGATTCCGAGGTCTACCTTACCTGACTCTACTGCCTCAGCGAGAGGATGAGCTACGTCCGGATAGTCCATGCTGTCGGTAGTGTCTGTACCGAAGTTCACCATTTCATAACCCTTGCCGGTAAGATACTCAACCAGCTTGTTCTTGTACTCCACTCCTGCGTGGTCGTTGCAGATTCCGATTTTCATATTGTTTGATATATAAAGATTTATCGACTCGTTTTGCTTGCTCGAAAAGACAGCTGCATCTTCCTTCAAGCATATAATGAGTGCAAATTTACGTTTATGGAATTAAAATTAAAATTATATTTGTGGAAATCTTGTCAATCATGCATAAAGTTGTCGTGGCTTCGGATTCATTCAAGGGCTGCCTGTCTTCATGGCAGGTTGCGGATGCTGTAGAAAAAGGGATCCATGATGCTATGCCGGGCTGCGATGTCGTTAAGCTTGCGGTAGCGGACGGAGGCGAAGGAAGCATGGAGGCGCTCATGACGACATTGGGAGGCAAGCCGGTGAGGCTCATGGTCAGCGATCCGCTTGGAAGGCCTGTTGAGGCCGAATATGCCTTGATTGACGGCTCGACTGCGGTCATAGAGATGGCCAGGACGAGCGGCCTTACCCTTCTTGCTCCGGAAGAAAGGAATCCTCTCCTTGCGTCCACATACGGCACAGGCCAGCTGATAGCGGATGCATTGGACAAGGGATGCCGCAGGTTCATGATATGCATTGGGGGAAGCGCCACAAACGATGCCGGCACAGGCATGCTGGAGGCATTGGGATACAGGTTCATGGATTCTGCAGGAAACATTCTGAAAGGGTGTGGAGAAGCCTTGGGCCGGATATCTTCAATAGATTGTTCCAATGTCCATCCCGCTCTGAGTGAATCGGAATTCATTGTCGCCTGCGACGTCGATTCGCCTTTCTGCGGACCTGATGGGGCGGCGTATGTCTATGGACCTCAAAAGGGAGCGAGCCCGGAAATGGTCGAGCAGCTTGACAGGGGCATGAGACATTTTGCCCGGATAATATTTCAGATTACTGGAGTTGACGTGACAGATATGCCTGGCGCCGGAGCCGCTGGAGGTCTTGGAGGAGCATTGAAGGCATTCTTGAAGGCAGAGATAAGCAGGGGAGCGGACATGGTCCTTGATGCTGTCCATTTTGAAGATGCCATAAAAGATGCAGATCTCGTAATTACCGGCGAAGGACGTATCGACAGCCAGACTCTTACAGGAAAGCTTCCGTATGTTGTGGCCCGAAGAGCTGCTTTGCAGAACATCCCGGTCGTAGCCTTATGCGGATGTTCGGAAGTGGATAGCCTCCCTGTATTTCTTTCCATACATCCAATTTCTCCTGTGAATATGCCGCTCTCCTCAGCGATGGAGCCTGACATCGCATCAATGAACATTATGGATACGGTCAGAAGAATTTCTGTGTGGAGCGTAAATTATTGAATTATAGTGGATTAAACAGATATTGGTGGGCAAAATAACCCACCAATATCTGTTTAATATGTTGATTTTCAGGGCGTTGTGCCCCACGCTTTTAGCAAAGCTTGCTCTTGATATAGTCGATTCTCTTTGAGAACTCCTTCTTGCCGATGAGGGTAACGATGTCAGCGATGCCAAGACCGTTCGAGCCACCGACCATGGCCAGGCGGAGGCAGTTCATCACCTTACCCATAGGCCACTCGTTACCACGGATGTACTCCTCAAGCGGTCCCTCGAGTGATTCCTTTGTGAACTCTCCCTCGAAGCCGAGGATGAAGTCCGCAACCTGAAGCGCGAGAGTGTAGTTCTCCTCTTTCCAGAACTTGGCAGCATCCTTCTCCACGAACTCTACAGGAGCGACGAAGAGGTATGGGGCGATATCCCAGAAGTCAGCAACGAATGTGGCTCTCTCCTGGATCAGAGCTACGATTCTCTCCACATACTGGCGTGAGAAGATCTTGTTCTCGAAGTCGGCTCCTGAAGGAGTCATCTCAGATCCGGCTGTGAGCGCGCATGCTGGGCAGTCTACGATCTTGAAGCCCTTTTCCTCGAGCATAGGGATATAGAGGTCAGTAAGCTCACTGACGCTCTTTGTGCGGAGGTACTCCTTGTTGTACCACTTTGCCTTGTCAGCGTTGAAACGTGCTCCTGACTTCACGACTCTCTCGAGCGAGAACGCTGCAACGAGCTCCTCAAGCGAGAAGATCTCCTGATCGTTACCTGGGTTCCATCCGAGCATTGCGAGAAGGTTCACGAATGCCTCAGGGAAGTAGCCGTCCTCACGGTATCCGCGTGATACCTCACCCTCTGCATTGACCCACTTGAGCGGGAATACAGGGAAGCCGAGGCGGTCTCCGTCGCGCTTGCTGAGCTTGCCCTTTCCGTCCGGCTTCAGAAGAAGCGAAAGGTGAGCGAAGCGTGGCTGTGTCTCTGTCCATCCGAATGCCTCATAAAGAAGGTAGTGGAGAGGAAGCGAAGGAAGCCACTCCTCGCCGCGGATTACCTCAGTGATCTCCATGAGGTGGTCGTCCACGATGTTGGCGAGGTGGTATGTAGGAAGCTCGTCAGCCCTCTTCCAGAGCACCTTGTCATCGAGTGTGTCTGTGTTTACCTCTACATGTCCGCGGATGAGGTCATCCATCTTCACGACCCTGTTCTCAGGCATCTTGAAGCGGATAGTCCAGTCTGTGCGGGTCTCGAGGAGCTCCTTCCACTCTGCCTCAGGCATTGAAAGGGAGTTGCGAAGACCAAGACGTGTTGTCTGGTTGTAGATGAATGTCTGGCCGTTTGCCTCCATCTCGGCACGCTTTGCGCCAAGCTCTTCAGCTGTGTCGAATGCATAGTATGCATATCCTCCGGCAACGAGCTGCTCGGCATACTGGCGGTAGATAGGCTTTCTCTGGCTCTGTCTGTAAGGTGCATGCGGATGACGCTCTGAAGCGGTCTCCACAACGTTTCCTGCAGCATCCACTCCCTCGTCAGGAACAATGCCGCACCAGTTCAGCGCCTCGATGATATATTTTTCTGCTCCAGGGACAAATCTCTGAGAGTCAGTGTCTTCAATCCTTATGATGAAGTCTCCTCCACGCTGCTTTGCGAAGAGATAATTGTAAAGTGCGGTCCTTACACCACCCATGTGGAGAGGACCTGTTGGAGAAGGGGCAAATCTAACCCTTGTCTTGCGTTCCATAATCTTCAGTTTTAATCGGGCGCAAAAATAATAAAAATTTCTATTCCTTGTTTCTTCCTGCTATTCTCTTGATTGCAGGAGTGTTCTCAAGCTCGCTCTTATCCTCGCCTTCGCTTATAAGAAGAGCCGGCTTGCGGCCTTCCTCAAAGGCGATTCTCTTCCTGATTGCGGTATGGTTGTAGCCGATCTTCTGGCTTCTTACCTCAGGAAGTTCGATGCCATCTTCCGTCGCGCCTTCATTCTTCCTGTATGTGAAGTTGCTGTCGATGGAAATGATGTTTCCCATGTTACCTTCGGTGATCTCGATGATGCGGGCCATCTTGAAGCCGGTTGCGATCACAGTGATGCTTACCTTGTCTCCGAAATCCGGATCATGGTCAAGCACGATACCTCTCTTGAAGTTGTTGGCGTTGCCGGTGTATTCCTTGATCAGCTTGTCGATCTCCTCAAGCTGACTCATCTGGAGTCCATCGGCATTGTCTCCGACGGTGATGTTGATAAGTACGTTCTTTGCTGTCTTGATGTCGAAGTCATTCAGGAGAGGGGAGTCCATAGCCTGCTTCACTGCATTCTGGATCCTGTTCTTGCCAGAACCGGTTCCGCAGCCCATCAGGGCCATGCCGCTGTTTGTCATCATTGCCTTCACGTCCTTGAAGTCCACATTGATGAAACCTCCCTTCTTGATGATGTCGGTAATGCCCTTCACAGCTGTTGCGAGCACCTCGTCAGCCTTAGGGAACGCGTCCTGGATGAGGAGGTCACCGTATTCCTTGTAGATCTTCTCGTTGTTGATGATAATGAGGCTGTCTACATTCTTCTCAAGCTCGTTGATGCCGTCGATAGCCTTTGACATCGACTCGTTACCCTCGCTCTTGAACGGAATTGTCACGACTCCTACGGTGAGGATGCCCTTCTTCTTGGCCATTGCAGCGATCACCGGAGCTGCTCCTGTTCCTGTTCCACCGCCCATTCCGGCAGTGATGAAGAGCATCTCTGTCTTGCTGTTTATGACCTTCTCCGCGATCTCCTCCTGTGAGTTCAGTGCTGCATTTCGGCCTTCTGTAGGGTTACAGCCTGCTCCAAGTCCTTCGCCGAGCTGGATCTTGACAGGAACGTCGCAGGCGTTGAGGGCCTGTGCGTCGGTGTTGCACACGATGAAGGTACATCCTTCGATGTGCTGATGGTACATGTAGTTGACTGCGTTGCAGCCTCCGCCGCCGACTCCGATCACCTTGATTATCGAATTCTCAGGTACCCAGTCGGTAGGGACGATATCGTTAGTATCTATAAAATCAGTCATTGCTTTATCTCTTGTCGGTTATCAGACTTCTTCCTCGCTTATCTCATCAAGAAGCTTTCCGGTCTTTTCCTTAGCTTCTTCTGTCACTTTCTTCGCCTTGGTCCAGAGTACATTGAAGATGCTCTTCTTCTGCTTCTTTTCTGGGATCACCTTCTCTATCTGCTCGTCTGCGAAAAGTTCTCCTTCTGCAGGCTCCGATTCCGGTTCACGCTCCTGCGGGATTTCCGGCTCAGTTATGGTCCAGATGTTGCCTTCCTCAGGATTTTCATCTGCTGTTTCAATGACGAGACCTTCGCAGTTGCCTTCATTTCTAGGAACTGCGCAGTTCACGATGCACTGCTCTTCCTTCGCCGCCATGATCAAGCCAAGAGAAGTGGCGGCCGTGGTATCCTTGATTCCGTCGCATCCGCTTACTGAAATGCGTGCCTGAGGATATCCTGTCCTTACTCTGTATCCGGAAAGTTCGTAGATGAAGCTTCCGAGATTGGCTGTCTGAGCGCATCCTCCTGTGATCACGATTCCGCTGCGGAGCATGTCTGCAAATCCGCTTTCATTGATCTCATAAAGCATTGCCATCATGATCTCCTCGATGCGGGCTGTGATGATCTCTGAAAGGTATTTTACAGTGACCTGTTTGTCCGGCTCAGCATTGTTGCTTCTGATATGGAGCACCTTCTCGCTGAGGCTCTGGAGCTTCTCCGGCATACATGCGCCGTATGCGAGCTTTATGTTCTCCGCAAGTCTCTCGGAGATCTGGCACTCGCTCTTGATGTCGTCGGTGATGTTCTTTCCGCCGAAAGGAATCGAAGCATAATGACGCATGATGTTTCCGTGGTAGATGGTCACAGATGTACTTCCGCCACCGAAATCGATCAATGCGACTCCGTTCTCCATCTCCGCCTCGGTAAGTACCGCCTTCGCTGTTGTCTCTGCGGTGAAGTACTTCTTGCATGCGGAAACGTTGGTCTTCTTCATGACCTTGTCGATCTTGTTGAGGTCGCTCTTCTTGCCGATGAAGATCTTGAAATGTCCCTCGAGCGTGTCGCTGGCCATACCGATGATGTCGTTCTCGATGATCTGGAAATTCTCTCCGTCAGAGAATGACTGGGCTACAGCGCCGTAGATCGCCTCTTTTGCAGGATCCTCGAGAGGGTATGAATCTTCCGCATAGCTCTTCATCTCTGCTATGTCCTCTCCGGTGATGTCTTTGTCTTCGCCTCTGTCCTTGACGAGGGCGCTGTTGCTTTCCTGACGTACCGGATATTTAGGCATTCCGATCACAGCCTGTGTGATCTTCAGGTCAAGAGCCTCTTCGGCATCACGTATGATCCTGGCAAGCGGGTCAGTCACGTGCATGATGTTGTACACGCTGCTGTACTTTATGCCGGCTGACGCGATTTCCTTGTAGTATATGATCTGAGCATCCTCACCATTCACTTTCGCAACGGTAAGGGCGATCTTGGAGGTACCCAGATCAATGGCCACTATGTTCTTTTCTTCCATGATATCTTTTCTTTTCTTATTTCAATCGGTTATCTGCAGACGATCTGTCCGTCATATTCGAGATTTACCACGCTGTATTCCTTCTCTCCTTTGGCGGGAACGACAGCTGTGTAGTATTTCTCCATCTTGCGGAACTTCTCATGGATTTCATCTGGCTGCCCGAAATGGAACCTCTCGGTGCCTTCTCGGGGAACCATGATCAGTTCGCCTTCGTCGCAGACTGTTATCTGTACGATCTTGTCCTTCCATGTACGTCTGTTCTCCATGTAGTTGACCAGGTCAATCACCTTTTCCAGCCATGCCCTTTCCTTTTCGTCTGTAATCTCTCCCTTGTAGCCGCTGTTGGCCTTCAAAGGTATCTCTCCGTCGATTACCTGCACTCTGGATGCATAGCTGCTCTGGAGAGGGAAGAGGAAGCCCTCCGCATCGGCATAGAAGCCTCCGTCGCTCTTCTGGAACCTGACTACCGGAGTCCTTTGCGTCACCTTGACATTAAGCATTCCGTCTCTTGTCGTATATGCCTCGCTCTTGTTCACGGCGCTTCTGCCGTCAATGATCTTCTCTACCTTCGCAAGGTCGATGCTGTCAAGAGGCATTCCGACGTATTCGCCATATTCCTTGTCCAGGAACTTCTTCACATCGGCCTTGGACACGAACCTGTTCATGCTGCTGTCCGCTATGACAACGTTCAGACCGGTACATTTCAACGGCGCGCGGCATGATACGCCGCTCATGTATGCCACTACAAGGCATGCGGCGAGCAGCGCTCCGGAAACTCCGTTTATTATATGTCTTACAGTCTTTGACATAACATTTCTGTGATAGGTCCTATGAATCTGTCGATGTTTCCTGCTCCGAATGTGATGAGCGTGTCAATCGGTTCGTCCTTGAGGTAGTCCATCAGCTCCTCCTTCACCATGATCACCTTTTCAGGTGCGGTGACCTTGTCGAAGATGATCTCGGAAGTGACTCCCGGAATCGGCTCTTCTCGCGCAGGGTAGATGTCCAGCATTATCAGCTTGTCTACATTGCTGAGAGCCTGAGCGAACTCGTCGGCAAAGTCCCTTGTCCTCGTGTAGAGGTGCGGCTGGAATATTGCCGTGAGCTTCCTTCCCTGGAAGATGTCCCTCATCGAACTGATCGCAGCTGCGATTTCCTTCGGATGGTGCGCGTAATCGTCTATGTATGAACATGCAGGCGTGTTTACATGGATGTCGAAGCGTCTCTTCACGCCCTGGAATGTACCGAGCGCATGCCTTACCTTTTCAGGCTCGAGGCCGTATGTGAGGGCGATCGCAGATGCAGCAACGGCATTCTCTACATTGATCCAGCCCGGGATTCCGACCTTGCAGTCCTCGATCACTCCGCCGGGGTGGTTGAGCTTGAATGTGAAGTAGCCGCATTCGTCGACCTTGATTTCGCTTGCGTAAAAGTCTGCGGCCGGGTCGTCGTATGAATACCTGAGGATATTCGCTTTTGTGTCTTCCGATGTCACAGGAAGGCCGATCTTTGTGATCACCGTGCCGCTTACCTGTCCGGCAAATGCCTTGAAGGCTTCGTGCATGTTCTTTATGTCGGAATAGATGTCGAGGTGGTCGGCATCCATTGATGTAATCACTGCGATCTCCGGGAACAGCTGCAGGAATGACCTGTCGAACTCGTCCGCTTCCGCTACGATGGTCTCGTTTCGGCTTACAAGCAGATTAGTGTCATAGTTCTTCGAGATACCTCCGAGGAAAGCTGAACATCCTTCTTCGCTGTCCTGGAAAATGTGGGCCAGAAGCGTGCTGGTGGTCGTTTTGCCGTGTGTTCCGGCTACTGCGAGACATCTCTGTCCTTCAGCGATTTCGCCAAGCATGCGCGAACGCTTGATGACCCTGTATCCATGCTCCTGTACATATACAAGCTCTCCCATGTCCTTAGGGATCGCAGGAGTATAGACCACCAAAGTGTCTTCTACATCCTTCGGGATGAAGTCGATGTTGTCCTCGTAATGCACCTCAATGCCCTCAGACTCAAGGGCATGAGTCAGCTCAGAAGGTGTCTTGTCGTATCCGCTTACCTTCAGTCCCTTGAAATTGTAGTATCGCGCTATGGCGCTCATGCCGATACCGCCGATTCCTATGAAATATATGTTCTTCATCCTATCGTATGGTCTTGTATATGTGTTCAGCTATTGTCATTGCCGCGTCGCTTTTCGCAAGCGCCGCCACATTCTTCTCTATAAGAGCGATCTTTTCAGGGTTTTCTATCAGCTCGCAGGCCGTTGCCATCAGTTTTTCTGCCGCTTCGCTGTCCTTCACGATCATTCCCGCCTCCTTGTTCACCAGAGCCATGGCGTTGTGCGTCTGGTGATCCTCTGTCACGTTTGGCGAAGGCACGAAGATCGCTGCCTTGTGGGCCGCGCAGAGCTCCGAGATAGAGCTTGCTCCCGAACGTGAGATCACCACGTCAGCAGCCGCATAAGCCAGATCCATCCTCTTTATGAAATCCGAATGGGTGATGCGCGAGAGCGTCTCTCCTCCAAGTCCTTTTTCTGCAGCCTCCTTCATGAATGCATCAACGGACGGCTTGTAGTATTTGCCGCACTGCCAGATTATCTGCATGTTCTCTCCGCCCGGACATCCCTCTGTGATCCATTTCTTCATGGCATTGTTGATGGTGCCGCTTCCGAGGCTTCCGCCTACGATGAAGAGCTGCTTCTTCTGCGGGTCGAGTCCGTAATACTCATATGCCTCAGCCTTCATCTGAGCTGTAGCAGGCACGATTTCCTTGCGGATAGGGTTTCCTGTGAAGACGATCTTCTCTGCCGGGAAGAACCTTTCCATTCCATCGTATGCCACGCATATGCAGTCCGCCTTCTTTCCAAGAATCTTGTTGGTGAGTCCTGCAAAGCCGTTCTGCTCCTGAATCAGAGTAGGGATGCCAAGTCTTGTCGCAGCCCAGAGAAGGGGAGCGCTGGCATATCCTCCGACACCGATGGCTATGTCCGGCTTGAACTCTCTTATGACCTTCTTCGCCATGCTGACGCTCTTTATCACCTTGAACGGCAGAGCGAAGTTGGAAAGAGTAAGCTTCCTCTGAAGACCTGCCACTGGCAGACCTATGATCCTGTAACCGGCAGCCGGGACCTTTTCCATCTCCATGCGTCCGTCCGCGCCGACGAAGAGTATCTCTGTCTCCGGGTTGAGCTCCTTGAGCTTGTTGGCTATGGAAAGCGCCGGGAATATGTGTCCACCTGTTCCGCCTCCGCTTATGATGGCTTTGATTTTCCTGTATTGTGTCATGGTCTTCTAAAGGTTTGCGTCGTCAATCTGTTCGAGTATCTGCATTCTTGTCTGGATGTCATCCTGATGAAGGTCAGTGCTTTCTTCAAGCTTCTGCGTCTTTTTCTTTGCCATTCTGCTTATCGATAAAATGACTCCGAAGGCGACGCATGATACGAGGAACGCGCTGGCTCCGTCGCTGATCAGAGGGAGCGTCTGTCCCGTCATAGGCATTATGTCCACGTTCACCAACATGTGCATGAATGCCTGTCCGGTGATCAGGAATGCCAGACCTCCTATTGTGATCCTTGCGAATTCATTGCCGCACAGACGGGCTATCATCGAGCTTCTGGCTATCAGACTTATGTACAGTATCACGATCAGGATGCCTCCAAGCAGTCCGTATTCCTCCACCAGGAAGCTGAACATGTAGTCTGAATAGATGTGTGTCACAGAGTATTTCTGGGTGCTGTTGCCGCTGCCTTTGCCCAGGAGCTTGCCTTCGTGTATTGCAAGCTTGGCTCCATATGGCTGCTTGATGCTGTCCCTGGCCTTGTAGAAATCTCTTGATTCAAGCTTGTACCTTTCCAGTCGCTGAGTATCGTATCTCGCTTCCATTCTTGATGTGAAGGTCTTCAGTCGTGGCATGAAGTCTCCGCCGCTGGCCTTATGGATTCCGAAGAGGCACAAAGCCATCACGACAAGAGCCGCTCCGGCCATAAGGAGTTCCTTGAAAGGAACGCCACCGATAAGCATGGTTCCGATCAGTATCATGGCGATGAAAATGGCGCTGGAGTTACTTCCAGGGGCTATCATGCCGCATACTATCAGGGACGGACCGTAGATATAGAACACCCTTTTCCAGAAAGGCTTTCTGAGGAATTCGAGATTCTTTTTTGTCGAAAGCCAGTTGGCGAGACCGAATGTCGTGCTTTCCTGTCCTGTCTCCATTGCGGTCATGTCCTGTTTATATGCGTGATGCGCCCATGCGAGGTACATGACCATGGCAACCTTGACGATCTCATATACATGGATCTGCAATCCGAACAAACCGAATGTTCTGGTCGCTCCGTTCAACGTCTGCGCCTTGATGAACCCGTTATCAACCTCGCAGAGCAGGATGCTCAGGAGCATCACCGATAAGATGAAACCGAATTGTGAGAAGAATCGGAAGAGGCCTATCTTCTTGATGTTGTACAAACCTATGATGACTCCCAAGCCGAATATCGCCACAAGACCGTGGTTCTTCATGATCTCTATCCTGGTGTCGTCAGACAGAAGGGGAGTCGAAGAGAATATGGCGAGCACCGATATGAGCATAAGAAGGAGAACGATTATCCATATAACCTTGTCTCCTTCCATTCTGTCGATGAGTTTCCAGAGGCCCTTTCTGGAGGCCTCCGGCTGTGTGTACCCGTTGTTTTCCATATTACTAAAGGTTTCTTACAGCTTCCTTGAACTGTCTTCCTCTGTCTTCGTAGTTCTTGAAAAGATCGAAGCTTGCGCAACATGGAGACAGGAGCACCACGTCTCCTGATACAGCCAGCTGGCTTGCAAGCTTGACGGCATCCTTCGCTGAAGTCACGTCGTGGATCTCCGGAACAATGCCTTCAAACGATTCATGGAACTTCCTGTTGTCAAGACCCATGCAGATCATGGCCTTTACCTTCTCCTGAGCGAGCGGAATGAGGCTTGCGTAGTCGTTGCCCTTGTCTGTGCCGCCTACGATCCATACCACAGGCTTGGTCTGGCACTCGAGAGCATACCATGCTGCGTCTACGTTTGTCGCCTTCGAGTCGTTGATGTAGAGTACATCCTTGATGCTGAGCACATTCTCAAGTCTGTGCTCGACAGCCTGGAATGTGGCAAGACCGCTGCGGATCGCCTCGTTGTCGATGTCCATGGCCTTAGCGGCAAGGGCTGCAGCCATAGAGTTGTATACATTGTGCTTTCCTCCGAGAGCAAGCTCCTGAAGGTACATGTCGCATTCGTCATCCTTGTAACGGACGATCATCCTGTCATCCTTTACGAATGCACCCTGCTTCACCTCTTCCTTCTGTGTGAACGGAAGCTTCTGAGCCTTGAGGACGATCTGGTCCAGATGTCTGATCGTGATCTCGTCGTCGGAGCAGAAGATGAAGCAGTCGTCGCTCGACATGTTGCGTGTGATGCGGAACTTCGACTTCACGTAGTTCTCCATCTTATGGTCGTACCTGTCCAGGTGGTCCGGCGTGATGTTGGTGATGATGGCGATATCTGCCTTGAAATCGTATACATTGTCAAGCTGGAAGCTGCTGAGCTCGAGCACATAGATGTCGTGCTGCTCCGTAGCTACCTGGTAGGCATAGCTCTTTCCGATGTTTCCGCCGAGTCCGACGTTCAGTCCGGCCTCCTTGAGAAGATGATAAATAAGCGATGTGGTTGTCGTCTTTCCGTTGCTTCCTGTGATGCAGACCTTCTTTGCAGAGTCATAACGTCCAGCAAATTCGATCTCCGAAATCACATTGATGCCCTCCTGCATCACCTTCTGCACCATAGGGGCTGTGGTCGGGATGCCGGGACTCTTGACGATCTCGTCTGCGTTGAGGATGAGATCCTCGGTATGTCTGCCCTGCTCGTACGGAATCTCCCACTTGTCGAGCATGGCTGCGTAATCCTCGGAAATCTTACCCATATCCGAGAGGAACACATCATAACCTTTAACCTTTGCGAGGACTGCGGTGCCTACTCCGCTTTCGCCTCCGCCTAAAACTACTAATCTGGACATTGTTATCTTATCTTCAAAAGTGCTATTGTGATGACGGCGAGGATCATTCCGATGATCCAGAACCTTGTTACGATCTTTGCTTCAGGAAGCGCCTTCTTAGGCCACTGGATCAGCGCTGGAACGCCTTCCTTCTGATAGTGGTGATGCAGAGGGGCCATCCTGAATATCCTTCGGCCCTCGCCGTATTTCTTCTTCGTGTACTTGAAGTAGAATCTCTGCATGAGTACCGAGAGGCTTTCCACAAAGAAGATTCCGCAGAGGATAGGGAGGAGGAGCTCCTTTCTGATAAGGACTGCGCATACACCGATGATTCCTCCGAGCATGAGGCTTCCTGTATCGCCCATGAATACCTGTGCAGGGAATGAATTGTACCAGAGGAAGCCGATGAGCGCTCCGACGAATGCCGCCATGAACACTGCGATCTCACCGCTGCCCGGTATGTACATTATGTTGAGGTATTCTGCATTCACTATGTTTCCGGAGAGCCATGCGAATATTCCGAGAACGACTCCGACGATTGCCGACGAACCTGTCGCAAGGCCGTCCATGCCGTCGGTAAGGTTCACTCCGTTCGAGCATGCTACGATCACGATGATGATCATGAGCACATATATCGCCCATTTGCAGTACCATCCGAAGGCACCCTTGAAAGGTGACAGCCACTTGTAGTCGAATTCATGGTCCTTCACGAAAGGTATTGTGGTCTTTGTGCTCTTGATCACGTCATGTTTCTCGACAGTTACAGTCGTTGCGGGAGCCTCGGTGACTCCTGTGCTGTCAGCAAATACTTCTGTGACGATCTCTTCCTCTACCATGACCTTTTCTCTGACCACGATATCCTCGCTGAAGCATACCGAAAGACCGATCGCAAGTCCGAGAAGTCCCTGCGCGATGAGCTTTCCTTTCTCGCTCATGCCTTCCTTGTTCTTCTTGAATACCTTGATGTAATCGTCGGCAAATCCTACAAGGAAGAACCATATTGTGCTGATTATCAAGAGGAAGTTATAGATGTTCGTCAGGTCTCCGAAGAGCAGTACCGGTACGATGATGGCAAGGAATATGATGATTCCTCCCATTGTCGGCGTGCCTTTCTTCTGCATCTGTCCTTCCAGACCAAGGTCGCGGATTTCCTCTCCGATCTGCTTTCTCTGGATCCATCTGATGATCCTCTTTCCTGCAAATACAGAGATCAGAAGCGCGGCTGTGAATGATGCAATCGCCCTGAAGGACAGGTAGCTGAAAAGGCCCTGTCCGGGAAGATCTATTCCAAGATCCTTGAGATATTCTACAAGATGGTATATCATTTATTCTGCTGTTTCAAAAATTCCGTTAACTATCTCCTTTTCGTCAAAATGCTTCTTTTCGGTGCCTATGATCTGGTAGGTCTCATGGCCCTTTCCGGCAAGAAGTATCGTCGCTCCCTGGCTTGCGATCATTATGGCTGTCCTGATCGCCTCCTCTCTGTCTTCGATGAACAGCGACCTTGCTCTTCCGCTTGTGTCCATGCCTGCCTTTATGTCGGCCATGATGTCGGAAGTCTTCTCGGTGCGGCTGTTGTCAGATGTCACGACTATCCTGTCTGCAAGCTTCTGTGCGATTGCGGCCATCTCGGGACGCTTGGTCTTGTCCCTGTCTCCGCCGCATCCGAAGAGACATATCAGCTCTCTGTCAGGTGCGATTTCGCGCAGGGTCTTGAGCACATTTTCAAGCGCGTCAGGAGTGTGGGCATAGTCTATGATGACTGACATGTCGCGCGGCCCTCTGATGTTCTCGAGCCTTCCCGGGGCCGGTCTGAGGCTGCTCAGTGCCACGAGGACTTCCTGCGGGTCGCTTCCGAGCACTACCGCTGTGGTGTAGATTGCGAGCAGGTTGTATGCGTTGTGCATTCCGATCAGGCAGCTCCAGCTCTCCTTCTCGTCCATCCTGAGGAGCATTCCCTCGAAGCTCTGCTCGATGATCCTGCATGTGTGGTCTGCGATCTTCCTGCATGAATATGTCACTACCTGCGCCTTTGTGTTCTGCACCATCACCATTCCGTTGCGGTCGTCGATGTTTGTTATCGCATACGCATCTGCAGGCAAAGTGTCGAAGAACAGCTTCTTGCATCTGAGGTACTCGGCGAATGTCTTGTGGTAGTCGAGGTGGTCGTGGGTCAGGTTCGAGAATATTCCGACCTTGAACTTAAGGCCCGCCACTCTTTCCTGCTCGACGCCGATTGAGCTTACCTCCATGAAGCAGTACTCGCAACCTGCGTCCACCATCTCGCTCATCAGTGAATTGATGGTGATAGGGTCTGAAGTCGTGTTTACCGCTTCTGTTCCTCTGTTGCCTACATAATTCGCTATGGTAGAAAGGAGACCGCAGTTGTATCCCAGAGCCGTGAACATCCTGTGCAGGAGAGTCACTGTAGTCGTCTTTCCGTTTGTACCGGTGATGCCGACGAGGGTAAGCTTTTCAGACGGATTGTCATAGAAGTTCGCTGCTATTATGGCGAGGGCATGTCTTGAAGATCCGACCTGGACGAGGGTGATACCCTCTGCTCCGGCCTGAGCAACCTGATTGCGTGCCATGTCCATGTCTTCGCATACTATGGCGCAAGCTCCCTTGCCTATTGCAGTGGCGATGTATGTGTGTCCGTCGCTGGCAAATCCCTTCACTGCAATGAACAGAGAACCATGCGCAACCTTTCTCGAATCGTTGCACACGGAACTTATCTCTGCGTGTGGGTTGCCCTCAATGGCGATCACGCCGCTTCCTGCTATGACTTTTTCCAGTATCATTTGAGTACTATGCTTATTTTATCTCCTTTCTTAGCCTTTGTTCCGGCCTTAGGTGTCTGGCTTACTACGTGTCCTGTGCCGCTGTGGCTGAACCTGTATCCGTTGTTTTCTATCGCGAAGATCGCGTCCTTCAATCCCAGTCCTTTCAGATCAGGAACAGGGGCATCCTCGCCTTTTGCCGTGCTGATAGGCTCTTCCCTCATCTGAGGTATGCTTCCCTTTTCCTTGATGACATTGCCCCATTCCGTGTCATATGCCCATATTCCGTCGACAATGTCCTTGAAAGTCATGGCCGGGATCTTTCCTCCGTAGACGTTGTTGCTCATCAGACCTGTGTAGACCACCACAATCGCAGTGTATTTCGGCTGGTCGGCAGGAAAGAATCCTACGAAAGTCGCCTGATGCTTCTTTCTTCCGTTTATGTCCGAATACGGATCCCTGCTTCCCGCACGCTCTTCGTTGGTCAAGTGCATTCTTGAAGTTCCTGTCTTGCCTGCCACGGTGCATTTTGCGTTTTTCAGTCGGCTTGCAGTTCCCTCCAAGGTCACCATCTTGAGCGCTCTGGTCAGTGTGTCGGCGGTCGCCTTCGAGCAGATCGATCCGTTGAGGATCTGAGGTTTGAAGTTCCTCACCACTCTTCCTTCGTCCTCGATGCTCTCCACAACATAAGGCTTCATCATCTTGCCGTTGTTGGCGATCGCGTTGTAGAATGTCGCGACCTGAAGCGGGGTGACTCTTACCGAATAGCCGATCGCTACCGAAACCAGGTCGTAAATCGTCCAGCCAGCACTCTCTGGATCCGGTATCCTTGGCCTTGCGCTTCCTGACTCCTCGAGCTCGAACTCGTAGGCTTCACCGAAGTTGTATTCGTGCAGTCTGTTGATGAACTTTTCGGGCTTTTCTCCATAATTGTCCTTCACGAGTCTTCGGAACACATAATTCGAGGAAATCTTGAATCCGTCTATGATGGAGATCTGATTTACTCCATTGTTCCTTTCATATGAAGTTATGTATTCGTCGCGGTTTACCTTCGGCATGTCGCTCATCACTCCGTGGTTTGTAGGCAACTTGTCCTCAAGCTTGATAAGGCCATCTTCCAGCAGTGTCGTCATGGTCACGGCCTTGAATACTGAGCCCGGCTCTGCAGGTCTTCCTGCCGCCATATTGAACACCTCTCTGAACTCTCCTCTCTTGTCCTTCTGGAGGTTGACCATCGCCCTTATGGCTCCGGTCTCAACGTCCAGCACTACTACGCATCCTCCCACGATATCCTCCTCTTGCGCCATGTTGGCTCTGAGGGACCTGTCCGCGATGTCCTGGATGTTGATGTCCAGGGTCGTGCGTATGTCGAGTCCGTTCTCTACTGCAACAAAGCTGCTGTCCATGTTCTGGATCATGCCCTTGCCGTCAGTCACCTTCATCCACTCTACGCCCTTCTTTCCGCGGAGGTGGTGGTTGTATTCTCCTTCAATGCCGATATGGAGGGCATTGGTGTCGCTGTTGTTCCTGACATATCCGATCACTCTTCTTGCCAGTCCGTCGTATGGATATTGTCTGGTCTCTTCCTCCTCTATGATCATTCCGCTCTGGTTTCGTCCTTCACAGAACAGAGGCAGCTTCTTGAGCTCGAGAAGAGTGCTGTGGTCGATGTCTTTTGCGATAGCCACATATCTGCGCTTGTTGCGTCTTCCTGTCAGGATAAGGTCTCTGTAATAAGCGGCGTTCCTGCCGTCTTCCTTCAGCACTTCCGGAAGCTTGTCCGCCAGCTGCTGCGCCTTGCTGATCCACTCCTGCTCTTTTTTCGCTCCTTTCTCCTTGTCTTTCATCGAAGCATACTCTTCCTTCAGCACATAGCAGTCCATGTGGACATTGTACATCGGAGTCGACATGGCCAGGAGCTTACCTTTGTAATCTATTATCGAACCGCGCTGCGGGTCTATTTCATTCTTGTCTTTCTTTGGCTGGAAGTATTTCACATATCTTGGATCCGGCTCCCAGATGAACTGCAGATATACGATCTTGCCTATGATCGCCACCGCCATGCAAAGGAATACGACGTGGAACAGGATCAGCATGTTGCTGGTCCTGCGCCTTCCCTTTTCCTCTGTATTGTGATTCTGCATGTCCTTTATCTTTTAATGATGTCTGCAGGTTTTTCCGGTGCCTTGACATCGGATCCTGTGTTCTTCAGCATTTCCTCGACCGTACTGATGCGGTCCAGCCCTACATATTCGCAGGTCTTGTGGGCGTGGTAGATCTTGAGCGTTTCAAGCTCGACCCTGTTCTTCTCGACCACCCTGAGCGTCTGTTCCATCTTGTAGCTCATGAAGATGCTCACCCATCCGAGCATAAAGGCATACAGTATATATGGAAAGAGTTTGTCGACTCTCAGGAGGAGCAGAATGTCCCCGCTGATAATCGACTTTACTATGCTCTTGAACGAGCCTGCTATTCCTGTTGCCTTGTCCTTCATTATTCCTTTTCAGCTATTCTGAGCTTGGCGCTGCGCGCTCTTGTGTTTTCCGCTATTTCGCTTTCCTGCGGCAGGATAGGCTTCCTGTTGACAGCCTTCAGCGGCGCTGTGGCGTTGCCGTAGAAGTCCTTTTCCACCTTTCCTTCTATGTTTCCTGCCTTGATGAAATTCTTCACCATCCTGTCCTCGAGGGAGTGGTATGTTATCACCACCAGCTTGCCTCCCGGCTTGAGCGATTTCGCCGCTCCGCTGAGGAACTTCTCAAGCGACTTCATCTCCTGGTTCACCTCTATCCTCAAGGCCTGGTAGACCTTTGCGAGGAATTTGTGCTCTGCGAATTTCGGCAGCGCGCTTTCTATCGCCTTTCCGAGGTCTGTCGTCGTCTCTATCTTCGAGATCTCCCTTGCCTTGCATATCAGCTGGGCGATCTTCCTGCTGTTGTCGACTTCGCCGTAAAGCCTCAGGATCTTCTCGAGTTCTGCCTGCTCATATCCGTTCACGATGTCCGCAGCGTTCAGCGCCGCCTCTTGGTTCATTCTCATATCAAGAGGAGCTTCATATCTGAATGAGAATCCTCTCTCAGCAGTGTCGAACTGATGGGAAGAAACTCCGAGGTCTGCAAGCACGCCGTCAATGCCGTCCTTGTATCCCTGATGGATGACATGGTTGTGGATCCATCTGAAGTCGCTTCTTATGAGCGTTAGCCTGTCGTCGTCCGGCTTGTTCGCGATAGCGTCGCTGTCGCGGTCGAATGAGATGACGCGTCCGTCGGGATCCAGTCTTCTGAGGATCTCTTTGGTGTGACCTCCGCCTCCGAAGGTTGCGTCTGCGTAAATTCCTGATTTTGAGCTGATCAAAGCAGATACGCTTTCATCGAGCAATACTGAAGTATGGTATTCTGACATCGTTTTGCCCTCCTTTTCTTAAAGATCAGAAAGCATGTTGGCGATGGAAACGAACTCTTCGTTAGATATGATACCGGACTCAAAGTTCTCTTTGGCCCAGATTTCAATCTTATAATCGTTGCCAGAGAAGATGACTTCCTTGGTCACGCCGATCAGTTCCAAGAGTTTCTTTGGGATGGAGATTCGTCCAAGCTTCGCGTCCGGCTCTACCACCGTACGGTTGTTCATGTATGCTCTCCAGAATTTCGCGTGCTTTTCGTTGAATGCTATGTTGAGCTTCGACTTCACAAGCTCCGACTGGCGCTCCCACTCGGCGTATGTGTACATCTCAAGACAGTCTGTGAATGTGTCCTTTCTGATGACGAATCTCATGTCTTCATCGGCAGGCATGATGCTCTTGAAGGCGGCAGGGAAAATGAGCCTTCCCTTGTCGTCTACCTTCGCATTGTATTCGCCGATGAATTTGACCATAGTTCTTTACACGTTAATCGATGCAAAAGTAAGAAGATTTTTCCACTTATTTACACTTTCTTCCAAAATTTTCCACAATTTTATTCACAAATTTTATAATTTTGCAACTGTTCAAAAATCAACGGAATAATGAGAAAAATCAATATGTGCCTTACAGCTGCCTGGGCGGCCGTTTTTGTGTTTATGGCTGTGTCTTGCGGCGGAGGGAAGGATGTGGAAACCGTGGTGGAAGAGGTCCATGCGGAAGATACCCTTGGCTCCACACTTGGATTCTGCCCGGACTCTCTGCGCATGACCGAGGGAAAGGTCAAGTCAGGGCAGTTCTTCTCGAATCTTCTCGGAGGGCTTGGCATGAGCCAGCAGGAGGCCTACAATCTTACTGTTGCATGTGATTCTGTCTTTGACGTGAAGACATTGAGGGTGGGAAATTCATACCGTGCATATTATGACGATGCTGATACGCTTTCTGACGGAGGACGCCTGCGTTATCTCGTGTATGAGAGAGACCGCTCCAGCAGCATTGTGTTCTCGTGCGAGCCTCCGTACGAAGCATGGGTCTATGAGAAGCCGATCACTATCGAGCGTCGTTATGCTGATGTGACGATCAATTCGTCGCTTTGGAACGACATGCGTGATGCGGGTGTGTCTCCGCTGCTTATTCTCAGTCTTTCAGATATTTACGCATGGACAATTGATTTCTTCGGTCTTCAGAAGGGAGACCGTTTCAGGGTGCTTTATGACGAGAGGATGTGCGACGGCGAGGTGCTGGCTGTAGATACTGTCCGCTATGCTGTGTTCTCCAACGGAGGTAATGACCTGCCGATGATCATGTTCGATCAGAAGGACGGAGGAAACATATGGTGGAACGACAAGGGCGAGAGCATGAGAAAGGCTTTCCTCAAGGCTCCGCTCCAGTATTCGCGCGTCAGCTCGGGATTCTCATATGCCCGCAAGCATCCGGTGACAAGAAAGGTGCAGCCTCATACCGGAGTCGATTATGCCGCTCCGAAGGGAACTCCTGTCATGACCATCGGCGACGGAGTGGTTACCAGCGTCAAGTATGAAGGCGCAGGCGGAAACACAGTCCGAATCAGACACAACTCAGTCTATTCTACGGCTTATCTCCATCTCTCGAAGTACGCAAAAGGCCTCAAGGCGGGACAGCGTGTGCGTCAGGGTGAAGTGATCGGATATGTGGGTTCTACAGGACGTTCGACAGGCCCTCATCTTGACTTCCGCGTATGGAAGAACGGTACTCCGATAAATCCGTTGAAGATGGACTCTCCGCCAGCGGAACCTCTCAAGGAAGAGAACATGAAGGCATTTGGCGAGACGGCAGAAAAATATCGTGCCCAGATCGATTCGATCCAGGCACGAAAGATTGCGGCAGAACTTTTCGAACTGCTCTAAGTCAAAGAATCATACACGGATGCGGTGGCGGTATATACTGCTGCCGCATCTGCTATAATGTCTTGAAGTTCAGACAGTCTTGCTGCGTTGTCGCTCCATGGTATCCACAACTTCAGATAGCCTCCTCGGCCGTATTTCTCTTTCAGATGTCCGATGGCCCGTTTGATATGTCCCTCGCGGTCAAGGTCGGGATAATTGTTGAGTCCGAACTGTATTGTCCTGCGGATTATGGTCTCTCCGTCGATGACTCTGTCGGCCTCGGCTACCAACATTCCGTATATGCTCCTTGGTGCCGATTTCCCTGATGCGCGGTGGTCTTCCGCAGCCTGAGCTATAGTTTCGATCTGTTCTTCAGAGAACCATTCCTTCAGCTTATGGTTGCTGCGGATGATAGTTCCTGAATCGAGATGATGCCTTTCTCTGCCGTTTGCAAGGCCCAGGTCATGGCAGGCAGCCGCGACAAAGAGCATCTCGCGGTCTACCTCGGCATATCCTTCAGGCATCCTGTCGAGAAGCTTCATGGCCTGTGATATCACTGTAAGTGCGTGATCTTCACGATGGGCTGAATCGAATCCCTTGTATAAAGGAACAATGACATCGAAGACATATGCTTCGATGTCATTTCTTATATCTGTATATTGTCCCATCAGCTTAGTAGATAAGCACATATGTAAGCGCTGCGAGAGCTGCTCCGACGATAGGGCCTACTACCGGCACCCAGCTGTATCCCCAGCCGCTGTCACGCTTTCCCTTGATAGGGAGGATAGCGTGTGCAAGACGAGGCGCAAGGTCACGGGCAGGATTTATCGCGTAGCCTGTGGCTCCACCGAGAGACATACCGATCGCCATGATGAGGAATGTCACAGGAAGCGCTCCGAGCTCTCCCATACCGATGTGGAGATGCTGTCCTTCCGGATCAAGATGAACTGCATTCGCGTCTACTCCGAAAACGAGGATGACGAACACGAGAAGCCATGTCGCGACGATCTCGCAGAAAAGGTTGCGTAACTTATGACCTTCGATTGCTGGCATAGTGCAGAATGTGCCGAGCTTTGTGTCGCCGTCTTCAGTGGCATCATAATGATCTTTGTAGAACATCCATACCAAGGTGGCTCCAACGAAGCCTCCGAGCATCTGGGCGATCACGTATCCCGGCACTGCAGCCCAGTCCATTGTGCCTGCAAGGGCACATCCGAGGCTGACTGCCGGATTCAGATGGGCTCCTGAAACAGAACCTGCGATGAATACTCCGACCATTACGGCGAAGCCCCATCCCATTGCCACGACTACCCAGCCTGCTCCTTTGGCCTTGCTCTTTTCCAGACTTGTTGCAGCGCATACGCCGCCTCCGAGAAGTATCAGCACCATTGTGCCGATGAATTCGAATAAGTATTTTTCAAACATTTTCAGTTGGTTTTAGATCCCTCGACAAGCTCGGGATGACGGTTATAAAAGGATGCTATTTTCCGGAAAGCGTACGTTTGATCGCATCTACCCAACCGGCCTTGAGCTCTTCGACCCTTTCCTGTGGCGCAAGAGGTCTGAACGCTGTATCGGCGCCCCACTGGCTCTTGATGTGGTCGATGCTTTCCCAGTATCCTACAGCCAGACCGGCGAGATAAGCCGCTCCGAGAGCAGTCGTCTCTGTTACGGTCGGTCTGATTACAGAAGTACCGAGAATGTCTGCCTGGAACTGCATGAGGAGGTTGTTGCGTGACGCTCCTCCGTCTACCTTGAGCTCCTTGAGGGTGACTCCTGCGTCTTTCTGCATCGCATTCACGATGTCCATTGTCTGGAACGCGATTCCTTCAAGGGCTGCACGTGCGATGTGGGCGGCGGTCGTTCCTCTGCTGAGGCCATAGATGCATCCCTTCGCGTACTGATCCCAGTGCGGTGCTCCCAGTCCTGTGAGCGCCGGTACGAAATATACTCCTCCGTTGTCCTCTACGCTGCATGCGAGAGCCTCTATTTCAGACGAGGACTTGATGATTCCGAGACCGTCACGAAGCCATTGTACTACGGAACCTGCCACGAAGATACTGCCCTCAAGGGCGTAATTCACCTTGTCCCCGATCTTCCATGCGATAGTTGTAAGGAGATTGTTCGACGACATGATAGGCCTTTCGCCGCTGTTCATGAGCATGAAGCATCCGGTTCCATATGTGTTCTTTACCGATCCAGGCTCTGTACACATCTGTCCGAAAAGGGCAGCCTGCTGGTCTCCGGCGATACCTGCGATAGGGACTTCATGGGCAAAGAGAGTCGTCTTCGTATATCCGTATACTTCGCTTGACGACTTCACCTGAGGCATCATGGACTCCGGAATGTCGAAAAGCTGGAGGAGCTCCTTGTCCCACTCGAGAGTGTGGATGTTGAAGAGCATTGTCCTCGATGCATTGCTGACATCGGTTACATGAACCTCACCGCGGGTGAGCATCCATATGAGCCATGTGTCTACAGTTCCGAAGCGGAGCTTGCCTTCGTCGGCCTTCTGGCGTGCTCCAGGCACGTTTTCGAGGATCCAGAGGATCTTTGTTGCGCTGAAATATGCGTCAATGATGAGGCCGGTCTTGCTTCTGATTAGGTCTGTCCGGCCGTCTCTCTTGAGGCCGTCGCAGAATTCTGAAGTCCTTCGGTCCTGCCATACTATGGCGTTGTATACAGGCTCTCCTGTCTCTGCGTCCCATACGATTGTGGTCTCACGCTGGTTCGTGATGCCGATCGCCGCGATGTTGAGGCCATTGATGTCTATGGATGTTATGGCCTCGGCGATCACTGACGCCTGTGACGACCATATTTCCATAGGGTTGTGCTCCACCCAGCCCGGTTTCGGGAATATCTGTGTGAATTCCTTCTGTGATACGGCCTTTGTCTGGCCGTGCTCGTCAAAGACGATTGCCCTCGAACTGCTGGTGCCTTGGTCGAGGGCGAGAATGTACTTCTCCATGATTATGTGGTTATTAGTCGATTCTTTCGCAGATCAGGGTAGCGGAGGTCACGGATACCACCTTCACTGTGCAGTAGTCTCCGGCCTTTTCTCCGCGTGACGGGAAGACGCACATCTTGTTGCTGCTTGCCCTTCCGCAGAGCTCCTCCTGATTCTTCTTCGACGGTCCTTCGACAAGAACCTTCAATGTCTTTCCGATCTCTTTTTCATTGCTCTTGAGGCTCATTCTTCCCTGAAGTGCAATGATTTCGTTAAGTCTTTGTGTCTTAAGCTCGTACGGGATGTCGTCCGGATACTTGCGCGATGCGAGTGTGCCCGGGCGCTCGGAGTATGCGAACATGAATGCAGAGTCGAATACGACCTCTTCCATGAGCGTGAGAGTGTCCTTGTGGTCCTGCTCTGTCTCGCCGCAGAAGCCGGCTATGACGTCTGTCGTGATGCCGCAGTCAGGGATGACGCTGCGGATCTTGCGTACCCTATCCAGATACCATTCGCGGTCGTACTTGCGCCTCATCTTCTCAAGCATGATGCTGCTACCCGACTGTACAGGGAGGTGGATATGCTTGCAGATGTTCTCGTACATCGCCATTGTGTAGATCACCTCGTCGCTGATGTCCTTAGGGTGTGAGGTCGAGAACCTTACGCGCATATCAGGGCTGATCTTCGCAACCATTTCAAGAAGCTGGGCGAAGTTTACGTTCCTGTCCGCCTTTTCCTTATCCTTCCAGTAATATGAGTCTACATTCTGTCCCAGAAGGGTGATCTCCTTGTAGCCGTTTTCGTAGAGCTCCTGAGCTTCGCGTACGATAGTGTATGGGTCGCGGCTTCTTTCCGCTCCTCTTGTGTATGGTACGACGCAGTATGAACATACGTTGTTGCAGCCGCGCATGATCGAGATGAATGCCGAAACTCCGTTTCTGTCGAGTCTGACCGGAGATATCTCTGCATAGGTCTCTTCGTGCGAGAGGAGCACGTTTATCTGCGGCTTGTCCGGCGCTATCGCCTTGAGTAGGTCCGGAAGGCTCCTGTATGAATCGGGACCTGCAACCAGGTCGACCGCCTCAAGGAGCTTGTCCTTGAGTCTTTCGGCCATACATCCGACGATGCCGATGATGACTCCGTCTCTTTTTCTCTTCTGGAGCTTGAACTGGTCGATTCTGCCCCAGATCCTCTGCTCCGCATTGTCGCGGATCGAGCATGTGTTCGCAAGAATGACGCTTGCCTGCTCGATGTCCTCAGTGAGGGCGTAGCCTGCGTCCTGCAATATTGAAAGGATGACCTCGCTGTCGTTTACATTCATCTGGCAGCCGTAGGTCTCTATGTATACCTTCGGTCTTGAAGGGTCTGTGATCGGTCTTATGTTACGCATATATGTCTATATATTGTCAGTAGGATACAAAGATAGGATTTTTCGACGAATATAGTTATCTTTGCAAGGATGTAATGTTGACAGATATGAAAATTATGGGAGTTAAAAGATACGTTATTCTTCTTTTTGCGGTCGTTTTCTGCCTTTCCGGCTGCGCTGACCTCAAGAAGATCAAGGAGATAGAGGCGGACAACTTCAGGGTGGAGGCTGTTTCTCCGAACGGCTTGAGAGGACTGACTGTAAACTTCGTGGTGGAAGTCGACAATCCTGCTTCACAGCTCTCTTTTTCGGATGTTACCGGAACGCTCGAACGTTCTGGCAAGGTTCTTGGTAGGGTGGAGGTCGATCCTTTTACGTTACAGGGTAAAAAGGTCGACAAGTACCATCTGAAAGCTGATGTCACTCTAGGTGAAGGAGCCAGCATCCTCGAACTTGGAAAACTGATAGACAAGAACGCGCTCAATGAGAGCACGGTCGATATAAATGCCAAGGTGAAGATCAGAAACGGAGCTCCGAAGAAAGTGAAGCTCAATGATGTGCCTTTGAAAGAACTTTTGAATACTGTAAAGAAATGAGAAGTACAAGAATCCTCGCAATAATTATCATCACAGCGGTTTCTGCATGTTTTTCAAGATCGGCTTCTGCCCAGCAGGTGGAGGTTCCGGAAGGTTATGAACTGGTGGACTCTGTCATATACAGACCTGTCGCTACAGCCGATTCGACGCTTGTGGGCAAGAACATATTCAATGTGCTGCCTGATAATGTGAATGTGCGTCAGTCTCAGCAGATAGCGAACTCGATGAAAAGTCATGTGGCATCAAATGGGGCCAGGACTATTTCCGGATACCGCGTCCGTATCTTCTTTGACAACAAGCAGAATGCCCGTACAGAGTCGGAAGCTGTCCTGAAACGATTCAATGGACTGTATCCTGATGTGATGGCATATCGAATCTATGCAAATCCTTATTTCAAGGTGACTGTGGGCGATTTCAGGACAAAGTCTGAGGCTATGGCCCTGCTCGCGCGCATCAAGGGGGCGTTCCCGAGCGCATTTGTCGTTAAGGAAAACATAGAGTTTCCTGTGGTGGATAAGGATAATGCGGTTATCGCAGATACCATAAAGGTCATGAGACCGGTCAGAAAGTAGGTTAGTAAACAGTTAGTAGCAGTATGCTGAAACAGGGACTTGAATTAAAGCAGACCCAGAAGCTTTCCCCTCTGCAGATCCAGACGATCAAGTTGATCGAACTGCCGGTGCAGGAGCTTGAGCAGAGAATCCGTAAGGAACTTGAAGAGAATCCGGTTCTGGATGAGGATGTCTCCAGCAGTAAAGATGAAGATGAGGCTCCAAGAGAAGTCTCTCTGTCAGAATATAAGGAGGATGACTCTATACCGAGCTATCGCCTCAGGTCGGATAATTATTCTAAGGATGAACGTCCTCAGTACAATACTTTTTCGGTGAAGGAGAGCTTCACCCAGAGTCTTCAGGAACAGCTCGGATATAGGAATCTTACTGAACATCAGTATGCCGTGGCTTCGTTCCTTATCGGCAGCCTTGATGATGACGGTTATCTTCGCAGAAGCATAGACAGTGTCGTGGATGATCTTTCGTTCAGGGCGAATGTCGAGACTACTGAAGAAGAAGTGCTGGAGATGCTCAAGGTCATTCAGGAGTTCGAGCCTGCAGGCGTGGGAGCGAGAGACCTTCGCGAATGTCTCCTGCTTCAGATCAGGCTTTGCAAGAAGACTCCGGCTGTGGAGAATGCCATAAAGATTTTGAAGAATCATTTCAATGAGTTCACCAGCAAGCATTTCCAGAAGATCATGACCCGTATGGACATCACTGAGGAGGAACTCAAGGAGGCTATGGCAAAGATCCTCAAGCTGAATCCGTCACCGGGAGGCCAGATTGATGACTCTTATACTGATCAGGCCCAGCAGATCGTTCCGGATTTCCTTCTGGAGTATCGTGACGGCGAGCTTAAGCTTTCGATGCCGCGTTTCTCGGTGCCTGAACTGAAGGTGAACAGGAAGTATGCCGACATACTTATCGAGGCGGCGAATTCGTCGGAAAGGGAGAAGAAGGAAGCTGCGGCTTTCGTAAAGAAGAAGCTCGATTCTGCAAAGTGGTTTGTCGAGGCCATAAAGCAGCGCCACAATACATTGTCAAGCACCATGCAGGCCATTGTCGATTATCAGCGAGAGTATTTCATCGATGGCGATGAAACAAACCTCAAGCCTATGGTGCTCAAGGACATAGCTGAAAAGACAGGCTTCGATATCTCGACTATCTCACGTGTGGTGAACAGCAAATATATCGAGACCCATTTCGGTATCTATTCGCTCAAGTATTTCTTCTCGGAAGGTCTTGAGAATCAGGATGGTGAAGAGGTTTCGACCCGTGAGCTGAAGAAGGCCCTTCAGGAGTGCGTCGACAATGAGAACAAGCGCAAGCCTCTTACCGACGACGAGCTTGTCGAGAAGATGACTGAGAAGGGCTATAAGGTCGCACGTCGAACCATAGCCAAGTATCGTGATCAGCTGGGTATCCCGAAGGCAAGACTGAGAAAGGAACTTTAGTTGAACATATAAATCCGACTGCTGTTTCTGATGACCCCCGCCACTACTCCTTACGGAGCTGTGGCACCCCCTAGCCGAGGGTGGCATGTCATCTGAAACAGCAGTCGGATTTTATATGGACCTGGATGATCCTATAGAATGTCTGTGGTTTGTCATTTCTTCTCACCGTATGCGAGGTCGCCGGCGTCGCCCAGGCCCGGAACGATGTATGAATGGCTTGTGAGCTCTTCATCAATCGCTGCCACCCAGAGAGTTATGCCTTCTTCCGGGAGGTGTTTCTGGAGATACTCTACGGCATATGCGCTTGAGATAGGGCATACCAGATGCGTGTGAGCCGGCTGTCCCTCGTCGCAGAGACGCTTGTATGCAATCTCAAGAGATGCTCCTGTTGCAAGCATTGTGTCTGCGAGGATAAGGGTCTTTCCTGTCAGGTCCGGAGTGCTGCAGTACTCGATGTTGATATGGAAGTCCTCTCCTTTGTCGTACTTTCTGTATGCCGCTACGAATGCGTTCTGAGCGTCGTCGAAGTAGTTCAGGATACCCTGATGGAGAGGAAGCCCAGCGCGGAGAATTGTGGCTACGACGATCTTGTCGTCCGGAGTCTGGATGTTTGCTATGCCCAGAGGGGTCACGTATTCCTTATGACTGTATTCCAGATGCTGGCTGATCTCATAAGCGAAGATCTCTCCGAGCCTTTCAAGGTTTCTGCGGAAACGCTGGCTGTCCTTCTGGACTCCCTTGTCGCGCATCTGTGCGACGAATTTGTTGAGAATGGAATTCTTCTCACCGAGGTTGATGACTTTCATATCCTTTTGCTTTGGTACGAAACACAAATTTATCTTTATTTATGGAAATAGCAAAATTTTCAGCATTTGACCACTTCTTCGTCTGCAAAGCTGTAGTAGCTGTCCTCTGCGATGATTACATGGTCAATCAGGGATATGCCGCATGTCTTCAGGGTCATTTCAAGCTGCTTGGTCGCGTTGATGTCCGCTGTCCCGGGGATGGCGCTTCCGGAAGGGTGGTTGTGGGTTATGACTATGCCGCTGGCTCTTTTCTCGAGAGCTTTGATTGCTATGGCCCTGCTGTCAAGGGTTGTCGAATCGATGCCTCCGCTGCTGATCTTCTCTCTGGCTATCATGTAGTTGGCCCTGTTGAGGTACAGCACCCAGCATTCCTCGTGGTCAAGCCCGCGCATGATCGGCAGCATGGCCCGGAATACAATCTTAGGCGAAGAAATTGCCGTGCGTGATTCTACTATCGGCTCGCTTGCGGCCCTCCTTCCCAGTTCGAAAGCCGCTGCCAGCGTCACCGCCTTGCCCGGTCCGATCCCTTCGATCTCGCAAAGCCTTTCCAGGGCCATGTCTGCAACCCCGTTCAGCTTTCCGCCCGCGCTCTTCAGCAGCTCCCTCGCCACATCGATCACATTCATCTTCCCTGTCCCCGTCCGCAGCAGAATCGCCAGCAGTTCGGCATTGCTGAGGGAATCCGCTCCTTTCTGCATCATCTTCTCCCTCGGCCTCTCATCCATGCAAAGTTCCTTTATCTTCATGACTTTTTTGCAGGCAAATCTATCAGCCTTGGCTGGCTTCAGGAAAAAATAGTGACGAAAACCGGTAAAGTTTTTCTTTTTCTGAAAGGTTTTGAACTTTTTTGAAAGAAATCAAGGCGAACTCAGCCCAATTGATAAGGCTTCATGCTTCTGAAAGCCCACTGAAAACAAAAAAGAGACCGACGAATCGGTCTCTTTTGGGTGCCCAGTGGGATTCGAACCCACGACATTCAGAACCACAATCTGACGCTCTAACCAACTGAACTATGGGCACCATGTTGAATTAGGACTGCAAAGATACGTATATTTTTGAATAATGCAATAATGTGATGTGAGTTTTTTGACGCTTATATATGATTTTTTACCACATTAAGTAAAATTATGCAACTTAGGTAGGCAAATGAGAGGGGATGAATAAAACTTTTCATAAATTTGTAAGCATTGAAAATGAAACCGATATGGGACGTGAAATAAAATTCTCCCTTGTTTACAGGGACATGTGGCAGTCTTCAGGAAAATATGTGCCGACTGTCGATCAGCTGAAGGAGGTTGCTCCAGCAATTATTGATATGGGATGCTTTGACCGTGTCGAGACAAACGGCGGTGCATTCGAACAAGTGAATCTCCTTTTCGGAGAGAATCCGAACAAGGCTGTGCGTGAGTGGACCGCGCCATTCCATAAGGCCGGCATTCAGACGCATATGCTCGAGCGAGGTCTCAATGCATTGAGGATGAATCCTGTGCCTGCTGATGTGCGTGAGCTTATGTATAAGGTCAAGAAAGCGCAGGGAACGGATATTTCACGTTCGTTCTGTGGTTTGAATGACCACAGGAACCTCCGTCTGAGCGTCGAGTATGCCAAGAAGGGTGGCATGATCTCACAGGTGGCCCTCTCGATCACCAATTCTCCGGTTCATACCGTAGAATATTATATGGGTGTGGTCGATCATGTCGTGGAGTACGGTTGCGACGAGATCTGTCTCAAGGACATGGCAGGAATCGGACGTCCGACTTTCCTCGCTGAGCTGACAAGCCAGATAAAGAAGAAATATCCTCATATAAAGGTACAGTACCATGGACATTCCGGACCGGGATTCTCACCGGCTTCGATGCTTGAGGTAGCTCGTGCAGGCGCAGATTACCTCGACGTCGCTGTGGAGCCGCTTTCATGGGGAAAGGTTCATCCGGATGTGATCACGATCCGCGAAATGCTCAAGGCCGACGGCTTTCAGGTCAAGGACTTGAACATGAATGCATACATGGAAGTCCGTGCTCTTACGCAGAAGTTCATCGATGACTTCCTCGGCTACTGGATTGATCCGAACAACTCCCACATGAGTTCGCTTCTTGTCGGTTGCGGCCTTCCGGGCGGTATGATGGGCTCGATGATGGCAGACCTCAAGGGCTTCCATGGAGCGATCAACGCCTCTTTGAGAAATCAGGGCAAAGCAGAGCTCACTCTTGACCAACTGATGGTGATGCTCTTCCAGGAGGTAGAATATGTATGGCCTCGTCTGGGATATCCGCCTCTGGTGACTCCTTTCAGCCAGTATGTCAAGAATACAGCGCTGATGAACCTCATGGCTCTTCTCAAGGGACAGCCTCGCTGGACAACTATCGATAAGGATACATGGAACATGATCCTCGGCAAGATGGGTAAGCTTCCGGGCGAGCTTGCGCCTGAGATTGTGGCTCTTGCGAAGGAAAAAGGACTTGAATTCTATACCGGAAACCCTCAGGACGCATTCCCGAACGAGCTGGACAAGTTCCGTCAGATCATGAAGGAAGAAGGCTGGGACTGCGGTCAGGACGACGAGGAACTTTTCGAGCTTGCGATGCACGAAAGGCAGTATCGTGACTATAAGAGCGGTGTCGCAAAGGAAAGATTCAATAAGGATCTTGAAGCCGCGAAGGCGAAGGCCGGAGCTCCTGTCGTAGTGACAAGACCGGTAGTCGAGATGCCGAAATATGATGTTGAGAAGATCGCCGAGAAATATCCTAAGGCAGTGCCGGTTCAGGCTCCGGTGAAGGGACAGCTCATATGGCAGTATGATGTGGATGATGCATCGACAGCTCCATCAGCCGGTACAGAGGTCAAGGCCGGAGAACCTTTGAGCTATGTACAGACGTATTATGGTCTGGAAGAAATCGTCCCAGCGGTCAGCGGCCGCATTGTGGCGGTATGCGCAAAGCAGGGAGACATGGTGTCCAAGGGAGAAATAGTGGCGTTCGTTCAGGAATAAACAAAAATAAATATTATGGTAAAGGAAAATTCTAATCTGAATTGTGGAGTTTATGAGTCTCCATCAGTAAAGACTCTTGTGTTCCAGAGCGAGGGTGTGCTTTGCGGAAGTTACGATTCGCCTGGTTATGGATATGATGACGATAACGATCTGGGAGAAATCTAAACCTTGCGGTGTATGAAAAAGATTATTTCAAGTATTATGCTTTTTGCAGCAGCTGCAACGGCATTCGTGTCTTGTCAGAAGCAGGAGGTTTCGGTTTCTGAATCTTCCAAGGAAGTGACGTTGACATTCGCTTCAGAGAAACCGGCTTTTGATGATGATACCAGGACAGAGTGGACAGGCGAGACCATCAAGTGGTCGGCAGGTGACAGGATTTCTGTGGCATATACCGTGGATGGAGTATGGCAGAATGCGTCCGGTGATGCATCAGATGATGCAAAACTGTATAAGTCTGATGTGTTGTCTGAGGCAGCGGAAACTGCGCAATTCAATGTCTCTACATATTTTAAAGGTGAGACTGATGGACGTCATGTGTTTTATGGAGTTTACCCGGCTCCTTCGGAAACAGATTTTGCAGGAGCACCGATAGCGGATCTTGTGATTCCGCCGATTCAGAATCCGAAGGCTGACTCTTTTGACGGCTCGGCGGATCTTATGATAGGTCTTTCGGGAGAACTTGACGCGCGTCCTGGTGAAGGAGAGAAGATATCGCTTTTGTGGAACCGTATCGTCGCTCATGCTGTCATTACTCTCAAGGATATCAATGGCCTTACTGCCGCTGAAAAAATAGAGAATATCACACTGACAGCTCAGGAGGATGCAAACCTTGTAGGAAAACAGAAGGTTGATTTGATTACAAGGGAGGCCGTTAAAGATAACGCCGAGGCTAACACCCTGAAGCTGGTCGCTGATAACCTGTCGGTAAATGATGGAACAGTTTCATTCTGGGCTTGTTTCCTTCCGGAAACATTGACGTCGCTTACCGTAAAGGTTGAAACGGATGCGGCAATTTATACTCGTGAGATTACAGGCATTTCAAAGACTTTCAGGCAGAATGCGCGTAATACTCTTGCTATCAGGATGAATGATGCAGTCAGGGCTGTTAAGGAGACTGATTCTTTTGTTGTGGATGTGCTGACAAGAGAAGTGACAGGTGTCAGTGGTACGACATATAAGGAATGGACAGATAAGACACTAACTTCTGAAGCTGTATATGCTGGCCAGTCTGCAGGTGGAAATGAGTCAATTCAGATGCGTTCTAACAATAGCAATTCCGGCATAATCACGACATCTTCTGGAGGATACGTAAAGAAGGTCGGTGTAAAGTGGAATTCAAATACGGCTAATGGCAGGACTTTGAATATTTACGGCAGCACAGAGGCATATACGTCTCCGACTGAATTGTATGGTTCAACTCCAAAGGGAACCCTTATTGGAACTATTGTCTGTGGGACAACAGATGAGCTTGTGATTGATGGTGATTATGAGTATGTAGGAATGAGATCTGCCTCTGGTGCTATGTACGTTGAGGAAATAGAAATTTCATGGGCGGCAGGTGCTCCGGACACAACTCCAAAGCTTGAGGTGGAAGAGACTACGATCGAACTTCCGGCTGCAGCCTCAAATGGAACGATTGCAGTTACAGCTAAGAATCTTGCTTCTGTTCAGGCGAGGGCTCTTGTGCAGAAAGATGCTCAGGAAGAGTCAGACTGGCTTTCTGCTGAGTATGCCGAGGGTGTTGTAACATACACGGCTTCTGCGAATGAAGACGAAAAAGAGAGGACTGCGTTCATAGAGGTTTATGCTCTTGATGCTGATGGTAATGAGCTTGTCAAGTATGTCGAGGTCATTCAGGAGGCTTATGTGGACCCATCTGTGGTTGTCAGGAAGACGATTGCCGAATTCAAGGCGCTTGCTGATGGTAGTACAGTAATATACGAACTCGAAGGACGCATCTCGCAGATAGCTGATGCCTATAGTGAGCAATATGACAATATTTCATTCTATATAGTGGATGAAGCAGGCGATGAGATCCAGATATATAGAATGTCATGCGTTGGTGTGACAGACCCTGGAGCTGCCATTACCGTTGGCGATAGAATTGTGGTCCGTGGTACAAAGGGATCATACGGTGGCCAGTCTCAGATGGCTGCAGGCGGCCAGTATGTAACTCATGAGGATGGCTCTTGTACGCCTGTGATTGTTTGTCAGGACAATACCGTTACAATCACAGCTGATGCTGGTGCAACCATATATTACACAACGAACGGTCAGACGCCTACAGTAAATGATGCTGAGTATACTGGCGTATTCCCAATATCGTCATCAGTTACTGTAAAGGCTATAGCTGTTGAAGACGGTAAGCTTCACTCTCTTGTGGCTACTGAGGAATGCTCTTTCATTGATTCAAGTGTAGACCAGCCTATAGAAGCGACGTTGTCATTTGCTGACAAGGCTCAGAGAACAGAATTCACTACATCCAAGCAGGTGTGGGAACAGAATGGAATTGTTCTGACAAATGACAAGGCTGCTTCTACAAGTAACGTGGCAGACTATGCAAATCCGGCTAGATTCTATAAGAGCTCAAAAATTACAGTCGAGGCCCCAGGTAATATTACAAAGATAGTATTTGATTGTAATTCATCATCTTATGCATCAGCTCTCAAGAGCTCAATCACCTCTGGAGGAACAGTATCAGTTAATTCGGATAAGGTGACCGTAGTCCTGGCACAGCCTGCAACGGCATTTGTCATTGCATCATTATCAGGTGGTCAGGTACGTATGGACAGTCTGACTGTGACTTACGAGAATTGACCAGCATCCGGCGGAGGCGCCGGAGGTGATGAGCCTACGGAAGACGGAGGATCCACCGGGGGAGGCGGATCTTCCGATGATTCAGAGCCGGCAGTCGACCAGGTATGGCTGGAGCTGCCGGGCAGCAAGAGCGGAGGACAGTATGTTACCACGACTCAGTCATATGGTGGAGAGAGAAACTATACCCATCTGTATGATACGGAAAAGATGGTGTCTCTCTGGACTGCTTACCCATTGAATTCAAGCCATATGGGATCTTTATCTCGTCCGGGCAGCTGGAGCTATAATCCGGACATTGACTCGAAGTATCAGGCAAATCTGCTCAGTCATAGTTATAGCGGTGACGTGTATTCGAGAGGACATATGATACCGAATGGCGCGCGTAACGGTATCAGGGGTATGCAGGTGCAGACGTTTTATGTCACTAATTCGGTGCCGCAGAGACAGAACAAGTTCAATGGAAGCATATGGAATTCCATGGAGCAGGCGATTCAGGCTGAAGCTTCGGATGAGGAGATCTATGTGGTGACGGGTGTGGCATTCGAGAAGGTGGGAGAAACCAGAGCGATAAGCTATGTCAGCCCAAAGGATGATTCTTCACAGAATTGTGCCATACCTAATTATTTTTATACGGTTGTCCTGAAAGTGAAGTATAGCGGCAGCGCAGTATCTTCAGCAAGTACTGTCGGATTTTGGTTTGAGCATAAAGATTACGATGGAAACGATTATGCTCAATATGCTGTCTCGGTTGATAAGATAGAAGAATGGACGGGCTTTGATTTATTCGTGAATCTGCCAGACAATGTAGAGGTCACATCAGAGACAAATGCCAGTTGGGATGCATTCGTCAGATTCTGACGGGATTTATAAGAATAATCCGGCAATCATGATCAACATGGTTGCCGGATTGTTTCATATGGATCGGTGAATTACTCTATGCTCATCGCCATTACGGTTGATTTGGCGCTTGACGGTACCTGCTCGAATGTGTTCTTTGAGTAGGTGCGCTCGATCTTGTATTCCTCTGAGCTTGATGATACTATGCCTGGATCAAGGACCTTGTAGCTGTTCCATTTGATCACGAGGTTTGCGGCGTCTTCCTTTATGATCGATGATATAGGGAAGCTTACATATCCGTTTGCGAGGACCATGTCCTTGTTCTTGCTGCTGTCGGATGCAAGCACTTCTCCGAATGCATTGTGCCTGAACATGAACGTGTATGTGCTGTCCTTCTGAGCCTTGTCGTCAACGACGAAGTTGATCATGTGCTGTATGCTGCTGTTGGTCTTAACGGGAATTGTGACGATCGCGTTTACGTATCCTCCAGATATCCAGATGTCTGACAGCAGTATCGGATCGTTGACCGTTTTGGTTATATCTGTGTTTTCAGACAGGATGACAGGATCCTTGGTAAGAACCTTGGTGGCATAATTCAGCCTGACGTCATATTCGTTTGAAGCTCCTTCTGTCGTATTCAGGATGTCGCAGATGATGAATGCTCTCTTCATTGTGTCAAGTTTTCCCAGATAGTTCTGCTCAACTACATTGAATATGTTTCCTTGGTCGCTTACGAATCTGCCGTCCACGATGTTTCCCATGGTCGCATTGTTGTAGCGGATGGTGTTATCCTTGGAGCATGACACTGCCGCAAGGGACATGATTGCTGCTGTGCAGCCGATGATTGTTCTTGTTACTATGTTCATTCTTGAAATTCTTTAGCGACATATTAGATGCAGAAATGCCCCATTTCGTTGCATGACGAAGTCATAAAAAATGAAATACAGTGTCGCTAAACACTGTACTTCTTTCTTGTAGGCCTTCCAACCAGCTGGATGTCAAAGCTTTCTATCTTGTAGCCTTTTACGCGTTTTCTGCTGAGGTGCGACTCTATCAGGACCACTAGCTCATCGTCGACCACGTCCTTGAAGACGTGATTGTCCTGGTCGTAGAAATGGATGTGCTTGAATGTGTTTACATCGAAGTACATCTTGTTGTTCGCGCTCAGCCTGTAGTTGTATACTCCCAGCATGGCCATGTGAGTCAGAATGTTATATACCGAGGCAAGGGTCACCTTGGCGGTGCTTTTCTCCTTGATCGTCTCTGTAACCATATCTGCGCATGCATGTCCAAGGGACATCATCGCCTCATGTACGGCAAGCCTTTGAGGGGTAGCCTTGAGCGAATGTTTCTTGAGGATCTCCTTGTATTCCTCGATTGTGGGGCACTTATGTGTATTCATATGGTGTCAATATGTCGCAAAGATATGTAATTAAGACAAAACCGCCAAATAAATTTGAAAGATTCCAAATTGAATTGATAAAAATAAGATGTTCGCAGGGCTTTATTCCAATAAAAATGGTAATTTTGCGGCCGTTTTCAGAATTGCACATATGAATAGGATATTCAAGGAATACAGGACATGGGCTCTTATAACCGGAGCCGCGTCGGGAATGGGACGTGAATACGCACGCCGCCTTGCTCTCATGGGATATAATCTTGTCCTTGTGGACATCAATGCTAAAGGATTGGGGGAGACTGAATCCATCGTCAAGGATGCCGTAAAGACTGCTGGAAAGGCTTCAGAGGCATTCAAAGTTCTTCAGGTCGTTCAGGACCTTTCACAGGTCGATGCCGCGGATAAGGTATATGAGCAGACTGAAGCTGCGGGATGCGAGGTCGAGGTGCTTGTGAACAATGCCGGCATCATGTATTGCCAGGGCATAGCGGAGACCAGCGAAAGGATGCTCAAGCTGATAATGATGGTGCATATGAACACTCCGATGATGCTCTGTCGCAAGTACGTTGTCGGAATGAAGGAAAGAGGTAACGGATACATCTTGAACATCTCGTCGCTGGCCGAGTGCATGAACTGGCCGGGAATCGGAATGTATGGAGCCACAAAGAGATTTGTCAAGGATTATTCGAGGGAGCTCAGGATCGAGTGTCAGAAGACCGGCGTCAGCGTGACGAATGCGTATTTCGGCGCAGTAGACACTCCGCTTATTCCGTTGAAGGACAGCTTGAGAAAGCTCGCGAGGGGACTTGCAGTCATGATTACGACCCAGAAGGCTGTGGACAAGGCGTTGAAAGCGACTTTCAGAAGACGCAAAGGAACCATGCCGGGAGTCCTCAATCACATATTCAAGCCGATATGCATCATCCTGCCGGACTGCCTTTTAGGTTGGATTTACAGAAAGGCGAAGCCTTACCTTATGAAAGTCTGAAAAAAGCATTATATTTGCAGATTGCAAAAAGATAATACTCAATCATTATGGAAAAAATCAAATGTCTTATCGTCGGAGGTGGCCCTGCGGGTTACACTGCCGCTGTCTACGCTTCAAGAGCAGATATCGCACCGGTTGTATATGAGGGACTCCAGCCAGGCGGCCAGCTTACGACTACTACAGATATAGAGAATTACCCTGGTTTTGAGAACGGCATCTCTGGCCAGCAGCTCGTGGATACAATGAGAGCTCAGGCTATCCGCCTTGGCGCAGAGGTCAGAAACGGAGCGATCACTTCAGCAGATCTCTCTCAGAGACCATTCAAGATTGTCGTGGACGGTGACAAGGAAATCGAGGCGGAAACACTCATCATCGCAACAGGAGCTACTGCCAAGTACCTCGGTCTTGAGTCAGAGATCAAGTACAGAGGCCTCGGAGTATCGGCATGCGCTACATGCGACGGTTTCTTCTACAGGAAGAAGACTGTTGCAGTTGTAGGTGGTGGTGATACAGCCTGCGAGGAGGCTACATATCTTGCAGGTCTCTGCAAGAAGGTATACATGATCGTTCGCAGGGATGTTCTCAGGGCTTCTGAGGCTATGCAGGAGCGTGTAAGGAATACAGAGAACATCGAGATCCTTTGGAACTGCAACACTCAGGAGGTGCTTGGAGATGAGTATGGTGTTACAGGTGCAAGACTTGTACGTAAGGATGGCGTGGTTTTTGATATAGCCATCGACGGATTTTTCCTTGCTATCGGACATCATCCAAACTCTGATCTTTTCAAGGAGTGGATTGAGGTCGACAAGGAAGGTTACATCGTGACCGATGGAAAGACATCGAAGACTAATGTTCCTGGTGTATTTGCCGCAGGTGATGTGCAGGATCCTCTTTACAGACAGGCAATTACAGCTGCCGCATCAGGCTGCCGTGCTGCGCTTGACGCTGAGAAATTCCTGAAAATGCTTTAATGATTCAATAAAAGATGAAGTTGAAAAACCTTATCATGGCTGCTTTGGCCATAGTCGCACTTTCCTCATGCAAGTCTCAGTATGAGCTGCTGATGAACAGCAACAATGTTGATGAGAAGTATGAGGCTGCCTTCAATTATTTCAATGAAGGTAAATATTCAAAGGCAGGTTCGCTTTTCGAATCGCTTTCTGTGCTTACAAACGGTACAGAGCGTGATGATACAGTCAGATTCTACTGGGGATTGAGCAATTACAAGTTCAGAGATTATTATACGGCAGAGACAAATTTCGAGAACTTCCTCAACAGTTATCCTCGTAGTCCGTTTGCTTCTGAGGCACGCTATCTCAGACTCGACTGCCTGTATCGTTCGACCCTCAGGTATGAACTCGATCAGGCTCCGACTTATAAGGCTATAACAGCTATTTCTGAATATATCATAGAAGATCCGACAACTCCTCATCTTCAGGTATGCCGCGATATGCTTCAGGAGCTTAATGACAGACTTGACAGGAAGGCATATGAGGGAGCGAAACTGTACTATAAGATGGAGGATTATCTTGCTTCGCGTGTGGCTTTGAGGAATGTCCTGAAGGATGATGCGGAGAACATTTACAGAGAGGATATCCTTTATTATATAGCGATGTCGTCATATAATTATGCATATAATAGTGTTCCGGCAAAGAAAAAGGAAAGATACCTGACATTTGTTGATGACTATCTTAACTTTATCGGTGAGATACCGGAGTCTCGTTACCGCAAGGAGCTTGACAATGCCTACAGAAAGGCTCAGAAGGCACTTGGCAAGGATGTGACTGTCGAGCACGAAGACATGACAGAGAAGGATTTCGCCAAGGAAAGAAGGAAACTTCTCAGAGAAGAAAGAAAAAACGCGAAAAAAAATTGAAACCCTCGATGAAACCGACGGTATAATAAAATGGAGGGACTTCATTTTCAAGCCCTCGGTTCATAGGAAGGAATTAAGAAAATCAATAAAGATGGCTAACAAGAAAACACCTACAAACACTCTTACAAGAGACCTCAGCGACCTCGCTGCTCCAACTGGAAACATTTATGAGACAGTGGTAATCCTCTCAAAGAGGGCAAACCAGATCGCTATCGCTGAAAAGAAGGAGCTTACAAGAAAGCTCGAGGATTTCAAGAGCGACCGCGACACAATGGAAGAGGTATTCGAGAACCGCGAGCAGATCGAGATCTCAAAATATTATGAGAAGCAGCCAAAGCCAAGCCTCGTAGCTATCGAGGAGTTCCAGGAAGGCGACGTCTTCTACAGAATGGCTAAGCAGGACGAGGAGTAGTCTATGCTCAACAGGCTTCAGGTAAGGAATTACGTATTGATAGACTCTCTGGAGATTGATTTTCCGGAGGGTCTGATCATTATTACGGGCCAGACCGGAGCCGGAAAATCTATTCTGCTTGGTGCGCTTTCGCTTGTCATGGGAAGCAAGGCGGAGGCGTCCATGGTCTCGGAAGGAGCTGACAACTGTGTTGTCGAGGCTGAGTTCGAGACTGCCGACATGTCTTTGAAGACTGTGCTGGAAGAGAATGAGGTTGAATGGGAGGACGGACATCTGATCGTCAGAAGAGTCGTGAACCGTTCAGGCCGTTCAAGGGCCTTCGTGAACGATTGTCCGGTACCTGTTACCGTACTTCAGGATATTTCCACACGTCTTATTGACATCCATTCCCAGCACCAGACCCTTCTTCTTTCTGACAAGGCTTTCCAGCTGTCCATCCTGGACCATTACGCAGGAAATATGGAGCTGCGCGAAGAATGTGCCCGCCTGTGGCGTGAGCATGGCGCGTTGAAGCTGGAATTGGCGAAGCTTGATGAGCGTATCGCCCGTCTGGCAGGGGAGAGGGACTATAATGAAGCTCAGTTCAGGCAGCTTGAAGCGGCGAATCTCAAGGAAGGAGAGCTTGCTGAGCTCGAAGAGGAGCAGAAGCAGCTTGCGAATGCAGAGGAGATCAAGACAGGACTCTCCACAGTAGAGGAGCTGTTTACAGCAGCATCTTCAAATGGAGAAGCGCTTTCGCTTGACGCGTCGTTGAAAGAGGCGGACAAGATACTGGCCAAAATAGGAAAGTATCTTCCTGCCGCTGCGGAACTTTCCGAAAGAGTGGATTCATGCCGAAGAGAGCTTGACGATATCCTTTCCGAAGTTTCGGATATGAATTCCCGCACAGATCTTTCTGAGTCTCGCTTGATGGAGGTCGAAGATCGCATGTCATTGATATACAGCCTTATGCAGAAGCATTCGTGCCGTGAAGAGGCTGAACTTATCGCTTTGCGTGACAGCCTTTCCGAGGCCCTATTCGATTCGACACAGCTGGAAGAAAAGAGGGAGGAACTTGCCGGACAGCTCTCAAAGATGATGACAGAGCTAGAGGATGTGGCGTCGCGTCTGAATGATGCCAGATGCAAGCATGCTGGGGAGTTCGCTGCGGCAATCCAGGAGTCGATCCGAGGACTGGAACTTCCATACGCTATATTCGAAGTGGAGATCGCAGAAGCTCCATTGTCAGCAACAGGCCGTGACTCGATCGTGTTCCGTTTTTCTTCTGCCGGTCGCAATGCCGTCGATGTCGCAAAATGTGCCTCTGGCGGTGAAATGTCCCGTATCATGCTGTCTCTCAAGGCTATGATGGCCCGTTATACAAACATGCCGACCATGATCTTCGACGAGATCGATACAGGAGTTTCCGGGAGCGTAGCAGACAGAATGGGCTCGATGATATGCGAGATGGGCTCTTTCATGCAGGTATTTGCGATCACGCATCTCCCTCAGGTGGCGGCCAAAGGCTCTGCCCACTATCTCGTTTCGAAAGAGATCGATCCGCAGACCTCCACAGCCGTTTCTACAATCACAAGACTTACCGACGAGGAAAGAGTACTGGAGGTTGCGCGTATGCTCAGCGGCTCTGTTCTTACCGACGCGGCCATTGCAAATGCAAAATCGCTCCTTCAGCAGCGCTAATCCATTGCCATGCCGAAAAATATCTCTAAATTTACACTTTGCGCAAAAGCGCGAAGTGTTTTTGTATGTACCATACCTTTCGAAAAATATTTGCAGTACTGCTGCTGTCCGTTATGGCTATTGTCCATATGGCCGGACAGGGCAAGAACGTCGTGCTGAAGGGCAAGGTCATAGATTCCATGGATGGCTATCCGCTCATCGGTGTATCTGTCATTGCGGCCGGTCAGGGAGCATATACAGACGTTGACGGAAATTACCAGATCAGCATTCCGGACGTAAAATGTGAAGTCACGTTCACATATGTCGGTTATGAAGACGAGGTGAAGGTGTATACGACCAAGAATGCGTCGGCCTTCTCGAAGATCGTCATGTACATGAACGCGACCGAGCTGGAAGATGTGGTCGTGACAGGAGTCTATGAAAGAAAGAAGGAGAGCTTTACAGGAGCATCGGCGACATTCAAGGCTGACCAGCTCAAGTCAGTTGGTAACAACAACGTGCTTCAGAGCCTCAAGACCCTCGATCCGTCCTTCAAGATGATGGAGAGTACCCAGTTCGGATCCAATCCGAACATGATGCCGGATATAGAGATCCGAGGAAAGACCAGCGTCATGGGCCTCAAGGAGGAATACGGGACCGATCCGAACCAGCCTCTGTTCATTCTCGACGGCTTTGAGACTACTCTCGAGACGATAATGAACCTGAACATGAACCGTGTGGCTTCGGTGACCATCCTTAAGGATGCGGCGTCGACTGCAATATATGGTTCCAAGGCATCGAACGGAGTCGTGGTCATAGAGACAAAGGCTCCTGCAAGAGGACGTCTGCAGCTTTCGTATAAAGGCGATTTCGGCCTTTCTCTGGCGGATCTGTCAGACTATAACCTCATGAATGCCCGCGAGAAGCTTCAGTTCGAGACCCTTGCAGGCGTATATAAAGACAACTCGGGCAATCCGTTCAACCAGATCCGTCTTGACAACCTCAGGAATGAGAGACTCAAGGAGATAGAGAGGGGAGTGGATACCTATTGGCTCAGCGAGCCGATCCGTCCGGGATTCACCCACAAGCATAACATCTATGCAGAAGGCGGAGAGGACAAGATCAGATATGGTATCGGCCTCAGCTACGGAGATGTGGACGGAGTGATGAAAGGTTCTGACCGTCAGACGATTGAAGGTAATGTTGACCTTATATACCGTACAGGAAAGTTCCAGTTCAGCAACAAACTTACCATCGATTATGTGAAGACAGCTGACCCGACTGTTTCCTTTGCAGAATATGCATATGCAAATCCATACTACAGAAAATATGGAGCGGACGGAAAGGTCAGCAGATATCTGTATTATCCGGAAGAGGGACTTGAAGATTTCCCAGTCTCGAATCCTTTGTGGAACGCCAGCCTGAACAGCTGGGCCAGGACAGGCAGCTTCGGATTTACGAACAACTTCATCCTCGAATGGTTCATGACCGATGCATTGAGGGCCAGGGCCAAGTTCGGACTTACGCGTGCCGACGATGACGAACAGTCCAGGATTTCACCTCTGCATACCCGTTTCGATGATATGGGAGAGACGGAAAAAGGCTTGTATACCAATACCCGCGTGAATCAGATGGTCTATGAAGGCGATGCTTCGATTACATTCGGAAAGCTTTTCGCGGATAAGCACATGGTCAATGCGGTCGGAGGATTCAACTTCAGCAGCAACCGCCAGCAGATATACGGATATTCAGCAAACGGATTTACAGACGACCAGTTCGATGCCCCTTCTTTTGCAAACGGCTATCCTGTCAGTGAGAAGCCGGAATACAAGGAGAGCCTGAAGAGGGCCGTGAGCTTCTATGTGAACGGCGGATATGTGTATGACGACCGTTACCTGATGGATTTCAACTACCGTCTTGACGGAGCTTCGATGTTCGGTACAGGAAACCGCTTCAGAAACACATGGTCTGTGGGAGCGGGATGGAACATCCATAAAGAAAGTTTCATGGAGGGCAATGATTTCTTCAGCTTCATGAAGCTCAGAGGCTCGGTCGGAAATCCGGGAAACCAGAATTTCTCCGCTTACCAGGCATTCTCTACATACAAGTTCAACGGATGGATGACGAATATCTTCGGTACTGGAGTGATACTCAATGCATTGGGTAATACGGAGCTTGCATGGCAGGAGACCGTGAACTATGACCTTGGAGCCGACCTCACTTTCTGGGGAGAGAGGATAAACCTTACGTTTGACTATTACTGGAAGGATACCGATCCGCTTCTGGCTGTGATCACGACTCCGGGATCCATGGGCGTCACAAGCATAGCCATGAATGCCGGAAGACAGAAGACTCAGGGATGGGAGACCACATTCCGCATTTCTCCGATATACAGGCCTTCGGAAGGCATAAACTGGAACATAAGTTTCAATGCCACAAGCTCGAAGTCGCGTTATGCGGATATCGGAAACTCATTCAGCGCCCTGAACGAAAGCGGAAAGACATCCCTTGTCGGAACGACCAGATATTACGACGGAGGAAGCCCTACAGCCATCTGGGCGGTACGTTCGGCCGGAATCGACCCTGCAACAGGACAGGAGCTTTTCATCAAGAAGGACGGTACATATTCGTTTACATACGACGTGAATGACGAGGTCGTGGTAGGTGATATGCAGCCTAAGGTGGAAGGACTTTTCGGAACATCCCTTTACCTGAAGGGCTTCACGGCGGGATGTTACATCCGATATCGCTGGGGAGGTCAGGTCTTCAATACGTCACTTTTCCAGAAGGTCGAAAACATAGGAACAGAGGACGTATACAACAACCAGGACAAGAGAGCCTTGTACGACAGATGGTCGGAGGATAACAGGGAGGCATATTTCAAGGGAATCTCCATGGTGCAGAAGACAGAGAAGTCCTCACGTTTCGTGATGGATGACAATGCCCTTATAGGAGAATCCTTCAACATCGGATATGAATTCCCTGACAGGATGATCCGTCGCATGAGGATCTCGGCCCTGAATGTACAGCTGACCATGACCGATATGTTCAGAGCGACTTCAGTCAGGGTTGAGAGAGGTATAGACTATCCGTTCGCTCGCAGCGTAACGATGGCGGTAGGCATAACATTCTAAAAATGAGGAGACTATGAAGAGAATTTTTACATACATGATCGTGCTCGCAGGTCTTCTCGCTGCCGGAGGATGCAGCAAGTGGCTGGATGTTAAGCCATACGACAAGATCGCCGAGGACGAGCTTCTGCTGACAGAAGAGGGATACATGAAGCTTCTGAACGGCATATACATAGAGCTGAATAGGGATATGCTTTACGGAGCGTCGCTTTCAGTCGAGATGATCGAGATAATGGGTGGCGCCTATACGGTCGGTACGGACAATTCCGTATGGGGAAACTATCGTGATCTCGCTGAGTATCAGTATGGTACGCAGTATTGGAGGGCAAGGATGAACGAGACGTGGAATAAGGCATATTCGCTGATCCTGAACTGCAACATGCTCCTTGAGAACATAGAGTCTGACAGGAAGCTCTTTACCGAAGATAACTACAGAATGGTCAAAGGTGAGGCGCTTGCGTTGAGGGCCATGCTGCATTTTGACATGCTCCGTCTTTTCGGACCTGTATATTCGCGCAATCCGCAGCAGAAGTCGATCCCATACTACAAGGCATATTCGGTGACTCCGAACGATGTGCTTCCGGCTTCGGAGGTCGCTTCTGAGATCACCCATGACCTTCTGGAGGCCCGTATCCTGCTTGCAAATGACCCTGTAAGAGAGGAGGGAACCATGATGGAATCTCCTTCCGACGGATCTTCGAACTTCCTCAGATACAGGAGCTTGAGGCTTAATTATTATGCAGTGTCTGCCCTTCTGGCCCGTTCGGCATTGTATTTTGGGGATAAGGAAGCCGCATATGAGTATGCTATGGAAGTCATCAAGTCGGGAGCATTCCCGTTTGTGGACAGGGCTCTGGTCACAGGCTCTCCAGACGATCCTGACAGGATCTTCTCTTCGGAGGTGATCTTCGCTCTCTCACATTCCCAGAGAAACACACTTTTCAAGAACTATTACGATCCGAGTAGGATCCCGAACTATGTGTTCAGGATGGATAATGACCTGATGAGCAATGTGGTCTTTGGCGGAGGTGCGGCCACAGGAGGTAATCAGGACGATTACAGGTATCGTGTGAACTGGGTAGCTACAGGCGCCAACAGGTATTTCTACAAATACTCGGACATGAATGATACCGGAAACATCAGGAATACGATGATCCCTATGATAAGATTGGGCGAGATGTATCTGATCGCTGCGGAATGCCAGTCGGAGGATATTGCTGGAGGAACAGCATATGTAAATGCGCTCCGCTCCAACAGAGGCGTCACCAATGTCCCTGAGCTTACAAAGGAGATCCTGCAGTACGAATACATAAGGGAACTTTATGGTGAAGGCCAGCTCTTCTTCATGTACAAGAGGATGTTTACGCCTGTAATGTTCTCGTCACAGCCGTCTAAGAACCCACAGCCGGACGAAAGGATATTCGTCGTTCCGCTTCCGGACAGTGAAACAGAAAACTGATATGAAACTGAGACAGATTATAATAGCGATTACCGGACTTCTCCTCTGCATAGGATGCGAGGAGAGGAATCCTGCTTTGTTCGAGGACATGTCAGGAGTCTATTTTAACAACCGTTCGGCTACGATGAGGGTTGTGGACAGTCTGGACATCACCTTTGTATATGAGAAGGAAGATTACGTCGACGTGCCGGTCAAGATTCAGCTTCTGGGAAGGCCGGAGCAGTACGACCGTCCCGTGTCTGTGTCTGTTCATTCGGATAATGCATCTCAAGGAGTCGATTTCACCCTTCCTCAGGAGCCTGTGATGCCTGCCGGAGCCTCCGAAGCAGATTATGTCGTAAGACTCCTGCGTACGGATGCCTTGAAGTCGGAGAGAAAGAGTGTTTCATTAGCAATACATGCCAACGAGCATTTCGAACTGCCTGTCACTGAGATGGTTCAGATCGGTGATACTGTCTCTGTTCTTGCCTTCGATATCTTCTTTTCGGATATGTTTACCAAGGCTCCTGCCGCATGGGACGAGAATCTGATAGGAAAGTTCACGCAGCAGAAGTTCGAGCTGATATGTGACGTGCTGGATATGGATCCTGCAGATTTCAATGATGCTTCGGTCATCACGCTTGCAAAGCTGCTTTACATATCTTCGGAGATGACATCATATGTTAAGGGAGAAGCTGAAAAGAAGGCTGCCGGACTCCCGTATGATGAGAATGCATTTGATCCTCAGACCGGCCTGCCGCTTGAATTTGGAAGATGATGACTTTCTGGAAATATATATTCTGCATAGCTTCTGTCGTGCTCCTGACGCTTTCCTGCGCTCAGGATGAGGGCAATTATGTATATCGTGAGCTTGATGAGCCTGTGATTACAGGTCTTGCTGATGCTCAGGTGCTGACTTTCGAGCGTCTTCGCATAGAACCCGACCTGGGTGATGTTGCGGAAGGGGATTATGTATACGAATGGAAGGCTGTCGATAACAATGGAACGAATGAGGTTACGGTCATAGGTGCAGACAGGATTCTTGACTGTGAAGTGACACTGGCTCCAGGTTCATATGTACTGTACTTCACGGCGACTGATCCTCAGACCGGAATGTATTGGCAGGAAAGTGTGAATCTTACCGTAAGTTCTTCAATGTCAGATGGATGGATGGTGCTTTGCTCGGATCAGGGGAGAGCACGTCTGGACATCGTTTCGCTGGTGACAGGGGAGACGTACAGGGATGTGCTGAAGGACAACGGAATGCCTGAATACAATGGCCCGCGCAGGATTCAGTGGCTTTCGGAAAAGACGGATGAGGCGTCTCCGTATTATCTCCTGACGGACGATGGAGCTACACGTCTCGGCAAGGATGATTTCAGCTGGAAGCCAGAATATGATTTCCAATATGAAGTGGCTTCTCCGGACAAGCTTACGCCTTATTCTATTGTTTCTTCCAGCTTCGGAAAGGTCGTTGTGAGCGGTACGAAGGTATATTATTGCGAGATCATGGGATTCGACGGCCTGTATGGAAGTGCAGTGAACAAGTCCTTCCCGGTATCTCCATATGTCGGTGCAAATGTACTTGCGACTCAGGTATATGCGGCTGTTCATCTGCTTTATGATACGGAAAAGGGACGGTTCATGGCATACTGTCCTCTGCTTTCTTCCAATGATCTGGGAGGGCTCGATCCCCTTGTCGATATGGATGAGTTCGCGAGGATAGCCGACGGTATGGCTCCGGGAGCCGGTGTCGTAGGCAGCTCGTTCGATTCGTGGCCGGAGGGAATGGATCTGGTATACATGGAGAACTCCCGCTATGATCCGGGCAACGGAAAGATGGGAATGACATATGCTTTGCTTGCAGACGGAAACAAGAGGTACCTGTATGGAATCCAGCTGGGAGACATCCTCAGATATGCAGACTGTACATATGTGCTCGGCAAGGGATATTATGGCGATCTGAGCGGTTGCAAGGATATTCAGAAAGAAGGTAACCTGTTTGCTTTCAGCTCGTTGAAGAACTATATGTATTATTCGACAGGAAACTCTGTATATCGTGTCGATCTGTCGCAGAGTCCTGTTGAGGCGGAACTCCAGTTCTCGCTTCCTGGCGAGAAGATCACATGCATGAAGTTCAACCTTTATCAGAAGGCGGAGAATATTCAGAAGAGTTACGATCTTGTGGTCGGCAGCGTGAAGGATGGCTCGGGAGTGCTCAGAATATATGAGGGAAGAGAGTCTGACGGAGATTTCAGCAAGGTAGAGCCCGTGGTTTATGACGGTTTCAAGGAAATTGTCGATGTTGAATATAAGGAAAGAATATATTGATTATGAAAAGATTGGCTGTTTTACTGGCAATGGCTGTGTCATTGGCGGCATGTGGAAACGGACGTGAAGGAAACATTGTTCTCGAAGTGGATGTAACGGACCAGGCTTCGAAGGAGGTCGTGCTTATTTATCATGACCAGATACTGACTGTGGAGCTTGACAGCGTCGGACATGCGGAGTTCGTGATCGACGACGAGGATGCGGTATATGCGAGGATGTGTCATTATCCGCGTGTCGACCAGATGATGAATGTTTATCTGGAGAGAGGCGACAGGGCATCTGTAAGCTTCAGCGGCAAGGATTTCAAGGGAACTTTCGCTTTTGAGGGAGAGATGGAGCCCGCTGTGAAATATCTCAACACAGTCGTGCTGACGGCTCTTCCTGACGAGGATTATGCCCTTCCTTTTGATGAGTATGTCAAGAAACTTGAAAAGAAAGAGGCTGAGGCAGTGAAGCTGCTTGAGGCCAGCGGTGTTTCAAAGGCCGGAAACTTCGAGGAAATCGAGAAGGGAAGGATAAGGTATTCATATGCAACTCAGCTTCTTATGTATCCGCTGGGCCATAGGTTCATGGTGCAGGATATGAATTATCAGCCGGATCAGAAATATTATGATGTGCTGGATACATATGTCGTTGCCGATGACCTTCTGGCAGATCTTGACCAGTATCGTGAATTCATTGCGGAAGCGGCCCATGTGCTTGATGCGGATAACAGGGATGAGACTGCGGCATATCCAAGGGCTGTCGCTCAGATGAGGTTCATTGCAGACAGGTTTGAGGCGGGAAAGACGAGGGATGTCCTTCTCCACAGGCTTGCAAATGCGTATGTGACCCGATTCGGCATCGAAGATATCCAGGACATGGAGAACGTATACAGGACATATGTGCAGGATCCGGTTTTGGTTGCGAAGTATGATGCTGCACGCGAGAAATGGAATCTCGCAAGCGTAGGCAAGCCTTCACCTGATTTCAAGGGTGTGGATGTCAATGGAAAGGAATATACATTGGCTGATTTCAGAGGAAAGTATGTGTATATCGATGTATGGGCTACATGGTGCGGTCCGTGCAGACAGGAGATCCCGTATCTGAAGAAGCTTGACGAGGATTACAAGGACGCTCAGATCGTGTTCCTGAGCCTTTCTGTCGATCAGGACAAGGCCAAGTGGGAGAAGATGGTGAAGGAGCAGTCGATGAGCGGAGTTCAGCTCCATATCGGCCAGAACAGTTCCTTCCAGCAGGCTTACAAGATCGAAGGCATTCCTCATTTCATCCTGCTTGACAGGGAAGGAAGGATTATCGACAAGAAGATGTCGCGTCCGTCGATGGATGAGGTTACAAGGGAAAGAATAGAAAATCTTGAAGGAATAAGATAGACATGAGGAGATTTCTGACGATATTGGCTTGCTTGATGCTGGCTCTATCATGTGTGGACAGCAAGACGGGAGGTCAGACTGAGATCGTGACCGATCCGGTTTCTGAGTGCGTTGTGCCGGAAACGGTACGCTGCGGCGATGATGTGATCCTGCAGTGGAACGGCTTCGGACAGATGGCTTCTATCGTCATGCGTTCGTCTTCAGGAGAGGAGATTGTAGCGGAGATAAGTGTCATAACCGCTTCCGGACTCATCTTCAATGTGCCCTACACCATGCTTCCGGGCATATATGACATAGTGTTGGTGCAGGATGGCGAGTTTACTCTGGGACAGATAGAGGTTCTGCCTCCAGATATCCCGGTAAGCGGTATTTCCATGCCTTTTTCGGCCTTGGCTGAGGAGGTTATCCTGATCAAAGGTATGGGATTCGATTCGTCTTCAAGGATCGTCTTTTTAGCATTGGACGGAGCGGAATATGAAATCGTTCCAGAGTATGTTGCAGGCGGTCTCAGTATCTCTCTTCCGGATTCTCTGCCGGAGGGAGAATATGCTGTCGTTTTGCTGCAGGATGGGTACAGATGGACTATATGTGAGTCATTCCAGCTGATGTCTGTTGCCCGTACATTGGCTTATGTGGCCTATCAGGGCCCGTACATGGGTACGACGCAGGTAAGGTACACATGGACGGTGATTGATGAAGAACCGCTCAGAATCGTGCTTTCCGAGGCTCTTGTCGAGGCTGACGGAAGCATGGAAGAAGGTTCATATGATGAATATACGGCAGTTTCAGAATATGCTTTTGAACTGACATCTGACGGTTTTGAGATGTCCAATGACCTTGAAATGTCATACAATCAGGATCCGGACGGACGTGTGATGACTTCAGATGTTCTTGTATACGGCAACTCAAGCCCTACGGAATTTGCATGGACATACGATCCCGACGGATATCTGACAGAGGTCACATACGAATCAAAATCAGGATTGAGGACATTCAGAAGTCTCTTTTATGAGAGCGGAAATCTGATCCAGTTCAGAAATACGATGTTCAGTTATGATGATGCTTCACTGAAGAACCATCCGGATGCTCCGGATGTTGTGTGGGGATACATGTCCGTGATGGAGAAGTTTGATCCGTTCCTCTATTTCCCTTACTTCTTCGGCTGGTACGACAAGACTTCGTCAGCACTTCCAACTTCAATGACCATATCATCGGGAACAGGCACAGTGACCCTTCCGCTGACCTATATCTTCGACGAAGAAGGTTATGTCACCGAAATGAAATGGACAGACGGAGGAAGCAACAAGGTAATGTTCACATACAGATAAGCAAAGAGCTTACGCCGGGAGGATGGTATGGATTGCGGAGGACTCCGTTCGCTTCGCTCACTCCGGCCCCTCCCACAATCTACTTCGTCCCGCTATCGCGGAACTCGTATCTTGCGGGCCCCTCCCCCTGCCCGTGTCCGGGGGTGGACACGCCTCCGCAATCCATACCGTCCTCCCTCCTGAAAATACCGCATAAAATATGGCTATTCTTTTGATAGTCATTCTTTACACTATCTCCGCTCCTACCAATAACTATATACGAAAAGAGGATGGCTATTAAGTCTTAGCCATCCTCTTCTGTTTATCTGACTTGGTTTACTGACCAGTCGTTTCCGTAGACTATTCGTCTTACGCCTGTGTTTATGTAACCTTGGTCTTCCTTCCTGCTGCACTTGAATGTGCTCTGGAGCATAGACATCTCCTCGCTGTCTATCTTCGACGGCCATCTGTCTCCGTATCTCGAGAACAGTCTGATGAAGTAGTTTGCTATGTCGTAGCCCTGGAATGCGAACTGTGAAGGCTCTGCATTGTAGAGAGCTCTGTACTTCATTATGAAGTCCATGACCTTCTTGTCAGAGTAGTCGATATAGTAGCCGAGGCTTACATGAAGCTTCGTATTGTGGAAATTCTCGACCTCGATGGTTTCGAAGCTTCTGATCTTCGAAGGAGCATAAAGTACGATATCCAACTTCTTGTGGATCAGGAGATTCAGGTTTCTGACCACATCGTTTACAAATGCTTCGCTTTCAGACGCTATCAAGACTCTGTTTGTGCCGTTCTCGGTCATGAGCCTTGTCAGCGGGTCTGTCACATTTCTTCCTTCAAGGATGCTGTATGAGAACGGGCTGTAGCTGATGCCGGTAGAATCAATCGCAGCTGTCATGAGACTTACCGCTTCGTTTGCTCTCGCTCCTTTCTCGGTGATCACGATTACCCTGTCTGTAGATTTCTTGTCTTCCTTTATCCATGCTGCAAGATCCTCATACTGGAGCTTGTGCGGAACGGGAGCCTGGATCATGTTCCCGTGGGTTGCGACAAGTGACTCAGCCCTTGGGTCAAGCGGTGAGATTACTGCCTTTGCATCAGGAGCAGTATCGAATACACGTCCGAGATCTCCTGAAGAGATCGGACCTATCACAAGGTCGCTGCTCTCAAGTCTCTCCTTTGTCACAGGGAAGTTTCCGTCGGCGACATCATATACGCTGAGTTCGGTCTTCACGCCTTCCTCTGCAAGGTCATATGTTGCAAGGAGAACTCCTGAATAGAAGTCCATGTTGTTCTGACTGCTTGAGCTTCCTGTAGCCTTGAGCGGCAGGAGAAGGGACACTGATACCTCTCTGTTCGGGAACAACCATCCGAAATCGGCCTTATCTTCTTCAGCAGGAACCTCTTCCTGAACCTCATCGGCTTCTGTCTCGGCCGCAGCTGCCTCTTCTACGATATCGTCGATCTCTGATGTGAAAGGTATGACGAGCTTCTGCTTCTTGCTGAGCTTGCGGCCTTTCAGACCGTTCGCCTTCATGATGGCCTCTACGCTGACTCCGTATTTTTCTGCTATGACGTCGAGATCTTCGAACCATTTCACTACATGGATTCTTTCTGCCTTCTGAGTCTCAGGAGCAGCAGTCTTTGTCTCAGGGGCAGTCTCTGCTGCCTTCTCTGAAGCTGTCACAGTCTGGGTGTCCTGCACGGGAATTATGAGGATGGAGTTCTTCTTCAGACCTTCTTCCTTTACGGACGGATTGTATCTGTAGATCTCTTCGATGCTTACATTATATGCCTTGCTTATGGAGAACAAGGTCTGACGCTCAAGCACAACATGCGAATAGCATATCTTGCCGTCAACCCTTACCTTGTCCTTGGATATGGTGACCGGTGTGCTTTCGTATTCCTGAGCTGAAGCTGCTGCCGGTATGAAGGCAGTCAGTATAAATGCAAGCAGAAGTCTGCTGAACGTCTTCAATACTATATTTCCCATATTCTGTCTCATATTATAGCTGCCCGATGAACTCTGTGAGCTTTTGGACGAAAGTTTTCCATGATAATCTTTCCTTCTCCAGGCGTATGTTAGATATGCAGTTCTGCCTTATTGAAGGGTCTTCGAAGTATTTCACTATCTCGTCCTTTATGGCCTCCGGTGTGCCTTCCGATGCCACAAGTCCTGTGCCTCTGTCTCCTATGGTCTCCTTGAGACCGCCGACGTCTGTCACGATCATCGGTACTTCGAAGTGGTAGGAGACGGAGCTTATGCCGCTCTGGGTCGCGCTTCTGTATGGAAGCACAGCGACGTCTGCGGCTGAAAAGTAATCCGTTACCTCAGAGTCCTTTATGTACTTGAGGTTCATGGATATGCGGTCTTTGCCAGAGATCCTGTCAATGATCTCCTGATACTTGTCGAATGAACCGTAAGGCTCTCCGGCTATGATGAGCTGGTAGTCTTCCGGCAGCATGCCGAATGCCTCCAGGAGGATGTCCAGGCCCTTGTATGTACGGATCAGTCCGAAGAAAAGTATGTTTTTCTTTCCCGGAGCGAGTCCGAGCTTCTTCTCTGATTCCGCCCTGTCCTTCTTTTCTCCGAAATGAGAGTAGAGAGGATGCTGGATGACAGCGTAAGGCTTGTCGGGGCTGATCTTGAGAAGGTCTTTCGATACCGCCTCGCAGAGAGTCACGCTTCCGGTGCTGCCCTTGAGGAAGTAGCTTGTCAGAGGGGTGTCGAAGAAATGCGGCTCATGGGGAATCACATTGTCAAGTATGGAGATCACCTTGCAGCGCTTCTTCATCTTTCTTGTTATGTATCCCAGAGACGGCGCGAAATACGACATCCAGTATCTGACGATAAGCACGTCAGGGTTCCATTCGCGGATTTCCCTGTATGTGCTTTGGTATGTAAAAGGATTGGCCGTATCCAGCAGAGATACACTCTCTACCGGTACGGCCTCATCGTCTGCTGTCACAAACTGTGTCTTTCCCGGGAAGAGGAACTCTGGATATTGTCTCTTGAAGTTGAACGCTCTGACAACATGTGTTTTGCTCAGTTCACCATAAAGGCATGCGTTAAACTGAGAGATTCCTCCTCGATAGGGGTAGAAACAGGACAGTATTGCTATTTTCAATTATTACTCGCTTTTCTGGTTCTTTGTCTTGATGTACTCCTCGTTGAGTCCTGCAAGAACAGCCTCAGTGATGTCAAGGTTTGCATCAGCTGTGATTACAGGGGCTCCGCCTGAGTTTGTAAGGATCATTGCGTACTGCTTCTCCTCGTTGTACTTGTTGATGAAAGTCTGGATAGCGTCGCCGAGCTGGTTCATCATCACTACCTGCTCCTCGTTGATCTCCTGCTGCTTCTGAGCTGCGTAGTTGTTGAACTCAATCTCCTGCTCCTGAAGCTTCTGGCCCTGAACCTCAGCTACCGAACGTGTCATCAGACCCTTCTGGATCTTCTCCTGATATGCTGCTACTTCCTTCTCGAGCTTCTGGCCTCTTCTGTTCACCTCAGCCTGGATGTTCTGAACCTTTGTCTCCACAACTGATCTGAGGTCGTTTGCCATGTCATACTCCATGAGGATTCTGTCGAGGTCTACATAAACGATGTCGCCCTTCTGAGCTGCCTCAGTGGCTGCTTCTTCTGTTGCCGGCTCTGCCTGCTTTCCTCCTTTTGTAAGGGTGAGGACTCCGAATACTACAACAGCGATCAATGAAATGACGCTGAGGATAAGTGATGTGTTTTTCATTTTATTGTTTTAATTTATTTATTATAACATGCAAAGATAATTAAAAAATCTTAACTTTCGAGAGATAAGCCTTTATTGTTTGCTCGAGGCCCATGTACAGCGCGTCGCAGACTATGGCGTGGCCTATGGAAACCTCGTCTGTCCATGGTATGCTTCTGATGAAGAATTCGAGGTTGTCAAGGTTCAGGTCATGGCCGGCATTCAGCCCCAGACCGCACTCCCTGGCCATTTCTGCGGCCTTTACGAACGGAGCTACGGCAGCATCCCTGTCCTTCGGGAAGAGGTCTGCATATGGTTCCGTGAAAAGCTCGACTCTGTCACATCCGCATAAAGCCGCACCCTCGACCATTGCCGGATCTGCTCCTACGAAGATCGATGTCCTTATGCCATGTCTTCTGAATTCTGCACATACTTCGGTCAGGAAACTCCTGTTCGCAATTGTGTCCCATCCGGCGTTTGATGTGATCGCATTTTCTGCGTCCGGCACGAGTGTCACCTGGTGAGGAAGAGTCTCGATCACAAGGTTAATGAATGACGGGATCGGATTTCCTTCGATGTTGAATTCTGTGGTTACCAGAGGCTTGATCTCCCTTACGTCGGAGTATCTTATGTGCCTTTCATCCGGTCTCGGATGTACCGTGATGCCTTCTGCACCGAATCTTTCGCAGTCTGCTGCCGCCTTTGCGACATTCGGCATGTTTCCGCCCCTGGCGTTTCTGATCGTAGCGATCTTGTTTATGTTGACGCTGAGTCTAGTCATTTCTCCATTCATGTTTATACAAACCACAAAATTATATAATAAACTTCAATTTTTGATATTTAATGTCTATTTTTGAGGCCCGATTTCATCTTTCGGGCGATTATTGAATATGAAGACAGCTATATACATAGGCAAGAGAGAAGCCGAAGCTGAAAAGGGGCTCTCCGAGCTTTGGAACGAACTCAGGGCCGGCGGCTGCGAACTCAGCTTCCTTGAGGACGGGGAAGAGCCGCATGAAGATACCGACATGCTTCTGAGCGTGGGCGGCGACGGTTCGTTCCTGTCTGCTTCAAAGCTTGTGGCCGGAAAGGATATTCCGGTCATGGGGGTGAATCTGGGACGACTGGGGTTCCTTTCGGAGAACCGTCCGGCTGCTGTTGCGGCGGCGATGCTCTCAGGGGAATATACCGTCGAAAGCCGTGCCATGCTCAGGACAGACGTGCATACGGGAAATGATGCCATAGATTCGTGGCCATATGCGTTGAATGAATTCACGGTACACAGGGCCGGCGCAGCCATGCTTGGCGTGGATGTCACGCTTGACGGTGTGCAGCTGCCTACATACTGGGCTGACGGACTCATAATCTCTACAAGCTCCGGTTCTACGGCATATTCACTCAGCGCAGGTGGGCCGATCGTGCTCCCGGAGTCAAGGGTCCTTATCGTTTCGCCGATAGCTCCGCACAACCTCAATGTGCGTCCTCTTGTCGTGCCGGATTCGACACAGATCGTGCTCAGGATGCATTCCAGAGATGAAAAAGTAGTCTTCACAGCAGATAACAGGACGGCTCTCATTCCGTCCGATACGGAGATCGGAATAGGTGTGGCACAGTTTTCGCTAAAGCGTGTCCAGCTTAACAGATCCAACTTTATTGACGCCCTTACAGAGAAACTCTTCTGGGGCGAAGACGTCAGAAACATCAAATAGTTATTATGTCTACAGAAACTATGACCAATATACCGGTGCATGTGTCGCTCATCATGGACGGCAACGGCCGTTGGGCGAAGGAGAGGGGAAAGGAAAGGGTCTACGGCCATTTCGAAGGCGTGGGAAGCGTGCGTGCATGCGTCGAAGCATCTGTTGAATATGGGGTGAAATACCTCTCGCTATATGCTTTTTCAGAAGAAAACTGGAATCGTCCTCAGGAGGAAGTCGATACGCTTATGGGCCTGATGGTCAAGGCAATGGCCGATGAGATGGACAGTCTTGACAAGAATGGTGTACGTTTTCTCGTGCTGGGAAACAGGGCCCGTCTTGCTGATGAACTCAATGCGACCATAGACAGCTGCATGGAGCGTACCAAGGACAACAAGACGCTGACCCTGATCATCTTCCTGAGCTATAGCGGAAAGTGGGATATCCTTCAGGCTGCCAGAAAGATGGCGGAGGAGATGGCTGCAAGCCCTGAGCGCCGTCAGGAGATAGAGGAGATGGGAGTCGATGGCTTTGACAGATATCTTGTGACTGCAGGGGTTCCTGACCCTGACCTTATCGTCAGAACTTCCGGTGAAAGCCGCCTGAGCAACTATCTTCTTTGGCAGGGAGCATACTCCGAATTGCTTTTTGTCGATACCCTTTGGCCGGATTTCAGGAAGGAAGAGTTTCGTAAAGCGTTGGAATCGTACGCAAAACGTGACCGACGTTATGGAAAAGTCAAATAATTACGTATATTTGCAGTTTTGAAATTAAGGGAATAGAGATGAGGTTATACAGATTGATCTTCCTTACGCTTTTTCTGACTCTGTCGAGCTCTGTATGGGCCCAGCAGTCAGGTGCTGACGTTACGGTAGATTACAACAATCCAAAGAAATACATTGTCGGTGGAGTGAAGCTCGAGGGAAACGAACATTTTTCTCCTGAGCAGATTCTCCAGCTGACCGGACTTCAGGAAGGCATGGAAGTCACCGTGCCGAGCGAGGAGATGACAAATATCGTCAAGAGACTCTGGGGACAGAGATTCTTCGACGATGTGTCAGTCGTTATCGACTCTCTTGCGCCGACTCGTGATACGGCTTTCTTCAAGATTTCGATCATCGAGCGTCCGCGTGTGTCGCGCTGGACTTTCAGCGGTGTCAAGAGCGGTGAGGAGAAGGAACTCCTCGAGAGGTTGAATTTCCGCCGTGGTGGAGAGTTCTCGGATTATGTAGCGAAGACCTCGACAGACATCATCAAGAGATATTACAAGGAGAAGGGCTTCTACAATGTCAAGGTAGACGTGAATACCAAGAGGGACAGCGTCATCAAGAGTGCGATCAGGGTTCAGTTTGCGGTTGACAAGGGACAGAAGGTGAAGATCAAGAAGATCACTTTCAACGGAGTTGAAAATGTCAAGGAAAGCAAGCTTGTACGCTCAATGAAGAAGACAAGGGATGCTCGTCTCCAGAACTTCTTCAGTTCCAAGAAATTCCAGGAAAAGGAATATGAAAACGACAAGAGAGCGCTCCTTACAGCTTTCAACGAAGCTGGTTACAGAGATGCGAGGATCGTCAAGGATACCATGTATTATATAGAACCGAACAGGTTGCAGATCGATTTCCAGATCGATGAGGGAAAGAGATATTACTTCAGAGACATCACATGGACAGGAAACTCGATCTATAGTTCGGAGAACCTGAATGAGGTCCTTAAGATCGGCAAGGGAGATGTCTATGACATGGTTACAATGCAGAAGAGACTCTTTGGAGGCGGAAAGCAGAGCGAGTATGATGTGACCAAACTTTACCGTGACAACGGATACCTGTTCTTCAATATCCAGCCGGTGGAGATGAATGTGGAAGGCGATTCTGTGGATGTGGAGATGAGAATTTCCGAGGGTAAGCCAGCGACATTGAACAATATCGTGATCAATGGTAATGACCTTACCAACGAGCGTGTCATCCGCCGTCAGGTATTTACCCGTCCGGGTTATCTGTTCAGCCAGTCAGACTTCGAACGTTCTATCCGAGAGATTGCGTCAATGGGCCAGTTCGACCCTGAGGCTATCATGGGCGAGGGTGGATACTCTGTCATCCCTAACCAGATGAACAATACCGTAGACCTTGTTTATAATGTGACGGAGAAGCCTTCAAGCCAGCTTGAACTTTCTGGAGGATGGGGAGGAAACACATTCGTGGCGACAGTCGGTGTGAGCTTCAACAACTTCTCGACACGACGTTTCTTTGACAAGTCTGCGTGGAGACCGGTGCCTCTTGGAGATGCCCAGAATCTCTCAGTCAGGTTCCAGACAAACGGTACATATTATACAAGCCTTTCAGCAAGCTTCTCAGAGCCATGGCTCTTCGGAAAGAAGCCGACTTCGCTGAACATGTCGCTTTATTATACCCGTCAGACAAATTCATACATATATTATAATATCCTCAATAATGACGAGTACATGGAGGTGTATGGATTTGCGGCAGGACTCGGTAAGCGTCTGAAGTGGCCGGACAACTATTTCGTGCTTTACAACCAGCTCAGCTGGCAGACATACCGCCTTCAGAACTGGGCATATCAGTTCCTGTTCAACACCGGTATTTCACACAACCTCAGCTACACGCTCAGTCTCTCGAGAAACTCAACCGACCAGCAGATCTATCCGCGTACAGGTTCAGACTTCAGCGTGTCGCTCCAGCTCACTCCTCCTTATTCTCTCTTGAGAAAGAAGGACTATGGACTTCTTGATGAAGATGGAAATCCTACAAAGGTGGACAGCTGGAAGAAGATCGATTACAACTATCAGTCTTCTCAGGACAGATACAAGTGGATTGAGTATCACAAGTGGTCGTTCAAGGGTGCCATATATTCTAAATTGGTAGGAGACCTCGTCCTGATGGCTCATGCTCAGTTCGGATATCTCGGATACTATAACAGAAACTGGGGATATTCTCCGTTCGAGGGATTCCGTGTCGGTGGTGACGGTATGTCCGGATATGATACATATGGATCGGAGATCGTGTCGCTCCGTGGTTACGAGAACTACTCTCTTACTCCGCAGGCGATGTCTTCATACAATTCGACAGGTAACTATTATGCGGGTAATGTCTATGACAAGTTTACAGTCGAGCTCCGCTATCCGGTGATTCTTCAGCCGCAGTCGACCATCTATGCTTTGCTCTTCCTCGAGGGAGGTAACTGCTGGTCAGACATCAGAGACTTCAATCCGTTCCAGATCAAGAGATCTGCCGGTGTCGGTGTGAGAATCTTCCTGCCTATGATCGGTCTCCTCGGAGTAGACTGGGGATGGGGATTTGATGATCCTGTAAACGGTGGAAGCCAGTTCCACTTCGTGATCGGACAGCAGTTCTAGACCTGACGTACGGAACTTCCGGTTGTCATCTTGAATCCCAGTTTGTCATCCTGAATTCCAGATTGTCATCCTGAACTCCAGATTGTCATCCTGAACGTAGTGAAGGATCTTAAAACAAAATGAAAAATTAAAATAAAAACAATTAATAACATTATGAAGAAGATTATTTTGATCGCGGCGATGGCAGTCATTTCAGTTGCCGCAACAGCACAGAACCTCAAGTTCGGCTATGTAAACTACACTGAGCTTGTTCAGCTTGTGCCTGAGATGGATACAGTACGCGAGCAGCTCGAGGCTCAGGAGAAAGAGACATATGAGACTCTCGGCGCAATGTACCAGGAGTATCAGACAAAGGCTGAGCAGTTCCAGCAGAAGCAGTCTACATGGACTCCAGCTATCCGTGACAGCAAGATGAAGGAGCTTCAGGAGATCGAGGCACGCTTCCAGGAGAACCAGCAGATCTTCCAGCAGGAGCTTCAGCAGATGCAGCAGATGCTTCAGGCACCTGTAATGGAGAAGGTTCAGAACACAGTTACCGAGCTCGCAAAGGCACAGGGCCTCGCATTCGTATTCGAGGAGACTCAGATGCTTTACATCGATCCTGCTCAGGGCGTGAACCTTACAACAGAGGCACGCAAGGCTCTTAACATTCCTGAGGACAGAACTCTCGAGAGCCTCCAGGCAGAGCTTCAGGCAAAGGCTCAGGCAGCTCAGGCACAGATGTAATATACATTTTTCAAAAGACATTGAAGGCAGGGATTCCGTTATTCGGAATTCCTGCTTTTTCTTTGCATAAAAACTTTGAATTTGTATCCCTTATTCGCGAAAAATACATACATTTGTATCAAAATCTAACCATTTGATTTAAAACCATAACATTAGCTATGCAACATAAGGTCATTGATACTAAAGATGTTGTCATTAGGTTTGCTGGAGATTCGGGAGATGGTATGCAGCTCACCGGGTCTCTTTTTGCAGATATGTCAGCGATCTTCGGTAACGAACTTTCAACTTTCCCGGATTATCCGGCTGAAATCCGAGCTCCGCATGGTACTGTATCCGGTGTATCCGGTTTCCAGGTCCATATCGGCAGCGAACACATCACCACCCCTGGAGACTTCTGCGACCTCCTTGTCGCAATGAACCCGGCTGCTCTCAAGGCCAATGCAAAATGGCTCAAGAGGACAGCCATGGTGCTCATCGACTCTGACACATTCGACGAGGAAGGTCTCAAGAGAGCCGGACTCAAGAATGATCCTATCGCCGAACTCTATATAGAGGACAGAACGATAATCATCGCCCCTATCACAACCTTGACAGAGGAGAGCCTCAAAGACAGCGGCCTCGACAGAAAGACTGTCGCGAAGTGCAAGAATATGTTCACCCTCGGTATGGCTTGCTATATCTACAACCGTCCGATGGAGTACATATTCCAGTACCTCGAGCGCAAGTTCGGAAAGAAGAAGCCGGAGCTCATCGAGCCAAACAAGAAAGTCCTGAAAGACGGCTATAACTATGCGGCCAACATTCAGGCGATTCCAAATACATATAATATCGAGCCTGCACACCAGCCAAAGGGCCTTTACAGGAATATAACAGGTAACCAGGCGACAGCATGGGGACTCCTCGCCGCTGCGGAGAAGGCAAATCTTCCGCTCTTCTGCGGATCATATCCTATCACTCCTGCGACAGGTATCCTTGAGGAACTCGCTATCCATAAGAGCCTTGGGGCAAAGACGCTTCAGGCAGAGGATGAGATCGCAGGTATCTGTACAGCCATCGGTGCTGCCTTTGCCGGAAATCTTGCAGTGACTACAACATCTGGTCCTGGTCTTTCCCTCAAGTCTGAGGCTCTCGGACTTGCTGTCATGACCGAGCTTCCTCTTGTCGTTGTCGACGTTCAGCGTGCCGGCCCGTCTACAGGTATCCCTACAAAGACAGAGCAGACCGACCTTAACCAGGCTCTTTACGGACGCAACGGAGAGTGCCCTATGGTTGTAATGGCGGCTCATTCTCCTGCGGGATGCTTCGATGCGGCATTCAATGCTGCAAAGATCGCCCTTGAGCATATGACTCCTGTCCTCCTTCTTACAGAGGGCTTCCTTGGAAACGGTTCCGAGCCATGGCTCATCCCTTCAATGAAGGATTATCCGAAGATCGTACCTCCATTCGTACAGCCGAATACTGAATACAAGCCTTTCAGAAGAGATCCTGAGACTCTTGTACGCAAGTGGGCTGTTCCTGGAATGGCAGGCTATGAGCATAGAGTCGGCGGTCTTGAGAAGAACCACGACGGTGTCCTTTCGTCGGATCCTGTAAACCATGCAACCATGGTGAGGGAGCGTGAGATGAAGGTTCAGAAGGTTGCGGACTTCATCCCTGAACTCGAAGTCAACGGACCGGAGAGCGGAAAGCTCCTCCTTGTAGGATGGGGTGGTACATACGGACACCTCCTTTCAGCGGTTCAGGAGCTCCGTGAGCAGGGCACAGATGTAAGCTTCGCTCATTTTGACTACATCATGCCTCTTCCAAGGAATACAGAACAGGTGTTCTCGAAGTATGACAAGATCCTTGTATGCGAGCTCAACAGCGGACATTTCGTGAACTATCTCCGTGGAAAATATCCGCAGTTCGACTACAAGCAGTTCAACAAGATCCAGGGTCAGCCTTTCCTCGTTCAGGAAATCGTAGCTGCAATAAAGGAGTGTTTATAAAGGGATCCCTCCCTGTGTTCAGGCTGACATGTTGATTGTCATTCTGAGCAAGGCGAAGAATCTGTAAAATGAATAGTTATGCCAAGATATACATTCAAAGAATTCAAGAGTGACCAGGAAGTAAGATGGTGCCCGGGATGTGGCGACCATGGCGTGCTTGCTGCTTTGCAGAGAGCGCTTCCTGATGTGACCGAGGCTTTAGGCTACAGCAAGGAAAGATATGTGATCGTATCCGGAATCGGATGTTCGTCGCGTCTTCCTTATTATATGAATACATATGGCTTCCATAGCATCCACGGCCGTGCGACAGCGATTTCAACAGGTATCAAGGTCGCAAATCCAGATCTTGCCGTATGGCAGGCGTGCGGAGACGGTGATGCTCTTGCGATCGGAGGAAACCACTTCATCCATGCCATCAGAAGAAATGTGGATATAAACATCATCCTCTTCAACAACCAGATCTACGGTCTTACAAAGGGACAGTATTCTCCTACTTCGAAGTTCGGCGCGATTTCAAAGACTTCTCCATATGGAACGGTAGAGCATCCGTTCAATCCGGGAAGCCTCGTGCTTGGAGCGAAGGGCACATTCTTCGCGCGAAGCCTCGACTCTGACCTCAAGCTTTCGTCAGAGGTGATGCTTTCTGCTGCAAAGCACGACGGATGTTCTGTAATGGAGATGCTTACAAACTGCGTGATCTTCAACGACGGAGCGCATAAGCTCATCGCCGATAGGGAAGTACGTGCAGACAGGACCATAGTTCTTCGTCATGGCGAGAAGATGATCTTCGGAAAGGACAGGAACAAGGGTATCATGCTCGACGGCATGGGCCTCAGGGTCGTTACCATCGGTGAGAACGGCATTACAGAGGACGATATTCTCGTACATGACGCTCATTCGGAGAATGTGGGTATCCACATGATGCTTGCGGACATGAAGTATCCTGATTTCCCTGTAGCTCTCGGCGTCATCCGTGATGTAAAGGACGTTACATACGATGACGGAGTACGCGACCAGGTCGCTGAAGTAAAGGCGAAATCAAAGATCCAGTGTGTGGATGACCTTCTCCGCAGCGGATCTACATGGGAAGTGAAATAACAAACCTTAATTATAACACAAAACAATGAATGCAAATGATTTGATGGCCAGACTCCAGGCCAAGTATCCTTACGAGAAGGAGTATCTCCAGGCGGTACACGAAGTGTTGGAGTCAATCGAGGAAGTTTACAACCAGCACCCTGAGTTCGAGGATGCAAAGATCGTAGAGCGCATCGTGGAGCCTGAGCGTATCCTTACCTTCAAGGTGACATGGATCGACGATAACGGTGAAGTTCAGACAAACACAGGTTACAGAGTACAATTCAATTCTGCTATCGGTCCTTACAAGGGCGGTATCCGTTTCCATCCTTCTGTAAACCTCTCTATCCTTAAGTTCCTCGGTTTCGAGCAGACATTCAAGAATGCCCTCACAACCCTCCCTATGGGCGGTGGAAAGGGTGGTTCAGACTTCAACCCAAGAGGAAAATCAGACGCTGAGATCATGCGTTTCTGCCAGGCCTTCATGCTCGAGCTCTGGAAGGTGATCGGTCCTGA
>JAFYME010000076.1 GCA_017556765.1 Bacteroidales bacterium
AGAACACAGGAACACTCATGGTAGAGGGTATCAAGCCTCTCAAGAGCGACGTTCTCGACTTCGACGAGGTAATGGAGAACTACAAGAAGGTAATGCATGAGGTTGCACGTGTGTACAACGACACAATGAACATCATCCACTACATGCATGACAAGTACGACTACGAGAAGTCACAGATGGCGTTCATCGACACAGACCCTAAGATCAACCTCGCATATGGTGTTGCAGGTCTCTCTATCGTAGCGGACTCGCTTTCAGCGATCAAGCACGCAAAGGTTACCGCACGCCGCAACGCTGACGGACTTACAGAGGGCTTCGACATCGAAGGCGACTTCCCTAATTTCGGTAACGACGACGACAGAGTGGACGTACTTGCAAGAGACGTTGTTCAGTTCTTCAACACTGAGCTCTGCGCACGCAAGGTCTACAAGGGAGCAGAGCCTACACTCTCACTCCTTACAATCACATCTAACGTGATGTACGGAAAGAAGACTGGCGCGACACCTGACGGACGTGAGAAGGGAGTTGCATTCGCACCGGGCGCAAACCCAATGCACGGCCGTGACACTCACGGAGCGATCGCATCGCTTTCATCTGTAGCGAAGCTCGACTACCACGATTCAAAGGACGGTATCTCGAATACATTCTCTATCGTGCCTAAGTCGCTCGGCCCTACAGACGAGGACAAGATCGACAACCTCATCACAATGATGGACGGTTACTTCACAAAGGGTGCGCATCACCTCAACGTGAACGTCCTCAACAGAGAGATGCTTGTAGACGCGATGGAGCATCCTGAGAAGTATCCGCAGCTCACTATCCGCGTTTCTGGATACGCTGTGAACTTCATCAGACTCAGCCGTGAGCAGCAGCTCGAGGTGATCTCAAGAACATTCCACGAATCACTCAGATAATGCTCAAGGTTCATTCATACGAATCAATGGGGACATACGACGGGCCGGGACTCAGGCTCGTCGTTTTTCTGCAGGGATGCCCTTTCAAGTGTCTCTACTGCGCAAATCCCGACACGATAACATTTGACGGCGGCACGCCGACCGAGATCGAGGAGATCGTGAAGATGGCCGTAAGCCAGAAGCCTTTCTTCGGCAGAAGAGGAGGGATCACATTCTCCGGAGGAGAGCCGACCATGCAGGCGAAGGATCTTCTTCCGCTCTACGCAAGACTGAAGGAAGAGGGCATAAACATATGCATCGACACAAACGGAGGAGCATGGAACAGCGATATCGAGGAGCTTCTCAGACAGACCGACCTTGTGCTTCTGGACTGCAAACAGTTCAATGACTCAAGGCATAAGGAGCTTACCGGACGCAGCAATGAGCAGACTCTCAGGACCGCTCAGTGGCTCGAGGAGAACGGAAAGCCGTTCTGGCTCAGATATGTGCTTGTGCCGGGCATCAGCGATTTCGAAGAGGACATAAGGGCCCTCGGAGAGCACTTCAAAGGCTACAGGATGCTCCAGAGAGTCGAGATACTTCCATACCATACCCTCGGCCAGCATAAGTATGAATCGCTCGGATGGGAGTACAAGCTGGCGGACACTCCTCACAACACTCCCGAGCAGCTTGACAAGGCCCAGAGCCTTTTCAATGAGTATTTTGACTGTGTCATAATGAACTGATGTATCATATCTGACAATATTTGAATTAAGAGCCTTACATGAAGGCTCTTTTTTTATTACCTTTGCTAAAATGTCAAGACACGAATACTAAACTACAACTATATGCTTAGAAAAATCAGAATCATTCTGGCCACAATCTTCTTTGTCGGCGTGACTCTGCTGTTCCTGGATTTCACAGGCACGCTTCACGCATGGCTCGGATGGATGGCCAAGGTACAGTTCCTGCCTGCAGTTCTGGCAATGAACTTCGTCGTCGTTGCGATCCTTCTGCTTCTGACGCTGCTTTTCGGAAGAGTCTACTGTTCTGTCATCTGCCCTCTGGGAGTCATGCAGGACGTGATCTCATGGATCCACGGCAAGACCAAGAAGAAGAACCGTTTCCGCTTCAGCTACTCCCCTGCCAAGAAATGGCTTAGGTACACAGTGCTTGTACTTTTCGTCGCAGGTCTCGTGTTCGGAGCGCATTCGATTGCGATTCTCATCGCTCCATACAGCGCATACGGACGCATCGCAGGCAACCTCTTCGCTCCGCTCTACCAGTGGGCGAACAATTTCTTCGCATGGATTGCTGAAAGAGCTGACAGCTACGCATTCTACAGCGTCGACGTATGGATCAAGTCAGTATCGACATTCGTGATTTCAGCTGTAACATTCGTTGTCATCGCCGTGCTCGCATGGAAGAACGGAAGAACATGGTGCAACACTATCTGCCCTGTAGGTACAGTCCTTGGCTTCTTCTCGAAGTTCAGTCTTTTCGCACCTGTGATCGACACAGAGAAGTGCCGCAGCTGCGGACTCTGCGGAAAGCAGTGCAAGGCTGCATGCATCAACATGAAGGAGCATCAGATCGACTACAGCCGCTGCGTGGCCTGCATGGACTGCATCGACACATGCAAGGATGGAGCGATTCATTATACGCGCAGGAGATCCCCGATCAAGTCGGGGATGACGACAGGACAGTCGGGAATGACGGCAGGACAGTCAGGGACGACTACCGGACAGTCGGGGATGACGACAGGACAGTCGGGGATGACGACAGGTCAGTCGGGGATGACGGCAGGACAGTCGGGAATGGCTGAAACACGTCATGGCCGACCTGATCGGCCATCTGCAGACCAGGGCCGCAGAGCGTTCCTTGTATCGTCAGCGATCGCCGGCACAGCAGTAGCTGCAAAGGCACAGGAGATGAAGGTGGACGGAGGTCTCACAGCCATCGAGCGTGCAGAAAAGCCTGAAAGGCAGACTCCGCTCGTGCCTGCAGGATCACTCAGTCTGAAGAACTTCACAGACCATTGTACCGCATGCCAGCTCTGCGTAAGCGTATGCCCTAACCAGGTATTGAGGCCGTCGACATCAATCATGACCCTCATGCAGCCTGAAATGTCATATGAAAGAGGATACTGCCGTCCGGAATGTACAAGATGTTCGGACATCTGTCCTGCCGGAGCTATCCGTCCTATTACAAGAGAGGAAAAGTCATCGATCCAGATCGGACATGCTGTCGTGAACCTTGACAACTGCGTCGTGAACACCGACGAGGTAAGCTGCGGCAACTGTGCCCGCCACTGCCCTGCAGGAGCGATCAAGATGGTACGAAAGAATCCTGACGACCCTAAGTCGCTGATGATCCCTACCGTAAATGAGGAAAGATGTATCGGTTGCGGAGCATGTGAGAACCTCTGCCCTGCAAGACCGTTTACAGCTATCCATGTAGAGGGACATGAAGTACATAAGGAAATTTAGATTTCTCGACAAGCTCGAAATGACAATACTATGAAAAAGAACAATATAGACAGAAGAGAATTCTTCAAGACAGCCGGCACCGCCGCCTTGGTCATGGGAGGCCTTGGATGTATTTCCAAAGGAGGCGTGACAGCATCAGCTGCCGGTGCAGAGTCTGAAGGCATGACATACAGGACCAACAACGGCAACGGAGACAAGGTCAGCATCCTCGGATACGGCTGCATGCGCTGGCCGATGATCAAGGATGAGAACGGAAGAGACATCATCGATCAGGAAACAGTGAACAGGCTCGTGGACTATGCGATGGAGCATGGAGTGAACTACTATGACTCGTCACCTGTATATCTTCAGGGCCAGAGCGAGAAGGCTACAGGTATCGCCCTCAGCAGATATCCACGCGAAAGCTATTTCGTGGCTACCAAGCTCTCCAACTTCAGCAACTATACAAAGGAGAACTCGATCGAGATGTATCAGAAGTCGAAGGAAAACTTCCAGACAGACTACATCGACTACTACCTTCTCCACTCTATCGGTGACGGCAACGGATTCAGACAGAGATTCGTCGACAACGGCATGATGGAGTACCTTCTCGAGGAGAGAAAGGCAGGACGCATCCGCAACCTCGGATTCTCTTTCCACGGAACTCCGGAAGGCTTTGACGAGCTTATGGCATATCACGATCAGTACCACTGGGATTTCGTGCAGATCCAGCTCAATTACATCGACTGGACCCATGCATCAGGAAGAAATGCAAAGGCTAAATATCTGCAGGAAGAGCTCGACAAGAGAGGCATCCAGTCTGTGATCATGGAACCGCTCCTGGGAGGACGTCTTTCCAAGGTTCCGGAGCACATTGCAGGCCGTCTCAAGGAGCGCAATCCTCAGGGCAGCGTGGCCTCATGGGCATTCCGTTTCGCGGGCACACACCCTGGCGTACTCTGCGTTCTCAGCGGAATGACATACATGGAGCACCTCCAGGACAATGTAGGCACATACTCCCCTCTCAAGCCTCTCACAGAGGACGAGCTGGCTTTCCTTGAGGAGACTGCCGAACTCATGCAGAAATACCCTACAGTGCCTTGTAACGACTGCAAATACTGCATGCCATGTCCATACGGCATCGACATCCCTGCAATCCTCCTGCACTACAACAAGTGCGTAAACGAAGGTGAAATCGCCACAAGCACCCAGGATGAGAATTACAGAAAGGCCAGAAGAGCCTACCTCGTAAGCTACGACAGAGTCGTCCCTAAGCTCCGCCAGGCGGCACGATGCATCGGCTGCAACCAGTGTATGTCACATTGTCCGCAGAGCATCAACATCCCTCGTGAGCTCCACAAGATAGACAGATACATAGAGAATCTCAAGAAAGACACTCTCTAAAAGTCCTACAAAAAAGAACCGGTCAGAATCTTGCGATTCTGACCGGTTTCTTATTTTACCTTTCCACTCTGATAGGTGGTGCGAACGGTACAAATGCCTCTGTGACATAATCCGTTCTTGTCTGTGGCGCACCCTTCTCGGATCTTACCTTATCCTTTGAAATGAAGTCTTCCATATTGAAAGTCTTGCCGGATGCCCTCATGATTCTTCTTACGATCGCTTCACGTGAAGGAGCATTGTAATATGGTCTGTTGTCCTCCATACAGCTGATATACTCAGGTCTCCATACTCCGTACTCGTAAAGACAACCACCCTCGTACATACTTACAGCCTCATATCCCGGACGATCGAAGTAGTGTGCCCAATGCACCTTGTTTCTGTCGCCTGTCAGATCGAGGTTGTATCCGTAATAAGGATCCTTCGATCTCCATGACTTGATAGCGTTCTTGTCATCGTTTGGAAGCTCGGCTGCATAATATCTGTACTCATCAAGAAGTCGGCCGAAACCGTGTCCACCACCCTCGTGGATGACAACCGGACCGAATGAATCCTTACCCATAGGACACATTGAAACTGAACGTCCGCCGTACTCCATCATACATGTACCTGCATATGCATTCACATTGATAAGAAGGAATACTGTTGTATTCTCAAGAACCTCCTGAGTCACTCCCGGCACCTTGAGAGCATAGCTGAACACCTTATCGTAGTTACAGCTTGTTCCTGTGCTGTTACCGCCCTCGAGAGTCGCTTCGAAGGCAGTGTTCTTAGTCTGTGCCTTCACAGAGCTCATATCCTTCTTGATTGTAGCTCCTCTCTCTGGAGAATATACCGCCACAGTGCTGATTCTGAAGTAATCCTTGTATGTAGCATAAGGCTCTACACCGAAAAGTGCATTCACTGCAGTCTCGACAGCCTGATCGAAGGCTCCGCCTTCTGTATAGTCCTCCTCGATGAAACCGTCACCCATGAACACAAGGTGAACCGGCTTTGGAGCTCCTGCGCTTTCAGTCTGGTAAATAGAGATCTCACCATCCTTATATGCTCCACCGTCACCGGTTGTGAACGTACGTACATCACTTTCAGTTATGGCACCGAAAGCGTCGATAGCCTGTACCTTCCAAAGATGCTGCGTGCTCTTTGTAAGGAAGGCGTTGTGTTTTGTCCTTGTAGCAGTTGTAACTGTGCTGCTCCATGTAGCACCATTATCCTCTGAAAGCATGAGCTTATACGAAACCGCATCTCCATCAGGATCTGTAGCAGCCTTCCAGCTGAAATAAGTATTGATCTTCGTATTCTCTGCTCCATCCTCCGGTGCAACGAGCTCCGGCTTAGTAGGAGGATCGTTTGGAAGAGCCTGGCTCACTGTGAGCATTGTGAAGGATTTGCCGTAATCAACAGTCAAGAAAGTTCTGTCTCTTGGAGTACGGTCTACAATCGGAGCTGGCGTAAGTCTGACCTGTGTCTCACCGGCCTTACCTGAAAGCGGCTGTGCGCTCACCCACGATGCATCCTTAGGGATCTGGATAGTCCAGTCATAGGTTGATACGATTGTAAAATCGATTGGAGTTCCTTCTGCGGTAAACTCAAAAAGCATCTGGCTGGCAGAGAAATCCACTCCTGCCTGCACAAGATTGATCTGGGCCACGGCAGTTCCGCCAGCGATAGTAAGAATGTCCTTTCTCTCAAGGCCCTCGTTCTTTTCTGTCCTCACGGTAATCTGCGCATTTCCGCTTCCTGAAGCAGGTTCTACGCTTATCCAAGAAGGAGCTGTGACGGTCCATTCGCAGTTGGCTGTAATGTCAACAGTCTTCTTGCCGCCATCCTTTGTCCATGACAACTCGGTCTTGGATACGACAATACTGTCATCCTCCTTACAAGAACTCGCAAGAGCCATAAGGATAACCGCCGGAACCAGTGCCAACAGAACTCTGAAATAATGTTTCATTACGACAATAATAGTTTAAATATGGTTAATTTGTTTAACGACAAAGCCTTCCGGCTCAAAAATGGGCCGGAAGGTTTCGTCTAAGAGATTTTATTGTTACTTGGCGAAGCCACTCTTAAGGTTGATGTTGAACTTAAGGTCGCTTACCGGAGCTTTAGCATTTGTTGTCTTTACTTCTGGAGCACCTTCAGCTGACTGGAGGAATGTAAGCTGTGAGCCATCTGGGCAGTATGAATAAGCGCCGAGATAACCATCAGTTTCGCTATAAATTCCATACTCGAAGTATGAAGTCTCTGTGAAGTAACCATCCTCGTTGAACTTAATGACGATAGGGTCGCCACCGTTTCCGCCACCGAAGAAGATAAGTCCCATAGAACCAGCCTCATCAAAGTTATAGTACCAGGTTCCGAATGCTGGATCCGGATACATGCTGCCCTTGTACAACCAAGCGCCATCGAAGACGATAGTTGATGTAGAATAGTCAACAGTACCTACGAGCTGAGTAGGCAATGCAAACTGCTGTCCACCCATGATCTCGAACCAGTCAGCAGACATCAGGACAGTATTATTGTCAAGCTTCTCAAAGAGAGCGAGGAACTGGCTGGCCTCCTGACCTGCCTCAGTATCCCATACATAGTCAACAGCATAGTAACCGAACTTAAGGTCAACAAGGAAGTTGCTGTATCTCAAAGTCTCAGGGATGAATGCAGTAGTTACGTTACCCCACATATCATAGAAAGCACCTGCCTCAACCTGTACGTCGAATTCGCCAACAGGCATTTTAGGGAGATATACAGTTACTGTTCTGTAATCCTCACCAAGAGTCCATTCTGCATAAAGCTGGCTGATACCGTTGTCCTCTTTATAGATTACGCTGATAGGCTTCTTGACCTGAGTATTGTGAACCATTTCTGTAGGGAGAACGAATACGATGTTCGCATCCTCAGCGCCCCAGTTGTAGTCCTCTGCAGGCTCAACAAAGTTTGCAGCTGTGAGCGGAATGTCAACGAAATCTGTCTGCCATACGAGACCACCCGCACTAAGGTCAGAGCGGAACGCCTCACACTTATTGCCAGCGAGGTCAGATACAAAACCAGCCTCATAGCTGATTACATATACAGCTCCGTTTCCAGCCTCAGGACATACGATATTAACAAGGTTTGCCTCTACTGTAACATCCTCAGCTGCGATCGGCTCATCAAGAGCAACATATCCGTCTGCTGCAACTGCATAGATAGATACGTATACATTACCCTTTCCACGTACTACAACCTCGTCATAAGCGAGAGTAAGGACATTAACGTTTGATTCAGCATCAGCCAAAACAGGACGGGTTGTATCGTTCATCGTTACATCGAGAACAGCTACCTCACCGATAAGACCGGTCTCAGTAATCGCTGCTGCAAAGATCTGGTATGTCTCAGCTGCAAAGTCTGAGCAATCGAGAGTCACATTTGCTGTTGCAGATGCACCCTCTCCGATCTTAGTGTTGAAAGCTTCTGCTGCGGCTGCGAAAGTCTCTGTAAGAAGAATGTCGTATGCAGAAGGTACCTCATTGTCAGATCCTGGGAACACTGCGTATGCATACTGCGCAGCGTTTTCAGAAGCGACAACATCAAAAGACAAAGTAACGTCGTTGGCCTCGTTAAGAACAAGAGAAACTGTCGGCTTCGCCTTATCCTTGTTCTGCTGGCTCAATCCCTGCTCGGGCTCACATGCACTAAACATGAGAGCTGCGGCCAGAAACGCAACAAAATATTTTAATGTCTTCATAATCAAATCAATTAAGTTTTATACTACTGTCTGGTCATTGTCATGTTGAAGTAACCGTCCCAACCGTATCCTGTATTCTCACCGTTTCCGAAGATAGCGAGATAAATACCAGTATTTGGTGCAAACGTGATTGTGTTCATATCCTCGCTCCAAGTAGCAGTAACGCCGTCGTAATCAAGGCTATAAACCATCTCACCTGTCTCATCAAGGTAGAGAGCTGCCATCTTGACCTCGTGGAGACCGTCAACGATACCGAAGTTGAAAGCATTCGCTACCAATGTACCTGTCTGGAGAGCAAGAGTCTGTGCCTCTGCATTATATGTGAGATACCATACCGGCTGCTTAGCTGGTTCACCGTTAACTGTAACCTGCTCTCCTGCAATACCCCAACATACAAGAGTATTCTCGAAGTTAGTAGCTTCCTCTGCTGCCGAGAAACCGCCGCTGATATTGACCTTTGCAGTCGAAGTAGAGCCGTCGAATGGGCTTGTACCGCTGAGAATCCAGTTACCCATGAGTCTCTCATATGGGTTGTTGTCATTATCTGCAAGTTCGAGGACAGTCTTTCCTGAACCAGCGAGTGTGGCACCGCTTACATTTGCAATTGTAAGGGTGATGAACCTTGAATCATTGATCTCCTGGTTGTCATAGATCTGGAACTCAAGGTATGCAGGTGCATCTGGGTCTCCAGCATACTTAAGGCCCTCTGTCTGGGTGAAGTGTACAAGGTCAGAAACCTTGAGTTCTGTACCGTCAACTTCGGCAATGATATCGAAAGAGATTGGATAGGTCTTTGGCTCACCAGTGAACTGGATAGGGAGCTTGACCATACCGGCACTTTCCTTATATACATAGGTCTCATTCTCGAAACCTATAGTCGCATCACCTTTTCCCTGAGGTTCCTGCTCGCAAGAAACTGCAAGTGAGAGCACTACAGCTGAAGATGCGATCATAATATTTCTAAATAATTTCATCTCATTTCAGATTTAAAGGTTGGACTGTTTCTTACTTGTAAGCAGGGTTCTGCTCCATCTGAGGGTTTGCCTGCATCTCGTCCTGTGGGATAGGCCACAAGAAGAGCGGGCTGTCAGCCTCCATTGAAAGGCCAGCATACTTCTCACCTGGCATCACGAGAGCAGGATCCTGACCAGCAGATCTCTTGAATCCGATGTGCCAACGCTTGAGGTCGTTCATACGATGACCCTCACCGAAAAGCTCACGTACTCTCTCCTGACGGAGTTCGTTTGTAAGAGCTGCTCCAGCATAGTCAATGTTCTTCCAACCAGCGATACGCGCAGCCTTGAGGTCGTTGAGATACTTGCTTGCCACGATATCCTGTCCGCCCTTCATTGCAGCAGCCTCAGCAGCGATAAGATACATCTCAGAGATGCGGAAGATCTTAGGCTGGTTCACATAGTTTGTAACTGCTGAATAGAGCTTAGGGTTACCTGGATACTTCACGAGGAGAGTAAGGGTACCTACGACTGGAGTAGTGATGTTGCGGGTGTCGAACCATGACTGATAACGGATATCGTTAGTCTTGTCATAAAGGTTGAGTACCCAATCCTCCGGTACGTACTGAGGGTTGTCCTCGCCGTCCTTACCAGAAGTATTGTAGATGAAATATGAGAATGAGTTTCCGATATCATCCGGACCAGTCATGGCAGCCTGCCAGATTGTCTCCTGGAGGTTGTCGTTAAGCCATCCGTCAGCGAATGTTCTTGCATCAGTAACGAGCTTATACTTGCCACCGTCGATAAGTGACTTAGCCTTGAGGAGCGCAGTATCATAATCATGCATCATGAGAGCCACGCGAGCCTGAAGAGCCGCAACAACGTCTGCAGTGATATATGCAGAGTTTACAACACCCTCTGATGTTACATATGTCTCAGCCTCAGCAAGGTCAGCAAGGATCTGATCGTATGTAGCCTGGAGGCTAGGACGTGCAGGATACTTGCTTGAGTCACCTGTAGGCTCATACTTAAGCACTACCGGAACACCCATGAAATCTTCTGCTGTATCAGGATCGTAGTCCTCACAGAAATAGCAGCAAAGAAGATAATACATATGCGCTCTGAGGTAGCAAGCCTCACCGTAGTACTGCTGAACAGTCTTTGTGTCAGCTTCATTGAGTGTACCAGCAGCAAGAAGCTTCTGAGTACCGTCGATAAGGAAGTTTGCATTAGCGATGATGCCGTAGAGGCCGAACCAAGCCGAACCTGCCATGCCCTCAGATGTAGTCACAGAATAGTGATACCACGGACCCTGGAAGTTACCGAAGTTCTTCACAGCGTGATACATATCTGCCTGAAGATCAGGAACATAAACATACGCTCCTGTAAACACGCCCTTAGTGCCGGAGTAGAGACCGTTACGGAATGCCTGGCAGTCAGCTACGCTCTCCATTGCCTCTTCCGTATTGATCGCATTATCCGGGAACTTGTCCAGGTTGCAGGCGCTGATGGCGAAAACTGCCGCAGCTGCAATAAGGATTGTCTTTATATTTTTCATAATCGTCGTCATTTATATTAGAATACCAATTCTGCTCCGAATACAAACTGGCGTGAGTTAGGGTACATACCAGATGTTGCGTTAGAAGCACCCACCTCAGGGTCGTATCCTGCAAAGTCAGTGACTGTCCAAAGGTTACGTGCTGTGAAATATACCTTCGCTCCAGAGAGTACCTTGCTCTTCTGAACAAGCTCTGTTGGGAATGAGTAAGAGAACGAGAGGTTCTTCAGACGCATGAATGATGCATTTGAGAAACGAGCTGTATCGTGATAGAACTGAGTACCGTACTTAGGGATGTCAGTCACGTCGCCCGGCTTCTGCCAGATGTTGAGCATCTGAGTCTCGAAGTTGCTCTGGAAGAGGAGGTTCTGAGGGTTCATTGTGTAGTAACGCTCGTTGATGAAGATCCATCTCTCACCGATCCAAGAGAAGTCAGCGTTGATACCGAGACCCTTCCATGAGAAGTTAGTTGAGAAACCACCTGACCATGGAGCGTTGGTATCCATACCGCAGAACTGCATGATGTCGTCTGAGTAAGTCTTTGTAAGGTTACCGTTGAGGTCATACCACATTGGTGAACCGTCCTGAGGGTCAACACCTGCACGTACCTGAGTATAAACGAGTGATGAAGGCATACCTACCTGATACTTGAGTGAGTAGTCAGGGAATGCAAGCTCGTCGAGACCCTGGTAAAGCTTAGTGATCTTGTTCTTGTTGTAGTTTACGTTTGCACGAACACCCCAGTATACGTTTCTTGTGTGAACGAGGTCGAGCTCAACTTCGAGGTCGAAACCTGTGTTCTTCATCTCAGCGATGTTACCCATACCGCTTGAGTGACCTGTTGTACCTGAGAATGGAAGCTCCATGAGGAGGTCTGATGATACTCTGTCATAGAACTCGAGACCCATTGTGAGTCTGTCCCAGAGACGTGTGTGGAGTCTTACGTTGAGTGTAGCCACTGTCTCCCATGTGAGGTCGGCGTTAGGAACCTGCGCGAGAGCCCAACCAGCGTTACCGTTGTACTTAGGACCAGCGCCCACGAGACCGAGTGACTCGTACCAGCTGCCGAGACCAGCGTTACCTGTAGTACCGTAGCTTACGCTGAGGCTGAGGTCGTTAACCCAGTTTACATGCTGGAGGAAAGGCTCGCTCTTAGCCTTCCACATACCACCGAATGAGTAGAATGTAGCGTATCTGTGGTTCTTACCGAAGAGTGACGAACCATCTGTACGGATAGATGCATCAACGAAGTAACGGTCTGCATAGTTGTAGTTTGCATTTCCGAAGAATGAGTTGAATGCACACTCCATTTCTCCACCGGCCCAGCTGCTGATATCTGTAGTAGAACCGAAGTTCACGATACGGTCGTCAGTAAGTCCGGTACCTGTTGCACTGAAATCTGACTGATGACGGATGAATGACTCATGACCTGCGAGAACAGCGAAGAAGTGCTTCTTGTCGATGTCAGTCTTGTACTCAGCTGTATTGGTAGAAGAGAGCTGATAATATCTCTGGAAAGCTCTATTGTTACGTCCACGTGCAGAAAAAGGCTCATAAGAAGGATAGTTGATCGATGTGTTAGTGTAATCATAAGCATCGATAGCCTGCTGTGCACGGATTGTAAGACCCTTTACAGGAGTAAGGAGGAAATAAGTCTGGCCCATGAGGTCGAGAGACTCCCTCTGGTTTGTATTGTACTTGTAGTACTTGTTAAGGTCCATCATGTTGTCCCATGGATATACCTCGTAAGGCTCGCCCCAAGCGATTGTTCCATCTGGGTTGTAGATGATCTCGTATGGTGACTTGTAAGGAAGAGCAGTCACGGCCTGGAGGATAGGAGACTGAGTGTACCATCCTGTTACGATAGTCTGGTAACCTGCATAAGTCAATGCCACGTTAGCGCCGAACTTGAGCCAGTCAGTAACCTGAGTGTCGAGGTTTGTACGGAATGTGAAACGATCAACACCTGAGTTAGCCTTAGCTGTACCCTCCTCAGAGTAGTAACCCATTGATACGTAGTAGTTTGTCTTCTCAGAAGCACCACGGATAGAAGCGTCTGCCTGAACAACTGGAGCTGCATCGTTGAAGAGGTAGTCTGTCCAGTCGAAGTTGATGCCGTTACCGAGCACGAAAGCCTTCTCTGCCTGGTATGCAGGATCATACTTGAGCTCAGGAACACAGATCTCCTCGAACTGGAAGAGCTGCTCTGAAGTCATCATGTCCATGTTGTAGTTTGTAAGCATCGAAATACCGTACTGTCCACGGAATGAAACGCTTGGCTTCTCACCCTGCTTACCCTTCTTTGTAGAGATGAAGATGACACCGTTAGCCGCACGTGAACCGTAGATGGCTGTTGATGACGCATCCTTGAGGACTGAGATGTTCTCGATATCCTGAGGGTTGATGCTGTTGAATACTGATGAGCTTACAGGCACACCGTCGAGGATGTAGAGAGGAGCTGTGCTGAGGTTGAGTGATGACTCACCACGAAGTCTTACGCTCACGCTGCTCTGAGGCTCTCCTGATGTGTTGAAGATCTGAAGACCCGCAACCTTACCCTGGAGGGCGTCACCGACATTTGCCGATGGTCTTGATGCGATCTCATCTGATGATACTGTGGTCACTGATCCTACGATGTTTCCGATCTTCTGACCGGTACCGTAACCTACGACGATTGTAGCGTCGAGGAACTCAGCGTCCTCTTTTACCTTAACGGCAATGAATGTTCTGCCGTCGATGTCAATGGTCTCTGTAGCATAACCGATCACTGACACTACGAGCTGTCCGTTTGCTGGAGCGCTGATGCTGAATGCTCCGTCGACGTCAGTCGATGTACCGGTCTGTGTTCCTGCAACCATTACAGTCGCTCCGATAACCGGTTCGTCATTGGTGTCAGTAACGACACCACCCACGGTTATGTTCTGTGCGAAGGCTGAGGCCGACGCCAGCAACATCACCATTACCGTGAAAAAAAATCTGATTCTTTTCATGGGTTGAACTTTTAGTTGTTAAACATAAATATTGATTTGTACTTTTTTCGATACAGTACACTACACTATCCTGTACCTAGCTACGGGCTATATAACCCGATTTACAAAGATAGAAAATATTTTTTGACATTCCCAAACTTCACGTGCCTTATTTGCTCCTCAACATCCTATGAATGAGGTAATCCACAATGCGTTTTGGTTATAATTCCGCAATTAAACTTACAAATTGTAAGTCATTCAAACACGCCATGAACTTTCCGTCACAAAATCTTGCAAAAAAGTATTTTTACTATATTAGCGGAAAAATCAGAATATGGCTATCCTTAAAATCAATGAAAAGCACACGGCAGCAGCCGCGATCACGGCTTCCGTGATGTTTCTTTGCGCATGCGTGATATTCTTCCTGCCGGTCGAGATCCCACACATGATCACAATATGTACCGGCATATTGACCATAGCATCACTGTGGCTCTGCCCATGGCAGATCACACTCGCCCTGCTCTTCTCCACCCTCGGCGACCATATGGGTTCATGCGACAACTTCCTCGGCCAGATGGGCTTCTTCGCTCTCGGCCATGTATTCTATATCATATATTTCGCAGGCAGGTACTTCCGTCGTGTAGAGCCTGACCGCAAGCTCACCGGAAAGGCCAAGGGATACCTCGCCATGGTCGTGTTCTGCGCCCTGGCCCTTCTCTGCGCAGCCTTCTTCAAGATAGCCCCAGAGGCTCCCGCCGGCATCATCCGCATCGGCGTATGCATCTACGCGACCCTGATCAGCATCATGATGATCACCGCCATGCTCCAGCGCAGCAGCCTCTTCGCCCTCGGAGCCATCCTCTTCGTGTTCTCCGACTTCATCCTCGCCTGGAACAAATTCGTCGAGCCAGTGCCATACCGCCACTACCTCGTGCTCGTGAGCTACTACCTCGCCCAATGGCTCCTCTTCATCAGATCCACAAAATTCCGCGTCGGCCCCGAAATGCGCCTCCTCAGGTTCTGATTTCGCGCTTCGCGGGAGGGTTTGCTGAGATCCAGGGCTTCGGGGCTCCAGGGTGCAAGGGCTTCGCGGAGACTTGATTCTGCTCTTCGCGGGGGGTTGACAAGAGCTCGAGGGCTCCAGGACTCCAGGGCGCAAGGGGTCGGATCTCGCACCTCTGGACTCGGCGGACTGAAGCCCCATTACTCGCCCGGAATTAGTCGAACTCCTTTGGACTTCTCCGGATTTACCCGGACTCTCCCAGACTCTCCCGAACTCCCTAGCCTCCCCGGACTTCATGAGTTTCATTAGGGAGGTACTGGTTCATGGGGGCATTGAGAGGGTCATAGGTACAGGGGGTCCTGGAGGATTGGAAGCAGGGGCGGTTGCATGAGTAGCGGCGGTTGCATGGACATGTCCGGTTTCAGGATCATTGCCGGTCTCATGGGCATGGTTTGTTTCAGGGTTATGGCTGATTTAATACCTCAATCCATCCGAAACATCCGTACCTCAGCCAAATCCCAGCCCTACCTCAACGCATCCGACACGAAGCGCCCAACATTTTCCACACATTTTCGTCAAGCCCACCATTTTTGGCACGATATTGGCATATCGTTCGGATGCACTTAGTTAGTTACATATTTATTGATTATCATAATGGTAGAATAAAGGGCCTGTCGGGAGACGGGCCCTTTATTCTTTATGGCTAAGAAACTATTCTTGCCCTAACCCCAAGTCTCCAACCCCTTCTTTCAACCTCACCCATACAACTCAATACACCCCAGTCATTCATCATTCATCATTCATCATCCTTCCTTCTTCATCCTTCTTCATCATTCGTCCTGCCTCATTCACCATCCTCCATTTGCACTTTATCCTTCGCGCCCTCACACCCTCACCGACACACCCTCACCGACACACCATTTCGGCCGCAAAACCATGTGCCGTAGCTGACAGAAGCCGAAAAAACACAGATGCAACGCAGCGACACACATTTTTTGACAGAAAAGCATGTATCGCGGACATAAATAAAGACCGAACGCCATGTTCCGCGCAGCGACACACCTTTTCGAGCCAAAAACCCTGTATCGAGAGCACCGAAAGAGAGAAAAACACAGATGCAGTGCAGCGACACACCTTTTTTGACCGAAAAGCCTGTATCGCGGACATAAATAATGACAGAAAACCATGCACCGCTCAGCGACACACCTTTTCGGGAAGAAAACCCTGTATCGAGAGCACCGAAAGAGAGAAAAACACAGATGCAGTGCAGCGACACACGTTTTTTGACCGAAAAGCACGTGTCGCGGACAGGAATTAGGCACGGAGGATGTGGCTCGTGCAGCGACACACCATTTTTGACAGAAAAGCATGTATCGCGGACATAAATAACGACCGAACGCCATGTTCCGCGCAGCGACACACCATTTCAAGAGAAAAAACCTGTATCGCGAGCACAGAAAGAGAGAAAAAGGCAGATGTGATGCAGCGACACACACTAAAAATGCAATTTGCATGTATCAATTACGACATACAAAAAAATTTATGCACCTTTCAGATTTTTTTAACATGCATTTTTTCGTCACATTTTTGCTTTTCTTTAAAAGTGATTCCCAGGCAAGCATTACCTTCAGCAAAAAAACATGAAAAAGACTTATCATTTATGTTGGTCGGGAGGCGAAGAAATATTGTTCCGATCGAGAAGGGATTATATCCACGGGATAATCTGTCTGTACATCGCTGCATATGAGAGCGGTTCCTTACTTCTGGCATACTGCCTGATGTCCAACCATGTACACATATGTGTCAGGACCGAAAACAAGAAGGCATTCATAAAAGCCTTCCGCTATTCATATACCAGATACTTCAACAGCAGGTACCACCGAAAAGGACGAATCGGTGAACGGAACTTCTTTTCCATAGAGATCTGTGGCCTTTACCACCTGCTCGCCACTATTTCCTACATACTCCGCAATCCCGTACATCACGGTGTATGCGAAACTCCATTCGGATATGAATTCTCATCAGCAAGAGCAGCCTTCAAGAACGAGATGGGATATGCCTTAGGAGCCAGCCCCGCCTCTAAGAAGAAACATCACAATCAGATTCCGGACAGACACAAACTTCCGCCCCATGTGCTTATGGACCGCGAAGGTCTGATCCTGCCCGAAAGCATCATTGATACCGCTGACCTCGAGCACCAATACTCCTCCGTCAGAGCTTATCAATATTACATGAACAAGATTTCTGCAGAAGAGTGGGAAAGGAGACAAGCCGAAGACAAGAACGGCAAGCCCCCTATCAGATTAGAAGACATCGAAAAAGGAATCAAAGGTGCAAACATGAAAGAAATGCTGGCAAACATGACGAGCCGAGCCTATCATAAAGCGATCGGAGACATGGAACTCTGCGACATCATAGACTCAGAGGTGAGGGCACGCCATGGAGACGAGACGATCTATACCATCCCTCTAAGCGCACTCATGTCCATTGCTGAAATGCTCAAAGATAAGTATCGGCTCTCAAAGGAAAGAATTTCCAGATGCCTCGCTCTCAACGCAAATGAAATCGTTTAGAAAACCGTGTGTCGCTAGAATGGAAGAGCCCCATAAGCAGGCAACCATGCAGCGACACACCATTTCGGGGGAAAAATCGTGTGTCGTGACAAGGGGAAGGACTCGGAGAAGGGAAACCATGCAGCGACACACCATTTTTGACAGAAAAACCTGTATCGCAGACAGGGATCAGGTGCGGAGGAGGTGGTTCGTGCAGCGACACACCATTTCACGAGAAAAAACCTGTATCGCGAGCATGGGGAAGGAGAAAAAGACAGATGCGATGCAGCGACACACCATTTCGGGAAGAAAATCGTGTGTCGAGACGAGAAAAAGGGCTCGGAGACGAGCAACCATGCAGCGATACACCATTTCGGGCCGAGAACCCTGTATCGCGAGCACAGAAAGAGGGAGAAGTACAGATGCCGTGCAGCGACACACCATTTTTGACAGAAAAACCTGTATCGCGAACATGACTAACGGCAGAAAACCATGCACCGTGCAGCGACACACCTTTTCACGAGAAAAAACCTGTATCGCGAGCACGGAGAGGGAGAAAAAAAACGAACCGAAGCCACACCACACTGCACAACACGATACGATCATCCCACAAAACAAAACCACATCACATCATATCACATCATATCACATCATATCACAACCATATCCAAACCCGACAACACTACCAACAGACAAACCCCATACCATGCCTCAAACACCAAACACCACACACCACCCCACTATACAACAAAAGCCCTTCCCCCGAAACAGGAGGAAGAGCTTTATTAATCTCTCTGCGAACCGATTAAGCTAGCAGAACTGCGAACCGGCTAGAGCTCCCACGCGAGGGCAGAGGCGCCGAGGATGGCGGCATCTGACTCCTTGAGCTGCGAGTAGACGATCTTCACCTTGCCTCTCCACAATGGAAGGACGTTGGCGTTCATCGCTTCCTCGATCGGGCCGTTGAGGAATTCCTTTGCACGGGCGAGACCGCCGAAGAGGACGATGGCTTCTGGTGAGCTGAATGCTATGAAGTCCGCGAACGAACGGCCGAGGATCTTTCCTGTAAATTCGAAGATTTTGAGAGCGAGCTTGTCGCCGTCCTTAGCCGCCTCGTAAACGTCCTTTGAAGCAATGTTGTCAAGGCTTCTGAGAAGCGAAGGCTCATCTGTAAGCTCAAGCCACTCACGTGCTGTACGAGCGACACCTGTTGCAGATGCATATGTCTCGAGACATCCTGTCTTGCCGCAGTTACATGTACGGCCATTGTTGCGGACTGCAGCCACATGGCCGAGCTCGCCTGCGAAACCGTCATGTCCGTAAACGACCTCACCGTTGATCACGATACCCGATCCCACACCTGTACCGAGGGTGATCATGATGAAATTCTTCATGCCTCTTGCAGCGCCGTATGTCATTTCACCGACAGCAGCCGCATTCGCGTCATTTGTAAGAGCGACCGGAAGGCCACCCACAGCCTCAGAAAGAAGCTTCGCGAAAGGAACCACATTAGCACCGCCCCATGTAAGGTTCACGGCATTCTCGATTGTTCCTGTATAATAGTTACCGTTAGGCGCGCCTACTCCGATACCCTTTATCTTGCCTTCTGTGCCAGAATCCTTGATGACCTTCTTTACCGCATCAGCGAGCTCTGCGATGTATGGCTCGATCTCGCTGTATGTATCTGTGCGGATGACTGTCTGCGCAAGCACTGTACCTCTTGCGTCCACCACACCAAGCTTGGAGGTCTGACCTCCCACGTCGATACCGACTACATATGTTGAATCCATTTCCTTATTGTTTTAGATATTATTTTCTAATTCTTGAGCCCATGAGAGCGAACCAGCAGATGTATGCGAAGCCGGCCACAACCACCCAATAGCTTGTCATATAAGCTGTTGCATCAGCGACAGCACCCTGGATGAGCGGAAGCACGCCACCACCCACGACCATAGTCATGAACAGACCCGATGCAAGCGCCGAATACTTCGCGAGGCCCTCGACCGAAAGATTGAAGATCGCGCCCCACATCACAGATGTGCAGAGACCGCAAAGCACCAGAAGCACAGCTGTAAGAGGCACCTGAACGACCTCGAAGCCCGAACCTGTGAACACAGGCATTGACGAAGGCACATTTGTCACGAACATCGAGCAGATCACCAATGCGATCGCAGCTGCCGAACATACTGTAAGCTGAGTGCGGCTTGACACCTTGCCGCTGATGAAGCTTGAAACGAAACGGCCCACGAGCATGAGGAACCAATATGTTCCCGCCACGAATCCCGCTACCGCAGCTGCTGTCTCCGGATTAAGTCCGCCACCCTTCGCCGATGTGTCTGAAAGGTACATATTGAGGATCGAAGGAGTTCCTACCTCAACACCCACATAGCAGAAGATAGCGCATACGCCGAACACAAGATGCTTATACTTAAAGAGTTCCTTTACCTTTACATTTGAAGACTCCTGCTCAGGCTCCACGAACGGAACGAACGAAAGAACCACGAATGTGGCCGCGAACACGCCCATGGCGATGTAAAGCACGAGGTCCACGTCTGTCATCGCAGTGCTCTTTGTCACTGTACCGATGAGCGAACCCACGAGCATCGGAGTAAGGGTACCTGTGAGAGAGTTGAATGTACCACCGATCTGAACAAGCTGGTTACCTCTGTTTCCGCCGCCACCGAGGAGGTTGAGCATAGGATTCACCACTGTATTAAGGAGACATACGGAGAAACCGCACACGAATGCTCCCAGAAGATAGATGAAGAAGTTTGCAGGGAGAGCGCCGATGAACGAACCTACTGCAACTCGTCCTGAAAGATACTGGATGAGCACACCCACAAAACCGATTCCCACACCGGCAAGCGTAGTCTTCTTGTATCCCACTTTAGAAAGAAGTTTACCTGCAGGAAGGCCCATGAAGAGATAAGCAAGGAAGTTCATCATGTTACCCATCATGCCCCATGTGTTGGAACCCTCGATACCTGGCTGATACTTCCAGATGACTCCGATAGGAGCTGCAAGGTTAGTCACAAATGCTACCATTCCGAAAAGGAAGATCATCGTGAGCACTGCTACCCAGTTAGTCTTGTTCTTGTTCATTTTGTCTATAATTTTAATGTTACTTATTACACTTTCAGTCAAAACAGCGCCTAAGTTACTAAAATTTTCAACACACCCGTACAAAAGGACGCATTTTCTGACGGATACATAAAAATTAGCAGGGTCCCCTCCCCAAGGAACCCTGCCGTATATAAAACGAACTTAACAAATAGACACGAAAATAAATTTCTGATGTCTGATGCAAAAGTAATGAATTAAAATCAAACTCCAAATATTTGGAGTAAAATTCAAACGAAAATTGTCCCTTAGGCTTAATTCTCTCTCCTAAGCCGCGTTTTATCAACGATTCCGTCACCTTCCGTTCTTTTTAATACCGCCATCCCCTTTCGCGCGATATTCTCATTTTAGTGGTGGGGCATATCTCCCTGACTATCAACCACTTCCTTTTTCTCCGCGCCGTCCTTCCACCGGCACGGACATCCAGCAAACAGTTGAGATTCAGCGACTTGCACCCCACCACTCTCCCCTATTGCCCAAAGCGTCACTTTAAACGGACAAAAATTCGGACATGATTTTGGGGCATGGGGATACTGTGTCTTCAAAGTCTTTTTCGCAGGTGTGAACAAAAAGAAAAATAATGATAAAAACAACTAAACAAAAAGGAGAATTTGGAATGAAACGGACTG
>JAFYME010000014.1 GCA_017556765.1 Bacteroidales bacterium
ACGGTCATCATGAAAGGAGTCGCTCCGATGTTGTATGTCATGAAATAAGAGTCGGCGGCGTTGCTGATGCTCATGGTAGCAAACGAGATGATGAAGAAGAATGACAGGATGCGGAGCGGACGGTTTCGCACGAGCTCCATCCAGAGGTCGCTTACCTTCACTTTCTCTGTATCTTCCTTGGCCATCACGATCCTCTCCTTGCTTTCGAAGAAGCAGAATATGAGCAGGGCGAGGCCCGTGAGGGCGAATATGCTCATGGTGATGAACCATGCCTGAGCCGACTCCGGAGTATTGTACACAGCCTCCATACGGCCTGTCTCAGGATTCATGACCTTCGGAGCAAAGATAGCGATGACCAAAGGTAATGTCTTGATTATCAATCCCGCAAGATTTGCGAAGAACATCCTGACGCTTGTCAATATCGTGATCTCGTCCGTGTCTCTGGTCAGGGATGAGTTAAGGGCTCCGTACGGCACATTTATCAATGTGAAGCACATGCTCATTCCCACATAAGTGATATACGCATAAAGGAGCGAACCGCTGAAGCCGTTCCAGAAGCAGAGCATGGCGAACGCGGCGAGCGGAATGCCCGCGAAGAGAAGCCACGAACGATATTTTCCCCATCGCGGATTCGCCTTGTCGATGAATGCTCCCACGATCGGATCCCAGATCACATCGATGATTCTCACCACGAGGAACATCACTGCCGAAACGCTCGGCTTGAGTCCGTAAACATTAGTATAAAAAAAGAGCAGCCAGATGCTCACCGTCTGATAGATAAGGTTCTGCGCCAGATCTCCGGCACTGAATCCTATACGCTCTCTCCACGAAAGCTTATAACAGCCGTTTTTCATAGATAACATTGCTTTGGTCATCTACAAAGATACTATTTTTTTCACACAGATTCTCATAGTGATGATTTTACGGAAAAATGTAGATTTTGGCACAGAATATGCTCTTTGACTATGCGAACTCATAGATGTTAGACATAAATATTGAACGAACTGAAAAGCCGCCCGTCGAAGTGATTTCGACGGGCGGCACGATTTATAGATTCTTCGCAACACTAGCTCACTCGGATCGATGAGTCAGGCGCCGCGTATTCACACTTAAATTCAGATAAGATCATTTCTTCACAAGGACCACCTTCGCATCATAAGCCTTGGATACACTGCGGGCAAATGTCCTGTAATCGGAATACATATCTTTGGAATACCTTCCGACGTTGAGCCTGATGGTCTGGTCTATCATGATCTGCGACGAGGCATCGTCATATGTGACATTGCTGACAAACACTCCGAATGGACTCTCGATCCTTTCGGAAGATGGTATTGACTCCAATTTATAACCTTCCGGGACAGCGACAATCACCTTATCCGAGAGCATCCCGCCTGATCTGATCACAAAATCATTGACGCGGGCACTGCGCGAGGCAATAAGGCTTTTTGCGAACGGATTGAGGTCCATAAAGACACGATCACCGGATACCTTTCCATAATCGGACACCTCATATGAATAATCTATCTTGATTTCAGGCACATATTCCTCCGAATCTTCAAGCTGTATCCAGTCATTGAAATTGTCCTCTACCGAGGTAATGTTGAAATCAGATGGATTCAGAGAATTGTCGGACATGATCACTCTGAACTGCGCTTTACTGTCCATACTCCTGAATCCTATGTATGATTCGACATTGTCAAGCGTGAGTCTTCTGTGGCCCTTGCATGAAGCAGATCCATCCGAATTGAGTGTCACATTTATGGTTTCGGCACGGACACTCAGAGAATCGGGATACGGTTTCACCCGCACCAGTTCTCCTCCATCCTCCTTGACAAGCACAACCTGATGGCCAGCAACTGCACCATGTCTGTACCCTAAGGGGTAACGAGGATTGGTACATTCGATCCAGAGCGAGTCCGTATCCATCGGGACGCACAGCATTGCATGATTCATCTGCCCTACCGAATGGAAATCCTTCATCAGATCGGCCTTTCTGGTGTCAACGATGAAATAATCCGATCTGATTCCCGCTATTGAAAGCATGGCCTGCATATATAAAGACAATGCCTTGCAGTCGCCGAAACCGGTCTTATAGACGGTCTCGACAGGAAACGGTTTAAATCCTCCGATGCCAAGCTGGATGCTGACATATCTGGTATTTTCCCTCAGGAAATCATATATGGCCTTGATCTTTTCCTTGTCATCATCCAATCCTGCAACAAGCCCAAGTACCTTCGTCCTCAGTTCCTCCGGCACAGCTCCGATATTCTTCTGAAGGCTGTAAAGCCACAATCCGGACTCCTTCCAGCTCTCCTGCGAGCCTTGGGTACCGAAATATTCAAAAGCGACGGGGCTGGAATATACATATGGCACAAATTCCCTGATATCCGGCATCATGGACTCCGAAACATAACCTGCGAAATCCTTGACTTCCCATATGTAGTGGTCGACAGAGCCAGATGATTCCTTTAATGGAGTGATACGGGAGCTGTATTGAACAGGAGTCCCTGACGGAACCGCAAGCACATATGAAGCATTTTCAACCGCGGTCTCAGCCGATGTGACAGGCATGAAGACCGGGAATGAAACAAATCCTTTCTTATATGCAAGTTCATATTCATATTCAAACGTGAACGGATATGGTCCGGTCGGTTCAAATACCGACACGAATGCATCCGATACCATTCCTTCTGCAACAAGGGCTGTAGTAAGATCAGACATCTTTACCTTACGCAGAGTCTTTCCACCGGCCTCGACACGACCGGAAAATGACGAAAGGCTCTTGAATGTATCGGTATATACGATGAATGCCGCAGCTCCCAGTCCATGCTTGTTGTTCACCAGAACCTTTGCATGGACCTTATATGTGCCGGATGACATGGAGTTCATCGTAAACACTGCATCATGAGTCAGAATGACAGCATCAGCCTTTCCTTCCTCTCCATGCATGACGGAAAGCGATACGAAGAGAGCCGTGACAAATGCGAGAAGACGTCTCATGATCACATCTTCTTTAAGACGGCCACAGAGGCATAGATATCGGACAGGTGCTGCCAGAATGAACGTATGTTCTCATAATCAGATGGCAGGCCGAGGATATTGTCCTGGGTATATGTGAACACCGCCTGAAGAGTATGTGCGTCTGCAAGGGTGACCAGCTTTACCGAAGCCTTCAGTTCATCGCAGGTAATATGGATATTTTCCGGAACCTGCTCGACGGCATAGCCTTCCGGTATCTGAAGCGTATAGCGGTACGAGATCGAGTACGGATACGGGAAGTCGACAGGACAGCTTCTGTTCATGGACTGGAAGGTATCCTTGGAGTGGAACGGATCTATGAACAGATTGACATACACAAGATCTGCGGAAGCATCAGGTGAATATGTGAATGAAATTTTCTCGGAGGCATTGTCGGAAAAGTCCTTCAATCCGGTAGAGCTGTACTCGACGACCTCCACCCCGAAATCTTCTTCAAGATCCTCCATATAAGCATCCTCATCCGCATATGAGGCATAATCAAGCTTGGCCAGATACGCATCCTCTCCCCTATACCTTATTGTGAGCGTTCCGATTATTTCTCCCTTCGGGTCATATCCTGCAACGAAATACATGTTCGTTCCGTTCACACAAAGCCTGGTAAGGTCAACCCATTCACTACCACCATCCGGACGGAGCACACGGGCATTCGAGATGAGCATAAGCGGATCAAGTACATTGAGATAGCCCTTGGAAGAGCCACAGTCAAGATAATGAATATCTCCCGATGAAGTCACAACCCTGAGGATGAACGTATCGAAAGGATTAAGTTCCGGCTGGTAGTTCTGCAGGACGCCTGTACTTCTGAGCTTGACCATCACAGGTTCCACCGTAAATCCAAGCTCGCGGAGACAGCCTGCAGCAAGACAGTTCATGTCCACATTCGAACCCGAACGGGCCTTCACGACCTGCCCCAAAGGCTCAGGAAGGATCGCATAGCTCTCATCCCATGTGACCTTTTCCTGCACAAGCTTCACCACGGCTTCTATCTTCTTCTCATCTGTCGCCTCAGCAGCTATCGCGGCTGTTTCATCCTTGAACTGACATGCTGCCTTAAACCGTATGTAAAGATCGGATTCGAGGTAATTCTTATCCACATCCTCCCAGCTTACGCTATAGTCCTCATACAAGGCTCCTGGTATCTGAAGAGATTTGATGTCATACTTCACTCCGGAATAATATTGCCTGTAATTATATACGAGGGGTTCCTCCTTGAACGCCGGGACATCGGCTGCGGAATAATAGTCAATATCTATATTGTAGACATACGAATCGCCCGAACTCTGCAAAGTGCTGCTTTCAGTCTTGGCGGCGTAATCTACACTATGATAGCCGGACATCTTCTTGTTGAAAGAGAAGAATTCCGGAATCCTGACCTCGCATTCCATCAAATTGACAGGTATATTCTTCTGGAAATATATATCTTCCAGATTCCAGTATCTGGTATCCACACAGTCGAACTTCACTTCGATCACTGATCCTACCTTGACATCCTGAGCGGAAAAGGTCAGCTTCCTATAATTTTCAGTGAAATCCTCGTCAAAGATATATTTCTTCGGCATCTTCGTCTCCACGATCTTTCCGCCATCCAGATTGTAAGTCACGACATCTATGCCTGAAAACGACTCATGGTTATTGTTCGAAGAATAATATACGATCTCGAAATCTCCCCATTTCAAGCCTTCCTCCTTGAGGACCTTGATACGCGTATGCGTCTTGGTAGTCTTGTTGAAGGCTCCTGCCGCATTGAGATGAACAGATGTCCACTTGTTTTCATAAAGAACCAACGCAGTCGCAGAAGTATCAAGATCATATGACGACAGCTCCAGCTCCTCTTTCGATACTTTTCCGAAACGTTTGTTCACAGGAATGGTCTGGGCTGAGAGATCAAGAAATGCCATCATCAACAGGCATGTCAGCAAGATATAGTGAGGTTTCATAATATCGTATTTTCTTAAAAGCATCAAAAATCAGTCAATAGCAGCATTGGGCACAGTTATGCTTCTAACAGAATGAACTGCCGCCTTATCTACGGATCATTTCAACACTACAGTATCAAACCAGCGCTCAAGCTCTTCGCTCCATTCTGTCTTGTAGATGTAGTTGTCTCCCCAACCGAATCCGTGGCCTCCTGACGGGTAGATATGCATTGTAGCGCTCACCTTGTTCTCGACAAGAGCTTCATAATACATGAGGCTGTTCTTTACAGGTACAAGGAAGTCATCGGTAGCAGCAAGGATGAATGCAGGAGGTGTGTCCGGAGTCACCTGCTTCTGGTTTGAATAGAGATCGAGCATCTCCTGTGACGGGTTGTCGCCAAGGAGTCCGAACACTGAGCCATCATGTGTGTATGGCTTCTCAAATGTGATAACCGGATATACAAGTATCTGGAAATCAGGGCGCGTAGCGGCATCTACATAATGTGTCGATGCAGTTGATGCAAGGTGTCCTCCAGCCGAGAATCCCATGACTCCGATATGTGTCACACCGAGGTCAGTACGGCCTCTCATTATGCGCAGTGCCTGCTGGACATCGCTGAGCGGAACATCATGATGGCCACGAGGCATTCTGTACTGGAGAAGGCAGCATGTGAATCCACGTGCGTTGAGCCACTGTCTGATGTCACGGCCTTCATGTGTCATTGAAAGTACTGCGTATCCGCCGCCCGGGCAGATGATGATGCAGCGTCCGTTAGGGTTTCTTGCAGGATAGATTTCAAGAATGGCTTCCTGGTACTGGTCTCCATGAGGATCTTTGGAAACGTCATAAGTAAATGCGTTAGGAGCTCCGTCCGGCCAAACCTCAATGGTTTCCTGGCGTGGTCCCCAGAAGCCTCCCTGCGGCTGTGCAAGAGCAGTGCATGACAATACCGCAGCTGCAAGCATCAAAACAATCTTCTTCATAATTATAGTTTTTAGTGTTATCAGATTTCTATTGGTACATAGCTACGACAAAGTTATACAAAGTTTTGTTATCTTTGCATCTATGGCCATGGAAATATCAGCAACAGAAAAACATCCTCTGGAGCCCTTCCTTCCTGATGGGGCACGGGTTCTCATGTTGGGAAGCTTCCCGCCGGCCCGCAAGCGCTGGTCGACGGAATTCTTCTACCCCAACTGGATAAACGACATGTGGCGGATATGGGGGCTGATTTTCTATGATGACAGGGAACATTTCGTGGCGGAGGAAGCTGACGGAAAGAAGGCGAAGAGGTTTGACCGGGAAAGATGCGCTGGGTTTGCGGCTGAGAAAGGCATCGCCATGTACGACACTGCATGCGAGGTAAGAAGGCTGAAGGACAATGCCTCCGACAAGCTCTTGGAAGTCGTTCAGGCAACGGATCTGAAAGTCCTTCTGGAAAAGATTCCAGACTGCATGGCCATCGTGACCACAGGACAGAAAGCAACGGATGTGATCGTCGCGACATTCGGCTGCAAAGAACCTCCGGTCGGAGATTATATCGAGTGCATTATCGGAGAAAGACAGGTCAGATTCTGGCGTATGCCGTCCTCTTCCCGTGCCTACCCGCTCCCACTGGAGAAAAAAGCTGAATTTTACAGGAAGATGTTCACTCACGAACTAGCCCCGTGTTTTCAAACCCATTGAAGATGAAACAGTTACAACATTAAGGGTAGGGGGAAATACCCTACCCACACGAAAGCAACACATTGATAATCAACAACATAGATAATACATGAAGAAAAGTATCAAATTCATTTTAACAGGCGTGCTGGCATTGGCAGGGATGACCGCAAGGGCTGACGAGGGAATGTGGCTGCCGTCACTTATCTCACAGCGAATCGTGGACATGCAGGAGAAAGGCTTCAAGCTCAGCGCTGAGGATATCTACAGCATCAACCAAGCGTCGCTCAAGGACGCGGTCGTGCTTTTCGGACGCGGATGTACAGGAGAGCTGATATCACCAGAGGGTCTGCTTCTGACAAATCACCACTGCGGCTACAGCCAGATCCAGCAGCACAGCAGCGTGGAGCATGACTACCTCAAGGACGGCTTCTGGGCAATGAGCCGCGAGGAGGAACTCCCGAACAAGGGCCTGACAGTGAGCTTCCTCGAGAGGATGGACGATGTTACTGAATATGTCCTCAAGGGATATACTCCGGACATGACCGAGGAGCAGAGAGTCGAGCTGGTAAAGAAGAACAGCCAGGCGCTCATCGAAGAAGCCACAAAGGAAGGAAACGGCCTCAGAGCGACCGTAGAGGCTCTTTACTATGGAAACCAGTACTTCCTCTTCCTCTATCGTGAGTATGCCGATGTACGTCTTGTCGGAGCTCCGCCGTCATCGATCGGAAAGTTCGGAGGCGACACCGACAATTGGATGTGGCCGCGCCATACAGGCGACTTTTCGATGTTCCGCATCTACGCCGACAAGGACAACAATCCGGCTCCATATTCAAAGGACAATGTACCTTACAAGCCAAAGAAGTATTTCCATATTTCGACAAAGGGCGTGCAGGAAGGCGACTTCACATTCATCTACGGCTTCCCCGGCAGCACAAAGGAATACATCCATTCCGAGGGCGTACGTTATATCGAGGAGATCGGAGATCCTCACAAGATCAACCTCCGCACCCTCCGTCTGGACATCATGAACAAGTATCAGAGCCAGAGTCAAAAGGTCCGCATCCAGTATTCTTCAAAGAACGCCAATGTATCCAACGCATGGAAGAAGTGGCAGGGCGAAGTCAAGGGAATCAAGAAGATGAAGACCGTCCAGACAAAGCAGGAGTTCGAGAAGGCTTTTGACAGATGGGCAAAGGGCGGTGAGTTTGACGGAGTGATCGGTAAGCTTGCGGCTCTCTACGCAGAGCTTGAGCCATATCAGTTTGCGACCGACTATTACGCTGAGACAGTGCGTACCGTAGAGGTCGCAAACGTAGCGATGAGCGTGGCAAGACTCTTCCTTTCCGGCCATGAAGACGGCCTGGTGACATTCGATCAGGAGAAGGCAAAGGAGCTGCTTGATGCATTCTACAAGGACTGGTACCTCCCTATCGACAAGGAGTCTTTCGTCGCTGTGATGAATGAATATGAAAAGAATGTACCGGCAGATTTCAAGCCTTCATATTATAAGGAGAAGCTCGCGTCATACGGCTCGATCGAGGCTTGGGCAGAAGACATGTTCACAAATTCCATCTTCATCGATCAGGCTAAGGCAGAGGCGCTTACAGCTGCCGACAAGGATGCAGTCATGAATGACCCTGCTGTCGAATTCTTCAATGAATTCCTCAAATGGTATGCAACAGACATCCAGCCTGTCACCACACGCATCAACAGGGAACTCGATCTCGCGTACCGCGACTACATGCGCGGACAGATGGTCTACTGCCGAACTCAGAGGGTTCCTAAGGCATTCTATCCTGACGCAAACCTCACTCTCCGAGTTGCTTACGGCCACATCAAGGGATACTCCCCTGCCGACGGCACATACTATCTCCCGTCATCGACAATCAAGGGCATCATGGAGAAGGACAATCCGGAGATCTTCGACTACAACATTCCTCAGCGCCTGCGTGACATCTATGCTGCCAAGGACTACGGACGCTGGGCTGATGCAACAGGTGAAGTTCCGGTTTGCTTCATCGCGACAAACCATACAACAGGCGGAAACTCCGGCAGCCCTGTGATCAATGCCGACGGAGACCTCATCGGTCTGAACTTCGACCGCGTTTGGGAAGGAACAATGAGCGACATCGTATTCGACCCTGAGATCTGCCGCAACATTGCCCTCGACGTACGCTATGTCCTTTTCACAATCGAGAAGATCGGCGGCGCAAGCTACCTTTTTGACGAAATGACATTTGCAGAATAACCACAAAACACTATCATATGGCACATGCAGATAACCTTTCAATCGGCGTATTCATCGACGGCGGATATTTCGCCAAGATCGATGAAGGACTGGCAAAGAAACACATGGGCAAGGTCAATGTAAAAGGCCTTTTCCAGTATATCCCTGAAATGATCGCCACAGAGTTTGGAATCGACCGCAAGCTGTTGTATATCACTGAGGCACACTATTATAGAGGCCGCTTCAAAGCCACAGATGCAGAGAACAGGCATCTTCTTTTCGAAGAGCGCCAGTTCGAGGACACATTGATAGAGAACGACATCATCTTCCATTACAAGCACCTTCGCCCGAACCCGTCCGGCGGAGTGATCGAGAAGGGCGTGGACACATGGTTTGCGCTTGACACATATGAGCTCACCCTCTACAGGGAATTCGACTATGTGGTCATGATAAGCGGTGACGCCGACCATGAAATGCTTGCCCGCAAGCTCAAGGCCCTGAAGACCCATGCCATTCTCTTGACATGGGATCCGGCAAACACCGGCTCGACTTCACGTTTCCTCAGCGAGGAAGTCTGCACACATATCGACATCATGAAGGCTGCTTCAAAGGATGTTGGTCTTCTCAAGAAGCTCACTGTTCAAAAGTAATTTCATTGAAATTTCCATACACCAGCCCCATTGTTCCATACTTTGGCACAATGGGGCTGTACTTTTGTCACATAAACTTAAAAACGGAGGTAAATATGTGGCTCGCTGTAATAGTATTCGTAAGTCTTTCAGTCGAAGTATTGAGTTATCTTACAGGCGGTGATACCAAGAACGGGATCATCATAAAGGAGAATGAAAAGTCATCGCCGGAGGCTGCATAGGCAACTTTCCGGCGACAGAGAATAAAGGTAAAATATGATGAGCCTCAGCGTCTGGTTGGCCTGACCACTGCCCGAGGACGAAAGTGTCACTTCACTTTCACAACCTCTACCGGCTGCTGCTGGACCTGATCGAGCGGATGCGACTGGTATTTGATCTTCTTGAAGTCAATATCCATAAGGTCGATACACCTGATATTGCTGTTCCAGGCAGTTCGATAGTAGAATTTCATGGCAGTCTGATCAGTAGCTGAAGTAAATTGGGTCGCGCTTGGAAGTCCCTTAGGGATCTCCGCGCGCACATGCTGGCTTCCTACTGGGATATCGAAGTTGTTCAGAATATGGAAAGCCTGAACGACTGTCTCGAAACCGGTCTCCCAAACGGGAGCTGTGGTCTGGAAGAATGTAGCACGCACAAATCTTGAAGGAGAGGTATAGTCTCCCGGAAGGCCGAGCATTCCGCTTCCATGACCGAGGGCCTTCAATGTGATCCCCTTGGCTATTGTATTGTCAGGAGCTGACCCCGGCTCAAGATTCACGTAATTGTTGAGGTTGGTCATGTGCCACTGGAAGCCCGGTGCATTTGTCAGGACACCAAGCGTATTCTCATAGAAATGAGGTACACCTTTCACGATTTCAAGCACGACCATACGTCCGTTCGGCTCTGCAATCCTCCAGTGGACTGCACCGATCTTGTTGTCCAATGTGACAAGGTCAACGTCATCAATAGCATCCTTGAGCTGATCGATAGTAGAGAACTGGGAGAGGACCCATGAAACAAACTGCATGTCGCATATGGTCTTCTGGTCATGTGCGGGATTGTACGGGGCATATTCTCCATAATTCGGGAAGAAGAAAAGCCCCGCTGCCAGGCCTGCTTCGTTGATACCCTCCACAATGAACGGTTCATACTCCGTATAAATGCCGACATATCCATACACAGACTTGTATTTCATGCCGTTCTCCCCTTTCGGGGTATACGACTGATGCATATGTCCGCGAGGGCTTACCACATAGCCGCACTGCATCGGAGTAGCCGCCCATTCAACTGTTCTCGCCACAACTCTGCTGCCGTCTTGAGCGGCCAGCGAAATGCCTGTACAAGCCTTTGAATCTGCTGCAGAAAATGCCCATATGAGGACAAATGCCGCCAAACCTATAATCCTTTTCATTTCTGATATCATTTAAAAATTCCGTTGGAAGATAAGGCAAAGTCCAGGCCATAGAAAACAAAAAGCGCCGCCCTTTATCAAGGACGGCACCATATTGACTAAAAGAATTTTAGTAAGTCATTGTACCAGGAAGCTCCTTAGCGCAGTCGATCATCTTCTGGATCTCCTTAACTACAGGAACACGGCGAACAAGGTGCTTCTCCTCGTTTACCTCAAGCATCTTAGCTGCAAGGTTCTCGGCATTGCGGTGAGCAAGCTCCTTAACAGTATCAACGCCAGCAGCCTCGAGAAGCTCTGCGAACTGAGGACCAACGCCCTTTACACGGAAAAGGTCAGCGTGGTTGCACCACTTGAGAATAAGCTTGCCAGAGATTCCAGTCTCCTCCTCAAGAGCCTTGCGGCCTGCAGGAGCAGCACATTTTGCAAGAAGCTGAGCAGCTGTATTCAGACCAGCAGCAGTAAGTTTTTCAGCATAAGCTGCGCCTACGCCTTCGATGTCAATTACTTTGTAAGCCATAGTTATAATGTATTTAAAGGTTAATGATTATTTGCTGAACTGTGCTCTGAGGGCCTCGTTCTTTGCATCTGCATCAGAACCCTTGATGCCGAAGTAGAACTTGATCTTAGGTTCGGTACCTGAAGGACGGACTGTAACGACGTCGCCTGCCTCGTTGTAGAACTGGAGGACGTTTGACGAAGGAAGACCTGTCTCCTCTGGCTTTGTATAGTCGATCACCTTGACAACTGGAGAACCTGCGAGCTCTGTAGGAGGATTCTGACGATAATCCACCATCATCTGAGCAATCTCCTCGAGACCTGCCTTGCCCTTCTTTGTAACTGAGATGAGAGACTCCTTGTAGTATCCGAACTCAGCGTAGATGTCCTGGAGAAGCTGATAGAGAGTCTTGCCCTGCTCTGCAGCCCATGCAGCGCACTCAGCAACGAATGCACATGAAATCGGAGCATCCTTGTCGCGTACGAACTCACCTACGTTGAAGCCGTAGCTCTCCTCACCACCGCAAACGAATGTAGCCTCACCCTCGTTCTTCTTGATCACGTCAGCGATCCACTTGAATCCTGTAAGCACATTGTGAACCTTCACACCATACTTCTCAGCGATTGCACGCATGAGCTCTGTGGTAACGATAGTCTTCACGATGTACTGCTTGCCGTCGAGCTTTCCGAGCTCTGACCAGCGACGGAGGATGTAATATGTAAGGATAGAACCTGTCTGGTTACCGTTGAGGAGAACCATCTTGCCCTCATTGTCGCGTACTGCGATACCGATACGGTCAGCATCAGGGTCTGTAGCCATAACGAGGTCTGCACCTTCCTTCTCGGCAACTGCAACAGCCATTGCAAGAGCTGAAGGCTCCTCTGGATTAGGAGACATAACTGTAGGGAAGTTTCCGTCAACAACGTCCTGCTCAGGAACATGATAGATGTTCTCGAAACCAAGCTTCTTGAGGAATTCAGGAACGATCTCAACACCTGATCCGTGGATAGGAGTATAGACGATCTTGAGGTCCTTGTGAGCTGCAACTGCCTCTGGAGAAAGCATGAGAGTCATAACTGAATTGAGGTAAGCCTCATCCATCTCGTGACCCATCACCTCGATCGGAGCTGCATCAGCGCCTGGCTCGAACTTCACCATTGAAGGGTCTGTGATCTTTGCAACCTCGTCAACGATCTCCTTGTCAACCGGCGACTTCACCTGCGCTCCGTCTGACCAGAACACCTTGTAACCGTTGTATTCCTTAGGGTTGTGAGAAGCAGTGATCATGATACCGGCTGTAGCCTTCTTCGTTCTTACAGAGTAGCTCATAAGAGCGATCGGATGAAGCTTCTCGAAGATGTATACATGGATACCGTTTGCAGCAAGGACGTTTGCAGCGATCTGAGCGAACTCAGGGCTGTTGTTACGGCTGTCGTATGAGATGCATACACTGAGCGGGCCCTCGCAGTTTTCCTTCATGTAGTTTGCAAGGCCCTGTGTAGCCATACCTACTGTGTACTTGTTCATACGGTTTGTACCTACGCCCATGATACCGCGGAGACCACCGGTACCGAACTCAAGGTTTCTGTAGAATGCATCCTCGAGAGCTACAGGATCATTCTCCTGAAGCGCCACGATCTGAGCCTTTGTAGCCTCGTCGAAATTACCGTCCAGCCAGCTCTGGACCACTGTTCTGAAATCTCTTTCCATTTTGGTTATATTGTTTAGTTGTTAATTTGCATATATATCCGAGCAAATATACCAATAAATATTAGACAAAATGCCTATTTTTGCATAAATTTTTAATGAGAATGGAAAAACTGCTTGAATTTGTATCACAGCACATGTCTGACGACACGACAAGGCTGATCCTTGACAAGGGGAAATGGCCTGACATCGACATGGAGACAGCCGTGAACTGCATTGAAAGCAGGAGGAAGCTCAAGGGCAAGGTTCAGGCATGGCATGACAATCCAGGTCTGATATTCCCGTTGAAGCTCTCGGCCGAGCAGTGCAGCAGCAGCTACACAGGAGAATACAAGGCAAAGCTCGCCGAGCGGATTGCCGCCAAGTCTTCATGGAGGATCGCGGACCTCACAGGAGGCCTCGGAGTCGACAGCTGGTTCTTCTCGCAGAAGGCGGAGAAAGTTCTGTACAACGAAATGCAGACGGCCTTGTGCGATGCTGCAAGGCATAATTTCAAGACACTCGAAGCAGGAAACATACATATCAGCAACGCAAAAGCTGAAAGCGGTGCGATCGGGAGCATACTCAGCGGCTTCTGTCCTGACATCATATACATGGACCCGGCAAGAAGAGGTGAAGGAGGAAAGAAGGTCTTCCTTATAGAGGAATGCACCCCTGACGTACTGACCTTGAAGGAAGAGATCTTCAGCTTTTGCCGCCACATATTGATCAAGCTCTCCCCAATGGCGGACATCAGCATGGTCTGCGACAGACTGGGCGAAACCTGCAGGGAGGTACATGTAGTGACATCCGAAGGCGAATGCAAGGAGCTGCTGATATGGATGGACAAAGAATGGAAGAATGGCTACAGCATAGTGGCAGCGGAGCTTCCGCACGGATATCCGGCAAAGGAAGCATCAACCATTACATTCACACCTGAAGACGAGAAGACAGCACATGCTGACATAGCCGCAGAAATCAAAGGATTCCTTTTCGAGCCAGGTAAGTCACTGACAAAGGCCGGAGCCTTCAACGCTACGTCTGTTCATTTCCACATACCGAAACTGGGAAAATCGACACATTACTATATTGTAACTGACGAGGGAAAGGCAGAAGAACTGAAGAAATACGGCAAGGTATTCAAGATCCTGAGCTGTCAGCCACTCGACAAAAGGAGCATGAAGGAAGTCGGAAAGGCCTATCCGAAAGCAGAAGTGACTGCCAGGAACATCCCGCTCACTTCAGATGCATTGAGGAAAAAGCTCGGATGCTCTTCGGGTGGGGACGTACATGTATTCGGGCTGAAATCCGACACAGAAGGCTCGCTTCTTATGACATGCCGGAGAATCTGATGGTTATTTCGGATTTTCTTCCTATCTTGCAGAATGTATTCTTGACAATTAAATGATTTCAATATGAAAAAGACGATTTTGACATTGTTGCTCTGCATCATCGGCGTAACTGCAGGAGCGACCCAGCAGATCAACGACAAGGTGACAGTGAACGGTGAGGAATGGGAGATCACAACTTCTCCACTGGACTACCTCCAGCCGCAGGCCATGGATGCTTTCAAGGCTCTGCTCGGCGAAAGAGATTTCATGAACACAGCAAACCAGCGTGGATATGTGGCATATTGGTACGTAGAGCGCGGACGTCTTTACCTCGACAGAGTGGAGGTAGCTCAGAAAAACGGAGGACACAAAGCATTGGACAGCAAGGAGTTGAAAAAAGTGTTCCGCAAATACAGATCATTCGGAAAGATCAAGGCCAGATGGATCACAGGAAACCTCCGCGTCGGCTACGGAATCGGAGAACGCAGCATCTCCGCTCCATACCTTCCTGCATTCGAGAAAGAAGAATTCTGGGTATTGAGAAAGGGAAAGATAGCGGCAAGAGCCACAAAGTAAAAAGAAGGCCTCACCAATTGGCGAGGCCTTTATTGTATCCTGACCTACAGGAATTTAGTTCTGATGCGCTGGTCTGAGGAGATCGAGGACAACCTTCACAGGGTTGAATGTAGCGAGAGGAACCTCAACGAAGAGTGTGTTCCAGTTGCTCATGGCGCCGTTCCAGAGACCTGGAAGCTCGAGAGCCTTGAGCTCGCGTCCCTGATAGCTCTTCGAACTGATGAATCCAGCATCCTCGTCAACATACTGAAGAAGATCGAAGCTCTGTCCCTGATAGTCGTGGAGACAGCATACGATGTCAACAGGATTGAAGTGTGTCGCAGATGCGAGGGCATTGCGGGCATGGTCGTCAGACATGTTGATCTGAACGCTCTCAAGAACCTGAAGCGATGTCGATCCGTCCTTATCAGCGATGATGAAAGGACCGCCGCCAGGCTCACCCTGGTTCTTCACCATACCTGCAACTCGTACAGGACGGTTCAGCTTCGCACGGATAGCCTCTACTCGCTCCTTGCATGTATCGGCCTGAGGAAGCTTGATGCAGAGGACATTGTCAAGGAATGCCTCGATATCGTCGCAAAGTGCCTGAACCTCAGGGCTCGCATAAAGGTCTTCATATACAGGATCATATCCAGGAACACCTGCTACAGTGACTCTTGAACCGGCGATCGGAGTACAGAGAGCATCAAGCTCACGGAGATAGCCATGGAGAGTGTCACGAAGCTCGAGAGCCTTTCCGAGGAGTACCTTCTTCCATGTCGCAGTCTCAGGAAGGAGTCTTTCATTCGCAACGTTGTCGATGTTCTTGATAGAAACCACCTCTTCCTCAAGCTTGTTGAGGTTGTAGATTAGCGCTCCGTGTCCTGCCGGACGGAAAAGGAGAGAGTCTGTCTCTGTCCTGAACGGCTTGTTCTCTACATCAACGGCAACTGTATCCGTAGCCTTGTCCTGGAATGTGAATGTGATATTGTACTTAACGCCGTACTTAGCCTCATATGCCTCCTTTACCTCAGCATAAGCCTCCTCGAAGAGGTGCTGGTGCTCTGGAGAGATAGTCACGACAAGGTTTGCTGTGCCATCCTCATTTCTCATATAATTCTGAGCCTCAACGAGATGCTCCGCAAAAGCGGTACGGATCTCACCGTCTGTGTACTTATGGAACTTGAGCACGCCCTTTGGCTTAGCTCCATAACCGAGACCTTCGTCTGTAAGAGTCTTCGAAAGCACTGACTGGCGGTACTCAGGGCACTTGCATGTCTGCTCACCGAAGAGCTCCGGAGTATAGAACGCAAACTCCTGGATCTTGTCCACGAACTTTGCGGCAGGAGCGTCGTCTGCAAGCTCCTTGCCTGCCTTCAGCGCGTCAAGACCGCTGAAAAGATCCTTGAACATACGTGAAGCCGCACCTGAAGCCGGAACAAACTTGCACTTTCCGTTCATCTGCGCTCCGTCATAATACTTTGCAGCAGCCTCTACAGCGGCCTCATCAAGTACCTGGATACCTCTTTCAGGCGTAGCCGGAGCCACGATCTTCATCCATGGGAATCCCTGCTTGAAGCGCTCTACCTGCTGCTCCACTGTCTGTACAGACGAGCCTCTCTGCTCAATCTGTTCTATGTCTTCTTTTCTGAACATGTTGGTTATAAGTTATATTAATGTGTTAATCTACGATTATTTCTCTGCGGTATTGATACTCAGAGCGGAGCTTCTCAAACTTGTGAGGCTCCATCCTGAATCTGAAATCATCCGTAAAGATAGGATAATTATATTGTAAAACAGCAGCAATCTCGCCATGATTTTTTCCCTTCAGGTCAAGATGCAGCGGCTGATGTTCCGGAATGTCATCCTCAGGTGTGAAATCTTCAAGCTCACGGATGCCGAAATGCTTCGCAATCGCCTGAACCGCCATGGATGTTCCGTTGACTTTTCCCTGATATGAATATCCTGCTATATGAGGAGTTGCGATATCCACGACATCTATGAGTTCCTCATTCACAGAAGGCTCATGGTTCCATGTATCTATGACTATGGCTCCCATCTTCGGTGCCGCCTCCAGCAAAGCTTCCTCATTGACAACCTCTCCCCTTGCGGCATTTATGAATATGGCTCCCGGCTTCATCAATGTAAAGAAATCGGCGTTTGCCATTCCCCTTGTGTTTTCATCCAGAGGCACGTGCAGGGTAACGATGTCCGACTCGGTCAGAAGATGTTCCAACGAACAGAATCCCTCGGGGCCTTCTTTCTGGGCACGAGGAGGGTCGCATCTGAGGACTTTGAATCCCAGATAATCGGCCATGTACTCGATCCTGCGCCCTACATTTCCGACGCCGACTATACCTATGGTCGCTCCATCTATCTTGATTCCCTTTCTCGCTGCGATGCCGTAAAGGGCTGAAAACACGTATTGCATGACACCTCCCGCATTACAGCCGGATGCATTAGCCACTTCTATGCCATGCGAACTGCAGTAGTCGAGATCTATATGGTCAGTACCAATGGTCGCTGTCGTGATGATGCTTACCTTCGTACCTTCGAGGAGTTCTTCGTCACATCTTGTCCTGGTACGGATCAGAAGAGCATCTGCATCGACGATGTCATCCCTGCATATGTCAAGACCTTTCTTATAAACGACCTCACCGTAAGGCTCGAGAACACCTTTAAGGAAAGGTATATCAATATCCGCAACAAATTTCATATCTACCTCAATATCAAATTCTTAACAATCTTTTCATCCTTACCGTCAGAAACATACAGAGAATCCTCGGCCAGATGTTCATTAAGTTTCTGCAACAATATGTCCCTCTGGAAATACAGCTGGTTGCGAACTACTGACGAGCTTATAGCACAGATCATTATCCCGCGGTCGAAAGACACATCAAGGGTATACCTGGATGCTCCGGAAACAGCAGCCCATGCTTCTGCGGCCCTCTGACGGTTCAATCCTGAAGACAGCTTCATCTCACGGATGAACTGGCTTACCAGTTCGTCCATTCCCACCGCCTCCTGCCTGCGGAGTTTGTTGTTTCTGCCGTCGTACGCCATGTTATATTCTTGTGAATGATCCTGAAACGGTATCGTAATATGCCCTGTCCTGAGTCAGCTTGTCCACAATGCCGGACATACGGACCTTATTGCTGTCAGTGATGAAAATCTGACCGAAATCGTTGCTGGCCACCATCTGAAGGAGGTTCGAGATTCTGCCCATGTCGAGCTTGTCGAAGACGTCGTCCAGAAGAAGTATAGGAGCAAATCCGTAATTCTTCTTCATTATTTCATATTGGGCGAACTTTAAAGACACAAGGAAAGACTTCTGCTGGCCTTGAGAGCCGTATCTGCGGATCGGGTGCCCGTTCATCCTGAACGCAAAATCATCCCTCTGAATACCTGCAGTCGTATATTTCAATATCCTGTCCTTATCAAATGAAGCTTCAAGAAGCTGATCCAGCGGAGCCTTGAAAAGCTCGGACTCATATTCTATGTCTACCTGCTCAGAATCTCCTGAGACAGCCTTGTAATATTCTGCCACTATCGGCTTGAGATCCTCCACGAAACGCTTCCTTGCCTGGAATATCGGCTCCGCAAGCATGGACATCCTCATGTCGATGACCTCCAGAAGCGACCTGTCCGGTCCCTGTTCCTTTAGCATCTTGTTCCTCTGCAGAAGGAGGCGGTTATACTGCTGCATCGCCGCCATGTATTCCCTGTCCATCTGAGACAGTACAGCGTTGACAAAACGTCTGCGCTCCTCCCCGGACTCGCTTACCATGGATATGTCGGACGGAGACACCATGACTATAGGCAGAACTCCCACATGTTCCGAAACCTTTCCATATGGCTTGTCGTCACGCTTGACCTTCTTCTCCCCTTTCGAGGACATCTTGAGGGCAAAGCGGCTCGACAGTCCGTTTTCCATCCTGTATGTTCCCGCAATCGAAAATTCATCGGTTCCATGGCGGAAATTGAACTTATCTGACGAAGCAAAAGCACTCTTAGTCATTGACAGATAATAGATTGCATCAAGAAGATTGGTCTTTCCCTCACCGTTGTTTCCGCTTACGCAGTTCACATTCGGAGAGAACTCCAGCTCCTGAAGCTGAATGTTTCTGAAGTCAGATATAACTATTTTTTCGAGGATGGGCATAAACTTTTGCGATATCAAGGCAAAGATAACATTTTTATTGGGAGTTTGGACATTTTTTCCTAAATTTGCCGCCTGTTTGGGCTAGCTGTGCCCATTCTACAATGAAAAATATAAAAATAATCAATAATTATGGCTAAAGAAATCACAAATGAGAGAGCCGAGGCAGTAGTCGAGGCGGTATCAAAGACAGAGCAGTTCTTCGAGAAGAACGGAAAGCTCCTTTCTATCATCAGCGTTGCAGTTATCGTTGCATGCGCAGCAGTATTCTGCTGGCACAAGTTCATCAACCAGCCTAAGATCGCCGAGGCTCAGGGCCAGATGGCTCTTGCTGAGGAGAACTTCCGTACAGCTGATTATGAGCTCGCTCTCAACGGCGACGGCAATGTACTCGGATTCGTACAGATTCTTGACGAGTACGGCAAGAAGGCAGGCAAGTCTGTAAACTTCTACGCAGGTGTATGCGAGCTCCAGCTCGGAAACTATGAGTCTGCAATCAAGTATCTCCAGGCTTACAACGGAAAGGATGAGATCCTTGCAGCACGCGCAAAGGCTTGCATCGGTGACGCATACGTAGGTCTCGAGGATTACAAGAAGGCTCTTGCATGCTTCGAAGAGGCTGCAGCTGTAGTTGACAACATGTTCGCTGCAGGTTATCTTCTCAAGGCTGGTGTTGTTGCCGAGAAGCTCGGCGAGAACGCAAAGGCACTTTCATTCTACGAGAAGATCCAGGATCAGTACCCACAGTCAATGGAAGCATACGACATCGACAAGTATATCGGTAGAATCGAGAATAAGTAATCGTTATGGGAAGAGCGTTTGAGTTCCGTAAGGAACGTAAATTCAAGAGATGGGGTCACATGGCCCGCGTCTTCACAAAGATCGGTAAGGAAATCACTATCGCTGTAAAGCAGGGCGGTCCGGACGTAACAGGAAACCCACGTCTCCGTGCCCTCATCCAGACTGCACGAAGCGAGAACATGCCTAAGGACAATATCGAGCGTGCAATCAAGAGAGCTACAGATAAGGATCAGGCAGATTACAAGGAGGTAGTATTCGAAGGATACGGTCCTCACGGTATCGCAGTCCTCGTTGAGGCTGCTACCGACAACAACAACCGTACAGTAGCAAACGTACGTTCATACTTCACAAAGAGCGGCGGATCACTCGGAACTTCAGG
>JAFYME010000001.1 GCA_017556765.1 Bacteroidales bacterium
AATTGAACGTAGTACTCCACGCCAGACGGTCCGTAAACGAATGGGTCTAGTTCAGCTGGAGATGATGCTGAGCGTAGTTATCTGTCTCATTATCATAATAATGCACATTGCCGAACTGATCATAGTACTCTCCTGCAGGATTATAACGTCGGTCGGTCTCGTACATCTCAGGACTTATTCCCTCCCATGTGATTCCTGTCCTCTGAGAGCCCATCAACCATGTCATCCTCAACGAATTACGTTCATTCATCCAACCCAGAACAGCCATGGCAGAATGAACGTCGGCAAAGGCGTTTCGGATGTATCCGTCGGTCAGTCCGCGGGAATAAGCCGCATTGAAATAAAGGCCGGAAGGCAGAAGTCCTGAGCCTGCGGCAAATGAACCCATATAAGTTCCATATGAGCCTATGGACATATCTGCCGAAGCGAACGGATCGGCACCGACCGAAGCTGTGCTCATGTTGATGCTGGCTCCGAATGCACCTGCACCATTGGCAGACGTTCCCAAGCCTCTCTGCAGCTGGACACTTGATATCATTGAGGAAAGCGCTGGAATATTGACCCAGAACACCTCCTGTGACTCAGCGTCATTCAGGGTTATGCCGTTGAGAGTCACATTGATCTGCGATCCCTTCGATCCACGGACCGTCATCTTTGAATATCCAAGGCCCGTACCTCCCTCATTTACAGACACTACCGAAGGCTGAAGGGCAAGGTTCATCGGAAGCGAATTGATGGGATTGGAACGGCTCAAAGACTCTTTGCCGACCATTGTGAATGTCACAGGCGTATCCTTGCCTGCACGTGATGATGAGACGACCACACTGTCAAGTCTCTCGACCTTCTCGTCTTCCGAGAAGACCGCTTCTCTCCCCGCGCCTTGCACGGAAAGAGGGATCAGCGAACTGAGCGCTGCTAAAAACAAAAAACCTCGCATAATGTATGCACATTTATGCAAGGGGCAGACATGAAACCATTGCGGCTTACATGTACAATGAGATTACGCGTCCCTACGCCGGCATTATCCGGATCAGGTTCATGGGTATGATCTCAGCCCCGGTCATCCGGGACACCCCTGCTATATTTCAGATCCCCGATCGGGTCGGGGATGACGTCATAACCGGTCGACCGGTTATCTTTTCTTCTCTACCAATCTGACCTCATAAAGCTTCGGCCAGTTCTTTCCTGTAAGATAGATCTTTCCGTCTTCAGGATTGTATGCAATACCGTTAAGGACATCAGTGCCGGCCGTATACAGGCTTCTCGGCAGAAGGCCCCTGCAATCCACGACTCCCGTAACATTTCCGTCCTTCGGATTGATTATCACTATCTCGTCGGAAGTATAGACATTCGCCCATACCTTTCCGTCTATATATTCAAGCTCATTAAGAAAACGGATCGGTCTGTCCTCATATTTCACGGTGACTTTGCGGTCAAGGGCGAAATTCTCATTCATGAAATAAAGGTTCGCCGAACCGTCAGACGCGATAAGCTGCTTTCCGTCAGTCGTTATGCCCCAGCCCTCACGCGGATACTTCCATGAAGATTTGTACTCAAGAGTCTTCGCATCGTATATGAAAGCCACTCTTGTCTCCCACGTAAGTATATAGAGATTGTCTTTCCATATCACCGATCCCTCGACGAAATACTTCTTGTCGAAGTTCATCTTCTCCAGAGCCTCTCCTGTCTCAAGGTCAACCTTTCTGAAAGTCGACTTTCCGTTCAGGCCTGTACTTTCATACAGCTGTCCTTCATGGAAAAAGAGTCCCTGAGTATAAGATCCCGTATCATGAGGATACTCGGCCACGACCTCGAGAGTGTACTCCTTTACCTTGGCATCTGCACAAGAGACAAAGCCAAGTACGGAAATCAGCAGAACTATGTTTCTTAAAATTCTCATAGGGCGGCAAAGTTAATGATAAGTTTGGATTTTATGCTATCTTTGCCGTCCAAATTGAACAGGGACACAGAATGGACTATAGACTTAAGACAGACATCGAGGCCGGCTACATAGCCTCAACAGCAGAATTTGCAGGCATGGAGTGCCATGTGATGCTGGAACCATATGACAAGGAGGCATCGGCTTCCGAATGTGTCTCATGTCTGGAAAATGGACTGAAGTCTCTGCTTGAAAACAGCCTCAACGGCTTCAGGCCGGTCTTCAAAAGATGGTTCCTGTCAGATGCCGCCTGTCAGGCGGATCTTATTCCTCATGACGATACATGCGCAACATCCGTAATCCAGCAGCCGCCGATGAACGCAAGCAAGGCTGTTCTCTGGGTATGGCTGATGAAGGATGTAAGCGACAGATACACATACTCGTTCAAGGGAAACATTCTCTCAGGCAAGGAGGATTCATACGGCCAGATGAGGGAGATCTTCGAGGATTATTCCGAGTCAATCAAAGAAAAGGGGCTGAATGTAGCCGAGCACTGCGCACGCACATGGATCTATGTCAGAGACGTCGACGTCAATTATGCAGGCATAGTCAAGGCACGCAGGGAGCTCTTCGACGACTGGGGGCTGAAAGCGGACACTCACTATCTGGCAAGCACAGGCATCAACGGCCTGACACAGGACCACAGGAATCTGGTCAGCATGGACACATATACCGTAACAGGCTTGAAACAGAGCGACATACAGTATCTCCATGCCCTTGAAAACCTGAGTCCGACACATATCTACGGAGTCACATTCGAGCGAGGTACCGCCCTTCATTTTGAAGACCGCACACAGATCCTCATCAGCGGAACAGCCAGCATAGACAAGGAAGGTCAGATCGTGGCACCGGGCGACATAACCCGTCAGACTGAAAGAACATTTGAAAACATCAAGGCCCTTCTGGCCGAAGCCGGAGCAGGTTTCGAAAGCCTTGCCCAGATGATCGTATACATACGCGACACAGCCGACTACATAAAAGTGGAAAGCTATATTTCTGAACATTTCCCCGACGTACCGAAAGTCATCACATGGGCTCCGGTATGCCGTCCAGGCTGGCTTGTCGAGGTCGAATGCATCGCTTATATCTAATTGACACTCACAGCAGAAGCTCCTGTCGCAGCGTCGACTTCCTCCGGCCTGTAACTGCCAGCGAATTCGACCTTATATGAATCAGAGGCATTTCTCACCGCATAGCCCTTCGGGCTTATCTTGCCGGCGGCGAATTCCGAAATATTGTATGACTTCATCAGACGCTTGTTCTGCTCAGGATCCCTCTGAGGAAGCAGGAAAGCTTTTCCGAGCTTGCCCTCCGGAGATATGTATCCCAAGCAAAGCCTTGTGTAATCCCCGTCAGTCCTTCTTGTGCTGAAGACAACCCAGCGGCTGTTTCCGCTCCACGAATGATAGCTTTCAGCCTCGCCGCTGTTCCAACGGTCAGCTTCATGTCTTTCGCCGCTCTCAAGATCGACCAACACAAGATCCGCATCCTTATGCCATACCGTGAAGTTTCCGTATGCTGTCGAAGTATAGAGCATATATCTCCCGTCCGGAGACATCCTTGGCATAGTAACGCTCTCATTTTCAGCACGCACCAATGTATCCACCTTACCGAACGACGCCGTTTCAGCATCAAATTCAACAGAACACAGGGCATACTTGAGCGACTTATATGAAGTAGGCATCTTCAGACTGTCTGCCGTGCAGTAATAAAGCTTCGATCCGTCGTTTGAGAATGAAGGGAAAGTCTCGAAAGAGGATCTGCTGAAAAGCGAAGACGATGTCAGAAGCTTTCTTTTCTCGACGTCATATACCACTACATCTGACTTTGAATCATACACCTCGATCTTGTTAGGATCGGACACATGAAAGGTCTGAGCTGTAGAATTGACCGAGAATGCTATATATCTTCTGCTTGTATGCCATGAAGGATAAACCAGGGCAGAGATAGTCTGCGGAGTCTTGGTATCAAGCTTCTCAAATCTTCCGTCCACGTTTACATATGTACCGCCGTACTCAGTCTTTCTGGCATGGAACACCATGGCCTGCGGATCTCTGTCGGCAAAGTTATGACAATTCACGCATGCGTAGTCCAGATCCTTGTTCTCGACCACAGCGCTCTGGCGGAAACTTTCAAGATCGCGCTGATAAATGCCCATTTCGTTCCAAAGCACATAACCCGGCTCGATGAGTCGATATGCTACATACTTGTCTACAGGCTCTTCGGCAACATAGATACAGAAGGGCTTGTACGCCTTTCCGTCAGCATCCATTACTGTCACGCTCAAGGTCCCGCCTTTTGCCGACTCCAGGAGCGAATGCCATCTGCGGACAGGAAAAGAGACCTTTCCACCCTTGAACGGCCTTACCAGATGCTCTCCGTTTTCTGTGGCGACCATCACCTTGCCTTTCTGCACATCATCCGTCATGAAGTTCAGAGGAGCAATATTGAAAGGCACTGTAACATCCTTATAATCAGGAAATACAGCAATATCCTCACCACTGTTTTCCTTGATATCGAAACTGCCGCATGAAACCATGATGACAGCAGCGAATACACATGCAAATATGTCTGTAATCCTGTTCATAATCATTTTCTTGAGCTGTTTGCCTTCATGAGACCGTATAGATAATGCCAGTACTTGTCCCTGTTCTTGGAGACCACGGCATTGGCCATGCTGCCGTTCTTCATCTTTCCGTTTACAGCAAGAGAATACTCCTTGTAATCATCGACCAGCTTCGGGTCTATCCTGTATATGTTCAGGGCATTCTGATTTCCGGCAAAAGCCATTGCCATCGCCTGCTGGAAAACAGGTGGCAGAGGCAGCTGGCACACTCCTGCCGCAGTCATTTCCATCATGAAGTCAACGAAAGTATTCAATTCACCGGCCGCAAGGATCATGAGCCCGGCATAATCATATGTGGACCGATGTTTCGGGTTGTTTGCAGCTACTTCCTTCATCAGCCACAGGTCGTTCATGTCGTAAAGAGTCCTGGACTCGTCGTAGTAGCATGCCCTTTTGACTGAATAATGCTCATTAGAAGACACGGCCTGATCTGAAAGGAATTCACGCTGAGCACAGGCCCACTTCCTGTAAAACACGGTATCATCAAGCTTATCAAGATACCTTTCCGCCGTCTTGTAGTTTCCTCTTACTATCTCAGCCTCAGCAAGATACCTCATCATCGGGGCCGAACCTCTCGGGCCGGCCAGGATGTTGCCTTCAAAAGCCGACTGATGTGCCTTCGCAAGGGCTCCCATCTCATCGCAGACCTCCACCCATATGAATGGGAAAGGAAACTGCATGTCAAGCCATTCCGCCCTCAGGGACTGATGCATCCATCCGGGACTGTATCGGAAGAAATCCGTCGTCAGTCTCCCTGTCCTGTAGAGGGCCAGATTTATGTAATTCGACTCTACGGATGTTGACGGAGCATTATCCGCATAAAGATCAAGAAGGTCGTCGTAACGGCCTGTCGAATACAGATAATGGAGCTTTGCCCAGTCTTTGTATCTGCCATATCCCACATTGGCAGCATATTCCTTGTCCGGAAGCTGACATATTGTAATTCCTGCAATCACGGGAATGGATATGGCCGTCACCAAGGAAGCGGTTTTTCTTGAAGAAACTCTGGAAATCAAAAATGCAGCGCCGACGCAAGCCAGAGCGAAAGCCCATGCGGCCATAGCCGGAACGCTGAAATCCGCCCCTGCATTTGATTCATAAAATGGTATCCTGTACATGAGGAACTCCCCTGTTCCTGCTATGTGGTCTGTAATGATCGAGATCCAGCCGAAGATTCCATACACGGCAAGCGGTACGACCGAGAAGATTCTTTCCTTTGCGCTTTCTCCCTTTGCTATACCGTATACAAGCACGATTAGCGGAAGAAGAAGCGCGGCAGCTCCGCAGGCATGGAAAAGAAGCGGAGAAACCGCAGCGGCGACAATCCATGAATATTTTCTTCCCGCCTTGATGACTCCCGACGCAACTGCCATCGTGACCGCATATGTCACAAGAGGATACGCATCCTCACAAACCATGAGGCTGTACAGCAGAGGAACGAGCGGAGCGACGCCGGCAAGCTCAATGTGACCGGCTTTGCCGCTGATGGTTCTGATGCAGCTTGCAGTACATGCAAACGCTGCAAGAGCTGCCAGCGAAAGGATTATGGATCCCAGCAGCGGGAGATGACAGAACTGGACAAGAGCTTCCTTCAGCATTGAGGCGAACCCACCTGTCTGCGAGATGTTATCTGTCAGATAGTACCAGTCGTTCTGGAAGAGTTGAGTCTGCTCCTGAATGTAGATCATGTACCGGCCCTCGAAATAAATCAAGCTCCATATGGCTACAAACAGAACGGAATATGACAATACTTTTTTCATAAGTACGCAATCAATGTAATAAACAGGTACAAAAGTACGGAATAAAAGCAATTTGAAAAAATAATCATTAACTTTGCGCCGCTTTAAAACAGACTGCACTTAATGAATACATATTATCTCATAATGACGGGCATGGCCGTGATGGCTGTGATTGTGTTTGTGGCCCTGTTCTTCTTCAAGGCAGGCTACGGATACCTCTCTTCGTCAAACTGGGGTCCGAAGATCAGCAACAAGACCGCATGGGTGCTCATGGAGGCTCCAGCCTTCATTTTCCTGCTGTACTATACGGTGAAGTTCGCGCTTTCGGGAGCGGAGACAGGCAATGCGAAGGTCGTTCTTTACATAATGGCCGGTCTTTATCTGCTGCATTATTTCCAGAGGTCGTTCATCTTCCCTCTTATGATGAGAGGAAAGAGCACGATGCCGGTTGCCATCATGCTTATGGGACTGGTATTCAACACATTGAACGCATATCTGATCGGAGGATGGCTTTATGGCGAGGCCCCTGCCGGAATGTATGGAACAGACTGGCTCTGCAGTCCTCAGTTCATAGTCGGAACGCTCATATTCTTCCTCGGAATGGGCATCAACCTTCACTCCGACCATGTGATCAGAAACCTCCGCAAGCCAGGAGATACAAAGCATTACATACCCCGCAAGGGATTCTATAAATACGTCACATCGGCAAATTACTTCGGCGAGCTTACCGAATGGATCGGATATGCAATCCTTACATGGTCCCCTGCCGGAGCCCTGTTTGCAGTATGGACATTCGCCAACCTCGGCCCACGCGCGAAGTCACTGACCGAGAAGTACGAGAAGGAGTTCGGTGAGGAGTACACGAAGTTGAACAAGAAACATATCATACCTTTCATCTGGTAATGAGCGAGTTATTCACACCATATAAGATCGGCCCCATAGAGCTGAGGAACCGCACCATAAGGTCTGCGGCTTTTGAAGCCATGTGTCCCGGTCAGAGACCGTCGAAGGAGCTTTTCGACTACCACACTGCAGTAGCCCGAGGAGGCATCGGCATGACTACAGTAGCATATGCCGCTGTATGTCAGAGCGGTCTTTCATTCGAGAACCAGCTCTGGATGCGCGAAGATATCGTGCCCGAGCTGAAGCAGCTTACCGACGCGATCCATGCGGAAGGAGCGAAGGCTTCGATCCAGCTCGGCCACTGCGGAAACATGTCGCACAGAAGCATCTGCGGATGTATGCCGTACGGAGCGAGCCGAGGCTTCAACCTCTACTCTCCGACCTTCGTTCAGAAGATGAACATGGAGCAGATCAATGAGGTCGCCGATGCATACGGAAAAGCCGTGGAACTTGCGATCGAGGCTGGCTTTGACGCAGTCGAGATCCATGCAGGACACGGATATCTGATCTCACAGTTCCTTTCTCCATACACAAACCACCGCCGCGACGAATTCGGAGGAAGTCTGGAAAACAGAATGAGATTCATGAAGATGTGTGTCGAGAAGGCTGTGGCAGCGGGAAAAGGCAAGGTAGCGCTCTTTGCAAAACTGAACACACGTGACGGATTCAAGGGCGGTCAGGAGACCGACGAGCTCATCGAGGTAGCAAAGGTTCTGCGTGACCTCGGGATCGAGGCAATTGTGCTTTCCGGAGGCTTCGTAAGCCGTCATCCTCAGTATGTCATGCGCGGTCAGTTCCCTGTCAAGGCTATCGTCCATTACTTCCCGTGGAGCAAATGGTGGCTGAAACTCGGAGTGCTTCTCGGAGGCAAGATCGTAGCTCCGACAGTGCCGTTCAAGAAGCTGTTCTTCATGGAGGACGCGCTGAAGTTCCGTGAAGCGATGCCTGATTTTCCGTTTGTCTATGTAGGAGGTGTGACAGACCGCAAGAGCGCGGACGAGGCGATAGACAAGGGATTCCCGATGATCCAGATGGGCCGTGCCGTA
>JAFYME010000015.1 GCA_017556765.1 Bacteroidales bacterium
CAGGGCTGACGAAGGAATGTGGCTTCTGCCTCTCCTCGAGAAGATGAACGGCAAGGCCATGAAGGAACTGGGCTGCGAGCTCACTCCGAAGCAGATCTACAACATCAACAACACATCCCTCAAGGACGCCATCGTGCAGTTCGGAGGCGGATGTACCGGAGAGATCGTCTCAAAAGACGGACTTCTCCTCACCAACCACCACTGCGGATACAGCAACATCCAGCAGCTCAGCACCGTAGAGCACGACTACCTCAAGGACGGCTATTGGGCCATGAACCGCAGCGAGGAGCTCCCATGCGAAGGCCTTACAGTGACCTTCCTCGAGTCCATGACTGATGTGACCAAGATTATCGAAAAAGCTGAGAAGAAGGCACGCAAGCAGTTAGGTGAGGATGAAGCAAAGATCGCTGAGGCTGTAAACCAGGCTGCCGGAGATCTCATCAAGGAGGCAGAGGAGTCAAATCCATACTGCACCGCGACTATCGAGACATTCTACAACAACAATGTATATTACCTTATAGTATATAAGATCTACTCTGACGTCCGCTTCGTAGGAGCTCCGCCTTCATCGATCGGAAAGTTCGGTGCGGATACAGACAACTGGATGTGGCCTCGTCATACAGGCGACTTCTCTATGTTCCGTGTATATATGGCACCTGACGGATCACCTGCGGAATATGCTCCCGAGAATGTGCCTCTCAAGGCAAAGAACAACCTCAAGATCTCGCTTGCAGGCGTCCAGGAAGGCGATTATACCATGATCATGGGTTACCCTGGACGCACCACACGTTTCCAGACTTCTCCTGAGCTCAAGTCTCAGATCGAACTCAACGACATCAGGATCGCTGCCCGCACCATCCGCCAGGACAAGATGCTGGAGGACATGCTCGCCGACCCTAAGGTGAAGATCCAGTATGCAAGCAAGTACTCAGGCTCGTCAAACGGCTGGAAGAAGTGGCAGGGCATGAAGCTCGCCTTCGACAAGCTCGACATCATCGGACGCGCCGAGCAGGAAGAGGCTGAATTCACAAAGTGGGTGAACGGTAACGCCAAGCGTGCAGAGAAATACGGTACAGCTCTCAAGGATCTCGCTGACGGCATCGAGTCCGGCAGAGAGGCCAACAACGCATTCACAAAGGCATTCGAGAGCGTATACAAGATCGAGCTCACCAACTTCGGTCTCACAATGAACATCATGGCTTCCAGAGCCCTCCGCAACGGTCTTGACACCCTCGAGGCAATCAATGCAGGCTATGACGCGATCGCCGGCCAGTATGGAGATTACTCAGCAGGCACAGACCGCAAGGTCGCAAAGGCCCTCATGAAGCACTATCGCGAGGTCGCAAAGCCTGAGCATTACCTGAAGAACCTTTCTGAGGATTTCGCTACAATGGACATCGATGCATTCGTGGACAACCTCTTCGACAACAGCGTGTTCACATCGGCCGAGACCCTCAAGGCGGCTATCGAGGAGAGAGGCGTGGGCATCTTTGACGACCCTGCAGTGAAGGTCGGTATGTCCATATATAATGAGTGCCTCCAGACTCAGATGCTTACCCTCGAGTCTGAGGAGGCTCTGGCACAGGCACGTCAGGTCTACACAGAAGGCCTCCTCGAGTGGAAGAAAAAAGAGCCTTCATACCCTGACGCAAACTTCACAATGCGATATACATACGGTACCGTAGGCGGATACTCTCCTAAGGACGCAGTGGTCTACAAGCACTACACGACTCTCGACGGTGTCATGGAAAAAGAGGATCCGGACAATTGGGAATTCGTTGTGCCTGAGAAGCTTAAGGAGCTTTGGAAGAACAAGGATTACGGCAAGTATGGCACAAAGGACGGCAAGATGGTGACATGCTTCCTCAGCAACAACGACATCACCGGCGGTAACTCGGGAAGCCCTATCATGAACGCGAAGGGACAGCTCATCGGACTTGCCTTCGACGGCAACTGGGAGTCTATGAGCAGCGACGTGATGTTCGAGCCTGATCTCCAGAGATGTATCAACGTGGACATCCGCTACGTGCTCTTCATCGTTGACAAGTTCGGCGGAGCAGGTTGGCTGATCGACGAAATGGATCTGGTTAAATAACAATACTGACAGGGCTAAAGATTTCTGAGACCCCCGCACCGGCCTTACGGCCTTATGCACCCCCCAGCCGGGGGTGGCATGTCTCTGAAACCTTTACCCTGTCAGAATGACAATATTCAACATGAAAGAAAACGAAGTAAATAAATGGCTCCTGGAGGTTGAGCATCCTGCGAAGGGTGACAAGAACGTCGTGGAGCTGGGAATGGTCGAGAAGGTTGAGATCGGTGAGGGCAGCGTGACTGTGACCCTTGCATTTTCAAAGCACCGTGACCCTCTCGCAGAATACCTTATCGGCAGCGCGAAGGCTGCAATCATCAGAAATGCCCCTGCAGGCACACAGGTCGAGATCAAGACCATCATCAAGGATGAGGCGGCCCCGAAGAAGAAGCCGGGCCTTGACCTCGGACTGGAAGAGCTCGCTGACGTGAAGCACATCATCGGAATCGCTTCCGGAAAGGGTGGCGTAGGAAAGTCTACTGCAGCGGTGAACCTCGCGGTAGCTCTCGCCCGCCTCGGCTACAAGGTCGGACTCGCGGACGCCGATGTATATGGACCTTCTGTCCCTAAGATGACTGCGACCGAGGCAGAGATGCCCGACGCAATCCTTGAAGGCGAAAAGGAGACAATCCTTCCGCTCGAGAAATATGGCGTGAAATGGATGTCCATCGGATATTTCGCGAAGCCTGAGCAGGCACTGATCTGGCGCGGCCCTATGGCATGCAACGCGCTCAAGCAGATGATTTTGCAGGTACGTTGGGGCGAACTTGACTTCCTCCTCATCGACATGCCTCCGGGAACAGGCGACATCCACATCAGCCTCGTGCATGACATCCCTATGGAAGGTGCGGTCATCGTCAGCACACCGCAGGACGTGGCGCTCGCAGACGTCGAGAAGGGAGTCAACATGTTCCGCAACGAAAGCGTGAACAAACCTATCTTCGGACTCATCGAGAACATGGCATGGTTCACTCCAGCCGAGCACCCGGACGAGAAATACTACATCTTCGGACAGGGCGGAGGACAGCGCATGGCCGACAAATACGGCATCCCGCTTCTGGGCCAGATCCCAATCGTCCAGAGCATCCGCGAAGGCGGCGACAGCGGCGAACCGGCAGCACTCTCATCACGACCAGACGGTCTGGCATTCGTGACATTGGCCGAAAAGCTTGCGGAAACACTAAAGTAAATTCATTATGAGCACAGATTCTTGAAAAACGTGCTCAATAACCTCAGAAAACGAAAAAACGAGCACGAAATCCGAAAAATCGTGCTCGTTTTTTCAATTTTGAACCAATTTCTATCGAAGAACAACTATACAAGAAGACAGAACATTGGAATATCCACACAAATATGTACCTTTATGGGAAATCTTCAGAACCAAAGCTTATGAAAAAGATCTTCAGACTCATCATGGCTACCTCGGTAGCTATCGCAGCAGCTTCATGCGCAAACACAAACAACACAACAGAAGTAAGCAAAGTTGTAGTACAGCCAGGCGAGCAGGCTCCTCTCGCAGATCCGGGACAGAAGAACTTCGGAGGTTCTGCTGTAATTCCGTCACAGCCTAGAGATACAACAGGCATGGCAGAAAGAATGCGCCGCATGAGAGAGGAAATGAACAAGATCAGAACTGTACATTTCAATGACCTCTCGATGAGTGACCCGTTCATCATTCCAGATCCTGAGACTCAGACATATTACCTCACAAGCACAGGCGGACGTCTTTACAAGAGTAAGGACCTCGTATGGTGGGAAGGACCTTACAATGTGATCGACATCGAAGGTACATGGCTCAAGACCGGCGGCGGACCAGCTGCATCCGAGATCCACAAGATCGGAGACTATTACTACTATGCAGGTACATGGAACGACCACGCAGACCTCATCCAGCAGGTTCCAAGACGCTATAACGTGCCTCACAACCAGACCTACCTCCTCCGTTCGAAGAACATCGAAGGACCATACGAAGTGTTCACAGAGGATCCTAACTACGACTGGCAGCCAAGAGAGTGGGACTGTATCGACGGTACTCTCTACGAGGAGGACGGAAAGATCTACATGATCTTCGTTCACGAGTGGACTCAGATCATCGACGGTACAATGGACTACATCGAGCTCTCGGCTGACCTTTCTAAGACTATCTCAGAGTGGCCTGTAACTATGTTCCGTGCAACAGAGAACCCTTCTGTGAAGGAAATGAACAGCCTCGGCGAGGCAACATTCGGACGCAAGCTCCCAGGTTGGGTGACCGACGGTCCTCAGATGTTCCGCACACAGACAGGAAAGCTCGGTATGCTTTGGTCAGGTTGGGGTGACGAGCGTTACCTCCAGCTCGTATGCTACTCAGAGTCAGGTACTATCGCAGGTCCATGGATCCAGGAGCCAGAGCCATTCCTTGGCAACAACTCAGGTCATGGTATGCTCTTCCGCACATTCGAGGGCAAGCTCATGTACGTTGTTCACCACGTAGAGGGCAACGGTCCTAGAAAGCCGCAGTACTGGAATGTTGACGACTCAGGCGACAAGCTCGTTCTCCTTGATCAGATCATTCTTGAGAAGTAATGAAAAGACTCATCATGATATTGGCGGGCATGGCGGCGATTGCGTCATGTTCGCCAAATGATTTTAACAGACCTCTCAAGGATGCCTACGCGGAGAGCTTCATGATCGGATGTGCAGTGAATCCGTCACACACAAGCGGAAGACTTGAGCAGGCGAACGAACTGCTTCTCACGCATTTCAACGCCATTTCTCCTGAGAACTGCCTGAAGCCGGAGGCTGTACAGCCGAGGCCGGGCGTATGGACATTCGAAGAAGCGGACGAATACGTTCAGTTCGGCGAAGAGCACGACATGTGGATGCTCGGACACACGCTCGTATGGCACAACCAGACCCCGTCCTTCTATTGGGAGAATCCCGACGGCACCCCTAAGAGCCGCGAGGAGCTCATAGAGACCATGAGGGCCCATATAGAGACAGTAGCCGGCAGATATGCAGGCAGGATCGACGCATGGGACGTTGTCAACGAGATCATCGGAGAGTTCGGAGAATACCGCAACAAGGGCTGGGTGAAGGCTTTCAACGGCGACGGATATGAAGTCGTAAGGAATGCATTCATATTTGCCGACAGGTATGCTCCTGACGCTGAACTCTATTACAACGACTTCAATGTATGGAGACCGGCCCATGTGGACGGCATCGTGACCATGGTAAAGAAGCTCCAGGCGGAAGGCATCAGAATCGACGGAGTCGGCATCCAGGCACACTGGGGGCTGAATTATCCCAAGACAGAATATATCAAGCATGCCATCGACACCCTCAGCTCGCTTGGCCTCAAGGTCATGATCACAGAGCTCGACGTCGATGTGCTTCCTATAACAAGGGAAGGCCAGGTCATAGGACAGTCCCTCACAGATCCGCTCTACCAGCATGAGGAATTCGAGGAATATCTCGATCCATACAAGGAAGGACTTCCTGCAGAGATCGAGCAGCAGCTCGCCGACAGATATGCCGAGCTCTTCCGCATTTTCTACGAAAAGAGAGACAAGATCGACCGCGTGACCCTCTGGGGCCTCACAGACGACACATCTTGGAAGAACGGCTATCCTGTTCCAGGCAGAACCAACTACCCTCTCCTATGGAACAGGGACTACACGCCGCATAAGGCACTGCAGTCGGTCCTCGCTGTTCCCCAGAGATAGACTGCTCCCTTTAAGATCACTACCACCGACTGGCCAGTCTCTCCTGACAGGATATTCCTCTCTCGAGACCGATACACCACTCATCGGGACCGATGTACCAAGAAAACACTGATCCATGGTACATCACCCCCCGGGAAACGGGCAAAATAAGCATAAAACAAGACCGATGTACCAAATTTCAGCCGAAACTTGGTACATCGGTCTATGTTATGTGAACAACTTCGGAGACAGCACACCATCACCAGATACTAAACCCGGAACTGTTAATGATTTTCCGTCTGCAGTACAATACTTCCTGGAGTCTTATTGCCGTCAACATCGGCAAAGAGTAGAGCTATTCCCCTGACAGACTGAAAAAACTCCATCGCTGAATCAACATTTGTAATCGAACATTCATATGTCTGACTGTCAATCTGCAATACTTGCAGCCAATCTAATGGCAGAACCGCATCATAAGGATAGGCTCCCTTTTTATTGTTCGATTCAAGTTCAAGGACATCATAAGTCGGATTCAAATACCTGATAGCATACAGATAAGTCGGAGTCTCTGTCTTGACCGTAAAATCAAATTTAAAATCTTTTATTGCCTGCACATCGATCAAGAGGTTTGGATCTTTATCTTCCATGCCCTCAACATACGCAACCACAGTACCGATATTACCTTCCACATCATCATTCACCACATCATCTATATCATTGCTCGAAGATTCTTTTGCACAACCCTGCATAAAGAATATCATTCCTATCAAAAGAAAAATGTATCTGATATTACCCATAACTTGTTATCTTTAATCTGTAAAACCATCTATCATATTAACCAAGGGCAAAAAGTTCTCATACCTATATTAATCTATATCCGCTACAAATTTAAAAAAAATACACACAAATATAATCATGTGGGCCATATTTGTCCTCGACGAAAACATCCGCTGCTTCATTTCCCTCCGTCGGGACCGATGTACCGAGAAAACACTGATTCAGGGTACATCACCCCCGGGAAACAGGTTCAGATGACCCACTGAACAAAACGGCCATCCGTAAAAGGCTTCATTTTACGGACGAGCGGCATGATTTAGTGACTGCCATCCGTAAATATGGCGTTTTCGCGGACGGCCCCGCTTTCCCCGTTCGCGACACAGGTTTTTGGGCCGAAAAGGGTGTATCGCTGCATGGGAAAGCCTCTGTTTTCGCAAAACCGGCGCGCGATACAGACTTTTGGACGGAAAATGGTGTGTCGCGGCATGGGGAAACAGCTCAATAGGCGAAAACATGTTCGCGATACAGGTATTTTTGCCGGAAATGGTGTGTCGCGGCATGGGAAAGCCTCTGTTTCCGCAAAACCGGCTCGCGATACAGACTTTTGGACGGAAAAGGGTGTGTCGCGGCATGGAAAACAGCTCAATGGGCGAAAACATGTTCGCGATACAGGTTTTTTAGCCAGAAATGGTGTATCGCTGCAAGGGAAAGCCTCTGTTTTCGCAAAACCTGCTTGCGATACAGACTTTTGGCCGGAAAAGGGTGTGTCGCGGCATGGGAAACAGCTCAATGGGCGAAAACATGTTCACGACTGGTCAATGGGGCCGGATGAGAGTTGGGGACAGTTAAGATTTCGCGGTTGTGATTTTTTACTATCTTTGCGGCCGTTTTTTGAAAAACTTCGTAGTGTAGTATGAAATATGGAAAATTAAGCAGGCAGCTCACAGCGCTTGCAGGCCCGATCTTCATCGAGACCCTGCTCGTGATGATGCTTGGAGCTGTCGACACATTCATGTTGAGCCGCTATTCTGACAACAGCGTTGCAGCTGTAGGAGTGGTGAACCAGCTCATGAACCTCGTGTTCCTTCTTTTTGAAGTGATCTCCCTCGGAACATCTATCCTCTGCTCCCAGTATTTCGGAGCCAAGAGAAGGGACAAGGTGATCCAGGTAGTCGGTATATCATTGCTGTTCAATCTGTTTTCCGGATTGCTCCTCAGCCTGTGTCTGTACTTCTTCGCTGGAAATTTCCTGCATATGATGGGTCTCAGGCCTGACCTGATGAGCTATGGACTGCCGTACATGAAGATAGTCGGAGGTTTCGCATTCCTGCAGGCCATATCGCTTTCGCTCTCGGCTTCGCTCAGAAGCGCCAACAAGGCAAAGTACCCGATGTATGTATCCGTTGTGGTCAACATCCTGAACATCATAGGAAACTACACCCTCATCTTCGGTAAGTTCGGAATGCCGGCTCTCGGAGTCGAAGGTGCGGCGATATCGACATCTTTCTGCCGACTTGTATCGGTGATCATCCTTATGGTCATTCTTTTCAAGAAGCATATCCCGTCATTCCCTAAGGAGCTTTTCAGACCATTCCCATGGATAGAGCTGAAGAACCTCCTCAAGATCGGTATCCCTTCTGCCGGCGAGCACATGTCCTACAGCCTTTCGCAGGTTGTGATCGCCTACTTCATCAACATGATCAGCAACGAAGCCCTCGCGACAAGGACATACATCGTCAACATCGTGATGTTCACATACATCTTCGCGCTATCGCTCTCGCAGGGAGGCGCCATCCTGATCGGACAGCTTGTAGGAATGAAGAAGATCAAAGCAGCCTATACCATAGGCAAGAGGGTCATGAGGGTCGGCGTGGCTTTTTCCGTCACGCTTTCTCTCCTGCTGGCGATATTCGGCAAGCCTGTTCTTTCAATGCTCACTTCTGACCCATGGATCATATCGACCGGAACAGCGATACTCTGGGTGGAGATATTCCTCGAGAACGGTCGTGCGCTCAATTTCTTCGGTGTGAACGCCCTCCGAAGTGCAGGAGACATCTATTTCCCTGTTATCCTCGGAATCATCGTCATGTGGGGCGTACAGGTCGTAGGAAGCTACATCCTGGGCATCACCCTCGGCTGGGGCCTCATCGCCATGTGGGCCATATTCGCCCTCGACGAGAACATCCGCGGCTTCATCTTCGTCCGCCGCTGGAACAGCTTCAAATGGGTAGGTAAGGGATTTGTGAAATAAGGCTAGATCCAAAGTCCCGGATTGGGACAGATCTTGCGCCAGCTGTTCAGGACGTCATTACTGACTTTTTTAAATACCTGAAGATATATAACGACCTTATCATCATGATATATAGAATGAGGACCTGCACAGACCATTATATTATCTGAAAGGTAGACCATCTTGCTGTTGCTGACATACCATGATGCCCTAAGCGACAGGCTGTTGTCCGACTCGTCGTATGAGAATTCCAGTTTCTCATGACGGCATTCCTGCAGACCGTACTGTATCAGGTGATCTTCACCGAAACCAGTAATCTCAAAGCAGTCGGGATATTTCTTGCCGGAAGTGATTGTACCACTTTGCATGATTTCGATTGCGCCGGTTACATTCTTATGTTCGTCCAGTTCATACAGGGCTATCGTCTCCCAGCCATGTCCGACCACTATTCTCTGCACGGCATCCTTGGTTATCTGATTTGCAGGAATAACCTCGACATTCTTTCCGTTCAAGGTCATATATTCCACCAATTCGAAATAATCAAGATATCTTTCAGAATCTGACTGAATCTTTTCACATGAAATAACGGCAGAGCAGCATATGAGCATGCTCAATAAATAAATACGGATATTCATAATATGCTGCTTATAGTTTTATTCCCTTATCGAATACTTTTCCATCTGTGGTCTTTACACGCATAAGCAACTCTTTTCCATTATGCGGAACATCAGCCCCCAGATACAGATAAATCTTGCTATACACTGGCAGACATTTCATCATTTCCGGTGTCAATCCTGATAAGACTCCATCATACAGCCCCGAATAATAATCTTTATATCCACCGGCGATGTATACATATAAAGATCTGATATTCACACAAATAACATCGTTAAGAGAGCTACCGGAAGGATGTGTCATATCCCAATCATTTAAAGCAAAGACTTCTATCGATTGCAGGTCGGAAGAAAGAGCTTCGGGATATCCCTGACATGGATCTATATATCCATTGAAAGAAATGTCGGAATACTTTGTCTTGAGTTCTTCATAACGTGCAGCATCCTCCGGATTGTCTGAATCCTTCGAATATTTCTTTCCCAGGACATAACTTACAGGTATCAGGAAATCATCATGATCTTCAATCCTGATATCCTCCAGATCATAATATGCAGTCACAAATGATTCAGAAAAAAACTTTCCGTTCTCTTTCATTGCGGCATCAATATCCGTATATATATCTTTGCCGCATCCGGCAAGACAGAATACCGATATGAATATAAACATAATTCTTCTCATCTTCGTATTGTCTTTATTAAGAGTTCCTGAAAGGTATCATTGACTGCGTCAAAAAACACAAAATCCTCGGATTAAAATCCGAGGATTTTGTTATTGATTATTTCACGCTGAACTTGTAGATGCAGCGGTGAGTGTAAGTCTCGCCTGGGCGGAGGGTAGCTGATGGCCACTCCGGCATGTTAGGTGAGTTTGGATAAAGCTGTGTCTCGATGCAGACAGAAGCTCTCTTTGGATACATGATGCCATGCTTTCCAGGAACCTCGCCTGTGAGGAAGTTACCTGTGTAAACCTGTACACCCGGCTGGTCTGTGTACTCCTCAAGGAGGATACCAGTAGCTGGAGAGTATACGCTTACAGCGAGCTTGGTGATGTCACCTGCTGTGTTGAGCACCCAGTTGTGGTCGTAACCGTTACCGAGAACGAGCTGGTCGTAGTCCTGGTTGATGTCCTGGCCGATAGCCTTAGGAGTACGGAAATCAAACGGAGTTCCCTCTACCGGACGCATCTCGCCTGTAGGGATGAGGTTCTCGTTTGCTGGAGTGAATGTGTCTGCATTCACGTAGAGAACCATGTCTGTACCCTCAACAGCGTGGTTTCCTGAAAGGCTGAAGTATGCATGGTTTGTCATGCTGAGAACTGTCGGCTTGTCAGTTGTACCGCTGTATGCGATGTCGATTGCGTTGTCATCAGTAAGTGTGTAAGTCACAACAGCTGTAACTGTACCAGGGAATCCCATATGTCCGTCCGGATCCACGATAGTGAGCTTGAGAGTCTGGTCGTCGATCTGCTCAGCATCATAAACCTGATACTGCCAGCCCTCTGTACCTCCGTGGAGGCAGTTCTCGCTGTCGTTCTTGTCAAGGTTGATCACCTGACCGTCGAGCTCGAATGTTGCGTTGTCGATACGGTTTGCATAACGTCCGATAGAAGCACCGAAGTCGCTTGACTTGGTCATGTAGTCGTTGATGTTGTCGAAACCGAGGATAACGTCAACCATGTTGCCGTCCTTGTCCGGAACCATCACAGATACGAGACGTCCGCCGAAGTTTGTGATACATACCTCCATACCGTTGGCATTAGTCAATGTATAGAGTGCTGTAGCCTTACCGTTCTTCTCTCCTACGAAAGCCTGAGGATCGAGTCCGGAAAGTGTGAGTGCAGGCTCGTTTGAGCAAGCTGCAAGGCTGAGAGCTGCAAGTGCAGCTCCAGCCAATGTCTTGAAGATTTTTTTCATATGTTCAATTATTACTTAGCTACTTCCTCGCAGTATGCGCCAAGCTTGAGATAACGCTGATAAACCTCATCGTAGATCTTCACCTGGTCTGGCTCTGGGAAGTACTCCTTCGCAAATCCTGAGTTCATTGCATCCTGAGCATCAGCTACAGTTGCATATGCACCGGCAGCAGTTGCAGCGAACATCGCAGCACCAAGAGCACAAGCCTGGTCAGTGTTGCATACCTTGATTGGCATGTTGAGCACATTCGAGAGAGTCTATGATCTCTTCAAACAGGCAGCCACGCAGGAACTTGGACATCTTCTCGTCGGCCATGCAGTCACCAACAGTCTCCAGACCCTCCAGCATAGCGTAGGGGATCATAG
>JAFYME010000016.1 GCA_017556765.1 Bacteroidales bacterium
ATGGGGTAAGCCGCTTTCGGCTCTAATGGGCTCTCTCAATATGCAGTTTGAGTTCGGCCTTCCTTCAATCGGTGGAAAGGACTCTATGAGCGGAACGTTCGAGAACATCAACGTACCTCCTATGCTCATGGCATTCGGTATCACTACAGTTGACGCTGAGACAGTGATTTCACCTGAGCTCAAGTACGAGGGCAACAAGCTTTATCTGATCAAGCATACTCCGCTCGCTAACTATATGCCTGATGTTGAGCAGCTTAAGGCAAACTGGAACTATGTTACAGAGCAGATCGCAGACGAGAAGATCGTTTCAGGTTATGCCCTTGGTTTCGGTGGTCTTGCTGAGGCTATCTGTAAGATGTCATTCGGTAACGGACTCGACGCCAAGATCACATACGACGAGAAGGAACTCTTCAACTACGGTTACGGTTCTATCCTCGTTGAGGCAGAAGGCGAGCTTGATTATCCTAATGCGATCCTCATCGGAGAGGTTACAGACGGAGAGGACAGCGAGCTCACAATCAACGGAAAGAAGTTCGACATCTTTGAGCTTATGGACGTGAACTCTGCAAGATTCGCTCAGGTTTACCCTGATACAGCAGAGGCTTACAACCAGAAGCTTGCTCCGGCAGGACTCGAGGGCGTGAAGCCATACAAGGCAAAGAAGGCAGACCTTAAATATAAGGGCGAGCCAGTCGAGAAGCCTATCGCTTACCTCCCTGTATTCCCAGGTACAAACTGCGACTACGATTCTGCAAAGGCGTTCCGTACAGCAGGCGCAGAGGTACGCATGAGCGTGTTCTGCAACCTTACTGAGGATGACATCTTCCGCTCTATCGCAGAGATGAAGAAGAACATCGATGAGTGTCATATCCTCATGCTCAGCGGTGGATTCTCAGCTGGTGATGAGCCGGACGGAAGCGGTAAGTTCATCGCTAACGTGTTGAACAACAGGGAGATCGCTGATGCTATCCACGCTCTTATCGACCGTGGTGGCCTTATCCTCGGTATCTGCAACGGATTCCAGGCTCTTGTGAAGTCAGGTCTCCTCCCATACGGCCGTCTCGGAATGGTTACTAAGGAGAGCCCTACACTCTTCCGCAACGACATCAACCGTCATATCTCGCAGATCGTGACAACGAGAGTGGGTACAACCAACTCTCCATGGCTCAAGGGATTTGCAATCGGTGACCTTCATACAATCGCAGTCAGCCACGGTGAGGGTAAGTTCGTAGTGAACGAGGAGCTTGCAAAGGAGCTCTTCGCAAACGGACAGGTTGCATTCCAGTATGTGGATCCTATCGACGAGGAGGTTACAATGGAGTCTCCATACAACCCTAACGGTTCATACTATGCTATCGAGGGAATCATCAGCCGCAACGGCCAGATCCTCGGTAAGATGGGACATACGGAGCGCTTCGAGGGCAATCTCTTCAAGAACATCATGGACGAGGGCCTCGAGCAGCCTCTCTTTGATAATGCCGTAGCATATTTCCGCGGAGAGTAAATAGTTATCCCCGGCCCGGCCGGGGATCTAAATAAAGAAAAAATGTGTAAGTGTAATAAATACAGGGATGACAAGCTCCACCACGAATGTGGCGTTCTTGGAATCTATGGTGTTGATGATGCTGCAGGCCTTGCTTATTATGGCCTGCATGCGCTTCAGCACAGAGGCCAGCAGGGTTGCGGAATCGTGACCGTAGGCCCAACAGGTGAGTTCCATAGAGTAAAGGGTGACGGACTCGTGAACGAGGTGTTCAATGAGCAGAAGATCACCAAGCTTCCGGGCCGTATGGCGATCGGTCATGTGCGTTACAGCAATGCCGGCTGCAAGGGTACTGAAAACATACAGCCTTTCCTCTTCCACCACAACTCAGGCGATTTCGCCATGGCCAACAACGGCCAGATCGTGAACTATAGCCAGCTTCGTGAGGAACTCGAGGACAAGGGAAGCCTTTTCCAGTCTTCTTCAGACGCGGAGGTGCTCGCTCACCTCATCAAGAAGCAGGGAGTGGACAAGGATCTGCCTCGTATCCATGCATTGAAGGATGCACTCAATATGCTTGACGGCGCTTTTGCGTTTCTTGTGATGACAGGCCGTCGAATCTATGCATGCCGTGACAAGTACGGATTCCATCCTCTCGCTCTCGGAAAGATCGGTGATGGATATGTAGTTGCCAGCGAGACATGCGCGTTCGATGTGATTGGTGCGGAATACATCCGCGATGTGGAGCCGGGTGAAATCGTTACGATCGACCACCATGGCATCCGCAGCAAGTTCTATGCTGAACCTGAGCGTCATGCGATGTGCGCGATGGAGTATGTGTATTTTGCACGTCCTGACAGCGATATCGAGGGATGCAATGTGCATAACTACCGTAAGGAATCAGGAAAGATCCTCTTCCATGAGTCTCCGGCCGATGCTGATATCGTAATCGGTGTTCCGGACTCGAGCCTCAGCGCGGCCCAGGGTTATGCCGAGGCCAGCGGACTTCCTTACGAGATGGGACTCATCAAGAACAAGTATGTAGGACGTACGTTTATCCTTCCTACTCAGGCATTGCGTGAGAAGGGTGTGAAGATGAAGCTTTCTCCGGTAAGATCTATCGTCAAGGGCAAGAGAGTGGTCCTCGTGGATGACTCGATCGTGCGCGGTACGACTTCTCTGAAGATCGTGAAGATGCTTCGCGAGGCCGGCGCGGCCGAGGTCCATGTGCGTATTGCCAGCGCTCCGCTCAAGTATACATGCTTCTATGGTGTCGATGTACATACGCCGCAGGAGCTCATCAGCAACAGCAACAGCGTGGAGCAGGTCTGCAAGCTCATCGATGCCGACTCACTCGCCTTCCTCTCTCACGAGGGAATGCTCGCGGCCGGCAAGCGTGACGACCTCTGCCTTGCATGCTTCAACCACAAATATCCTACAAAACTCTACGAAGAGTAGTCCTGTACTGTCTTCAGAGTGAACGAAGTGAGATGAGAAATCTCTTGATGGATATCAAAAAGACAATACGAGAATGGATGCTGCCCATCGCCATGGTGACGGGAGCGTCCATTTATCTTTTATATCATGTGATGCCGGAGCCGGTACACCATGCAGGGCCGTTCCTGAGCGGTCTTGTGGGCCTGCTTCAGCCTCTTCTGATCTTCTCGATGCTGTTCCTTACTTTCTGCCGCATAGAGCCGAAGGATCTCAAGCCGCACAGATGGCATTGGTGGCTCCTGCTTATTCAGGGAGGTCTTTTCACTGCCCTGGGCCTGCTGGCGGTATGGATCATGAGGACTGCTCCGGGAGGGTATCACGAGAAGGTCGTGCTGATAGAAAGCGCGATGCTCTGTCTGATCTGCCCGACGGCTACGGCTGCGGCAGTTGTGACGCGGAAGCTGGGTGGAGATGTCGCCGGAATCACGACGTATACGGTTTTGATCAATCTGGTGACTGCTGTGCTTGTCCCGCTCATAGTTCCTTTGATCCAGCCGGTTGAGGGAGTCGGTTTCTGGACAGCCTTCAGTATGATCGTGGCGAAGATATTCCCGCTTCTGATACTTCCATGCATGGCGGCGTGGCTGGTAAGATATCTGGCCCCGAGGATCCATCAGCGCCTTCTGAAATATCCCGATCTGGCCTTTTATCTGTGGGCCGTGGCTCTGACTCTTGCGATAACCGTTACGACAAAGTCCATAGTCAAGAGTTCGATGAGTATCGGCCTTCTCCTCATGATGGCTCTTATCTCGTTGATCTGCTGCGTGTTGCAGTTTGCTTTGGGCCGTCTCATCGGCAGCAGGTACAAGCCTCGCAGACCGGATGCGAGTCCGGAGGTCGAGGCTCGAGGAAAGGCTGTACGTACCGTTACTGCGGGCCAGTCTCTGGGACAGAAGAACACCGTCTTCGCAATATGGATGGGTTATACCTTCATGACCCCGGAAACCGCCATAGTCGGAGGTCTGTACAGCATCTGGCACAATATCTACAATTCATGGCAATTATATAGGGCAGGCAAGCAGTAGCATGTTGTCTGCTCTCTCTTTTTTGTTTATCTTTGCGTGATAATAAAAATCAAGACCTGATATGAGCAACCAAAGGTACATGCAGCGTGGTGTTTCAGCATCCAAGGAGGATGTGCACAACGCTATCAAGAACATCGACAAAGGTATTTTCCCAAAGGCATTCTGCAAGATCATTCCCGATATTCTCGGAGGAGATCCTGAATACTGCAACATCATGCATGCAGATGGAGCCGGCACAAAATCATCACTCGCATATCTTTATTGGAAGGAGACCGGCGACCTTTCCGTATGGAAGGGAATCGCTCAGGATGCGTTGATCATGAACATCGACGACCTCCTCTGCGTGGGTGCAGTGGACAATATCCTCGTTTCATCGACTATCGGCCGTAACAAGCTCCTTGTTCCGGGTGAGGTGATCAGCGCGATCATCAACGGTACAGACGAGCTTCTTGCAGAGCTTCGTGAGATGGGAGTAGGTGTTTACGCTACCGGCGGTGAGACAGCAGATGTGGGTGACCTCGTGCGTACGATCATCGTGGACTCGACAGTTACATGCCGTATGAAGCGCAGCGATGTGATCGACAATGCGAACATCCGTCCTGGTGACGTGATCGTGGGTCTTGCTTCATATGGACAGGCTACATACGAGAAGGAGTACAATGGCGGTATGGGCAGCAACGGACTTACCAGCGCCCGTCACGATGTGTTCTCAAAGTATCTTGCAGAGAAGTATCCGGAGAGCTACGACAAGGGCGTTCCTGAAGATCTCGTTTACAGCGGCGGCCTGAAGCTTACCGATGCGGTGGAGGGCTCACCTATCGATGCAGGAAAGCTGGTTCTTTCTCCAACCCGTACATATGCGCCGGTAGTCAAGAAGCTTCTCGACGCCCTCCGTCCTGAGATTCACGGTATGGTACACTGCTCAGGCGGCGCGCAGACAAAGATCCTTCATTTTGTGGGCGATAACATCCGTGTGATCAAGGACAACCTCTTCCCTGTACCTCCTCTCTTCAAGACTATCCACGAGCAGAGCGGCACAGACTGGGCCGAGATGTACAAGGTGTTCAACATGGGTCATCGCCTCGAGGTGTACCTCTCTCCAGAGCACGCCGAGCAGGTGATCGAGATCTCGAAGAGCTTCGGTATCGACGCTCAGATCGTCGGAAGGGTAGAGGAATGCGACCATAAGGAGCTCATTATCAGATCAGAATTCGGAGAATTTAAGTATTAACGTCATGCCCGACGTGATCGGGCATCTGCTGAGAAAGAGATTGCCGGTCAAGCCGGCAATGACGGTTTGAATTTTTAATATATAACAACTATATGAGAGCATTATTCAGTGTAAGTGATAAGACAGGCGTTGTAGAATTCGCCAGTCAGTTAGTGGAGCTCGGTTGGGAGATCATCGCGACCGGCGGCACAATGAAACTTCTGCAGGACGCAGGACTCAAGGTCATCAACATCAGCGAGATAACAGGATTCCCTGAGATCTGCGACGGACGTGTGAAGACCCTTCACCCTAAGGTACATGGAGGTCTCCTCGGCCGCCGCGACCTTGACAGCCACATAGCTCAGCTCAAGGAGAACGGTATCGAGTTCATCGACATGGTATGCGTTAACCTTTATCCGTTCAAGCAGACAATCGCAAAGCCTGACGTGACAATGGAGGACGCAATCGAGAACATCGACATCGGAGGACCATCAATGCTTCGTTCAGCAGCTAAGAACTGGAGCGCTGTGACAGTGGTCTGCAACCCTGAGAACTATGCGAAGATCATCGCAGAGATCCGCGAGACAGGCAATACTACAAAGGAGACACGTCTCCAGCTTTCTGCTGAGGCATATACTCATACAGCAGAGTACGACATGATGATCGCTACATACATGCGCAAGGCGGCTGGTCTTAACGAGAAGCTTTTCCTCGAGTATGACCTCAAGCAGAGCCTCCGCTACGGCGAGAATCCACACCAGAACGCGAAGTTCTATGCTACTCTCGACAAGGTTCCTTTCTCTCTCGCGACAGCAGAGCAGCTCAACGGAAAGGAGCTTTCATACAACAACATCCAGGATGCAAATGCAGCTCTCAACATCGTGCGTGAGTTCGAGGCTCCGTTCTGCGTAGGTCTCAAGCACATGAATCCATGCGGCGCCGCTATCGGAACAGACGTTGTAGACGCATGGAAAAAGGCATATGAGGCAGACAAGGTCAGCATCTTCGGCGGTATCGTGGCTGTAAACCGTGAGGTGAACAAGGAAGTTGCAGAGCTCATGAAGCCTATCTTCCTTGAGATCATCATGGCTCCGAGCTTCACAGACGAGGCTCTCGAGGTTCTCTGCACAAAGAAGAATCTCCGTCTCCTCAAGGTAGACATGAGCAAGGAAGAGGGCGGACACAACATGTACGTAAGCATGAACGGTGGTATCCTCGTTCAGGAGCAGGACATCGATACAAAGACAGTCGTAGCTGACATGTGCGTGACTGAGGCAAAGCCTTGCGAGGCTCAGCTTACTGACCTCGATTTCGCTTGGAGAATCGTCAAGCATGTGAAGTCAAACGCTATCGTAGTTGTAAAGGACGGTGCTACTCTCGGAGTAGGTGCCGGTCAGATGAACCGTGTCGGTTCTGCAAAGATCGCTCTTGAGCAGGCTCAGGCAGCTCTTGCAGAGGCTGGCAAGGACATCAAGGCAGAGGCTCTTGTCCTCGGTTCTGACGGATTCTTCCCATTCGATGATACAGTGACTCTCGCAGCTGAGTACGGCGTAAAGGCTATCGTTCAGCCAGGCGGAAGCGTACGCGATGAGGATTCTGTAAAGAAGGCAAACGAGTGCGGCATCACAATGCTCTGCACAGGAATGCGCCATTTCAAGCACTAAAAGTGTGGCGTCTATACGCCTGAATATCAGCTATTTATAAAAAGTCCGTGCTGCCAAAAGGGAGCACGGACTTTTTGTAAGTGATTGAGCGACAGCGAGATCGCCGCCACTCTAGAGTGATACTGTGAGGCTATTGCCAGTGTAGTCTACGTTGACATGAGTGTCTGTTCCGGCAAGGCGTACTCTGAATGAACGATCCTTCAGCATTCCAGGGTATTCTCCTGCGATAGCTCCGATTGTGAGCTTCTTGCTGCGGTCGTTCCACTTGAATGTGATTGTAGAGTATGCTCCCTTCTCATAGTTGTAGTTGTCTCCCTCGTCTTCGTAAAGGGTGCATGTGCCGTCAGCTCCAGGATAAACGACAACCTCAAGATCGTCCCACTTGCTTTCCTCTGCATACATCATCACCGGTGCGAGCGGAAGAATGCTTCCGGCTTTCACGAACATAGGCACTTCGTCAAACTTGGTCTCGATAGTCACGTCCTGACCGCCCTTGTACTTTGTCTCTGTCCAGTAATAGTACCAGTCAGCTCCTGCAGGGAGATACTTTGTCTCTGTCTTGCTCTGGCTGAAATCGACAGACTCAGCAAGCTTCTGCGCAACCTCTGTCCTGTCCCAACCGGTCATTTCGTTTGTTCTGATGACCTCTTCAGCTGTGTACTGCGATTTTACGACAGGAGTAGCGAGAATGCTTCTTCCGAAGAGGAACTCGTCAGTCATGTCCCATGTCTTCTTGTCAGCTGCGAAGTCATATACAAGCGCTCTGAGGTAGCTCTCGTCGTTGTCTGTTACCTGCCATGCTGTGCTGTAGATGTATGGAAGGAACTGATAGCGGAGTCTGATGGTCTTCTCGATCGCATCGAATGCTGCGTCGCCCTTCTTTCCGAACTGGTAGATTTCGCGAGGCGCATCGGCTCCATGGCTGCGGAATACAGGGCAGAAGAAGGCATACTGCATCCAGCGTACATAAAGCTCCTGGAACTGAGGGTTCTTAGGCGCTGAGCCGCCGCCCATTGTGTTGTATCTGCTGCAGAAGAATCCTCCGATGTCTGTGTTGAAGTTAGGACAGCCTGTCATTGTATAGTTGAGGCCTGCAGGCACCTGCTTGCGGAGCATGTCCCATGTAGAGTTCACGTCGCCGCTCCAGAGGCCTGATCCGTATCTTTGCTGTCCTGCGAATGCCGAACGTGTCATGATGAAGGCTCTCTTCTCTTCAGAATCTGCACGGAGATTGTCATAAACGCCGCTTACAGACGCAAGAGGGAAGGCGTTTCTGTATCTTCTCCATGTACCGTCGCCTGCAGAATGGTCATAATGGCTGTCCTGAGGGTTGAAGAAGTCAGGGTCGGTCGAGTCCATCCACCATGCGTCGATGTCATAGTCTACAAGTCTCTTGAGGTTCTTCCAATAGATGTCTCTTGCCTCAGGGCTGAGGGCGTCATAAACGCGCACACCGCTAGGGTAGTCCATTCTTGGAGGCCAGAATGCGCTCAGACCGCTCTGTGGCCATGTCTGGAAGTCATAGAGAAGGCCCTTTGCTTCGAGATCCCTGAATGCCTGTGTCATAGGACCGAAGCTTGCCCAGATACTGATCATGAGGTGAGCGTTGTTTCTATGAACCTCGTCTACCATCCACTTTCCGTTTACATATGTATCGGCAAGGAAGTCCATGGCGTTCCATGTATAGTTGCTGCCCCAATACTGCCAGTCCTGGATGATACCGTCGAGAGGGACATTGTTTTCCCTGTGCCAGCGTACTACTTCGAGGAGCTCGTCGACAGATTTGTATCTCTCGCGGCACTGCCAGTATCCGAATGTCCAGAGAGGGAACATAGGGACGTCGCCGCTGAGGTTACGCATCTGAGCATTCACTCCGTCTGCCGATCCGCCATACATGAAGTAGTAGTCGATGTCGTCTCCGACTTCTGCAGAGAACTTCATACCTTCCTCATTATCAATGAACTGCGAACGAGAGTAGTTGTCCCAGTAGATACCCCAGCCCTTGATCGACTGGATCACATGCTGGTAGTCCTGGGTGTTGTTCTGCTCCATGTTCATATGGGTCGAACCTCTGTGGTTCAGCTTGCCGTCCTGAGTGACTCCTAGGCCGTAGATAGGTTCATCCTTGTCGAGCTGGTACACGATGGTTGTGCGGTAGCTTCCCTTGTCCGGGCCCTCTGTCCTCTCCTCAAATCCGTATGCCTTTTCCTTGAGGAGGTTCTTGCCCTTTGCAAGGAACTGTACCAGTCCGGTCTTCTTGTCGATCCTGACAGTAAGGACAGGGCTCTTCAGAGTCACGGCCGATGAGTTCTCCGACTTTGTTACCTTAAGGCCTTCCTGCGGGGTCATGGTCACAACGAGGCTCGCCCTGGTGTTCCCAGCCTCTCCTGCAGGCGTCTTTGTCACTCTCACGATCTCCGGAGAGTAGAATGTGACTTTTGTCACGGTCTTGTCTGCAGTGACTTCCGCCTCTTTTGCAGACAATACGGCTGATGATATCAGCATCGCCAAAAGAATAAGTATCTTTTTCATATTAAATTAGGTATTGGATTATCTGTAAACTCCTATGATGTTCGGTATCGCCCTTTCTCCCTCATGGTCAAACGCCTTATTGTCAGAAGGATGACTGAGCACGCCAAGATCTTCATGCCATAAGGCTGATGATCCTCCTCCGTCCAGATTGATGGCGTCCTTCATGCCGAGAAAGCGACATATGAGGGCAGTTTCATAAATGCTTGTTCCGTCACCCTTTCCGGCATGTCTGCCGTCTATAACAAGCAGGAAAACGTTGCCTTTGCCGTCATGGCCTATGACCGAGCGCGGATGCCTTTTGTCATTGAATGAATCTATGCCTTTTCCTGTTTCATCGACTTCTGCATATTCGGGAACCAGTATCTTTCCTTCGTCGAGAAGCATAGGGCCGCTGGCCATGGCAGAGTGCCATTTTCCTGTGACGGCATCATATTCATCAGGACTGCAGCTGGCGATCATTATCTTCCTGCCTCTGCGGTTCTTGAGGCCTACAACGCCGTTTACCCTGAATGTCTCTGATGGTGATGTCTGGCTGAATGTCTCTTCGCCGATGCGGAAGTAGACGCATGGAACGAGGTTCTTCATGTCGAAATATCCTCCGTTTACGGCCATTGCCGCCCCTTCTCTCTGTGCGATCGAGCTCGTCTTTCCGGCCATCTCGCCGGGCGAGTGGACAAGGCGTGTCCTGAACTTTCTTGAAGGATATTTCAAGACGGAGATGCTCTGACGGGAATCGAACATATGGATCTGAGCCGACATGGCTGTGGCTCCGTCGTCCAGACGTGTTACCTGCCAGTCTGCGTCTGCAAATGCAAGAGAATCCTTCTTTATGTCGCCAGCTTCCGCCGACAGGCAGAGGACCATGCTCAGGAGCAATATGATAGTATGTTTCATATCATAGGGTTCTGACTGCTAATATACGAATAAATACCGATATATGAAATGTCAAGGAAAAGTAGTATCTTCGCATGATTTATAATCCGTTAATATATATGAAGAAAGTTCTGGTAATCGGTGGCGGTGGACGTGAGCATGCTATTGTTGATGCTCTTAGCCGCTCACCTCAGGTAGAAAAGATTTTCTGCGCTCCGGGAAATGCCGGTATCTCTGCGCAGGCTGAATGTGTCGCAATCAAGGACACAGATGTTGAAGGTCTCAAGGCTTTTGCTCTTGAAAATGCTATCGATCTTGCGGTAGTAGGTCCTGAAGTGTCTCTCGCTGCAGGTGTTGTGGATGCATTCAAGGCTGCCGGCCTTCGAATTTTCGGCCCTTCAAAGGCTGCTGCTACCATCGAGGCGAGCAAGGATTTCGCGAAGCAGCTCATGGCCAAGTATGACATTCCGACTGCCGCTTTCGAGACATTCGAGGATTATGAGGCAGCTCTTGAGTATGTGAAGAAGGGTTCGTTCCCTGTCGTGCTGAAGTATGACGGTCTTGCTGCAGGTAAGGGTGTGGTAATCCCTGAGACATTGGAGGAGGCTGACGAGACTCTCAAGGACATGCTTCTTGACGATAAGTTCGGAAAGGGCAAGGTTGTCGTTGAGGAGTTCCTTACAGGACCTGAGTTCTCATTCATGTGCTTCGTGGACGGTCTCGATGTATATCCTATGACTCTTTCACAGGACCATAAGAGGGCATACGAGGGTGACAAGGGCCCTAATACCGGCGGTATGGGAGCATATTCTCCGGTTCCTATCATTACAGATGAGGACGTAGAGTATGCGATGGAGAAGGTGATGAAGCCGACTGCCGCAGGTATGGTTGCCGAGGGATGTCCGTTTACCGGCGTTCTTTACGGTGGCCTCATGAAGACTCCGACAGGCGTGAAGGTGATCGAGTTCAACTGCCGTTTCGGCGATCCTGAGACAGAGGTTGTGCTTCCGCGCCTTGCAACAGATATCTATGACATCTTCTCAGCCGTAGCAGACCATACTCCAATGCCACAGATCGAGTGGAAGAAGGAGGTCACAATGGGCTTTGTAATGGCTTCAAAGGGCTATCCTGGCGATTATGAGAAGGGATATGAGATCAAGAACCTTGACAAGCTCCCTGAAGACATCAGGGTATTCCATATGGGTACATCACTCAAGGACGGCAAGTACTATACTTCAGGCGGCCGTGTGCTCATGGTCGTAGGTTTCGGTGCAGACCTTCAGGAGGCTCATGACAAGGCTCTCGCAGCTGTGGAATCAATCGAATGCGACAATCTTTTCTATCGTCGCGACATCGGATGGAGGGTATTGTAATATGGCAACAGTTATATCAGGAAAGGAACTTTCAGCTCAGCTGAAGGAGGAAATGAAGGCTCAGGTAGCCACATTCCCGGAGAAATATGGCCGCGTGCCTCATCTTGTAGTGATTCTCGTAGGTGAGGATCCGGGCAGTGTATCTTACGTTACAGGAAAGGCTAAGGCGTCAGAGGTGGTAGGAATCAAGAATACCACTATCCGCAAGCCCGATACGATTTCAGAGGCAGAGCTTCTCGGCCTTATCGAGGAACTCAATGCGGATGATTCTGTAGACGGAATCCTTGTACAGCTTCCGCTTCCTAAGCACATCAGCGAGGACAAGGTCATCGCTACAATCGCAAAGGAAAAGGATGTGGACGGTTTCCATCCATTGAATGTCGCGGCTCTCTGGCAGAAGCAGGACTGTGTGCTTCCATGTACACCTAAGGGCATAATCAAGATGCTCAAGAGGGCAGGCGTCGAGATCAAGGGCAAGAGGGCAGTGGTGATCGGTCGAAGCAATATCGTCGGTCTTCCAGTATCAAAGCTTCTTCTTGACGAGAATGCTACAGTCACTATCGCTCACAGCCGTACGGTAGACCTTCCTACAGTTACCCGTAACGCAGAGATCCTCGTAGTTGCTATCGGACGTCCTAAGTTCGTCACTGCAGATATGGTATCTGAAGGTGCTGTGGTCATCGACGTAGGAGTAAACCGCGATCCAGAGACAGGAAAGCTCTGCGGAGACGTTGATTATGCCGCTATCGAGCCTAAGGCTTCTGTGATCACTCCTGTTCCAGGCGGCGTCGGTCCTATGACGATCTGCTGCCTCATGGAGAACACAATCGAGTGTTTCCTCCGCAAGATGGAGAAATAATTTTTTTCTGAGCATAAAACAAAAGAGGATGACCGATCGGTCATCCTCTTTTCGTATGTAGTTGAATCTCTTAGAGATCTGCAAGATTCTTCTGAGTGTCGACTGCCGGAGCAACAAGGATTTCCTGGAACTCCTTCTGACCTGTACCTGCAGGGATAGGGTGTCCGCAGATGACATTCTCCTTAAGACCCTCGAGAGTATCGACGCGGCCGCGGATAGCTGCCTCGCTGAGTACCTTTGTAGTCTCCTGGAATGACGCAGCAGAGATGAAGCTGTTTGTCTTCAACGCAGCTCTTGTGATACCCTGGAGTACCTGGCTTGCTGTTGCTGGCTTAGCCTCGCGGAGAACCATCATCTTGAGGCCCTGACGCTCGAGTGATGAGTTCTCACTTCTCATCTCGCGTGCAGTGATGATGTCACCCTCTGCATATGTCTGAGAATCACCTGGATCAAGCACGTAGAACTTGCCGTAGATGTTGTCGTTTGTATCCATGAACATCCACTTGTCCACGAGCTCCTCTGGGAGGAATTCTGTATCACCCGGATCGTTGATCTGTACCTTTCTCATCATCTGGCGTACGATGATCTCGAAGTGCTTGTCGTTGATCTTTACACCCTGGAGACGGTATACCTCCTGAATCTCGTTCACGATGTACTCCTGAACCTTGATAGGACCGAGGATTGCGAGGATGTCAGTAGGTGATACTGCACCGTCTGAAAGTCTTGTACCTGCCTTTACATAGTCGTTCTCCTGTACAAGGATCTGCTTTGTAAGAGGTACGAGGTAATGCTTCTCGATACCTGATCTGTGCTTGATGATGATCTCACGGTTACCTCTCTTGATCTTACCCATGATGACCTCACCATTGATCTCAGATACAATAGCAGGGTTAGATGGGTTACGTGCCTCGAAGAGCTCTGTAACTCGTGGGAGACCTCCGGTGATATCGGATGCCTTACCGATAGCACGTGGGATCTTGATGATGATGTCACCGATCTTCACATCCTGGCCGTCCTCTACCATTACGTGTGCACCTACAGGGAGGTTGTAATGCTTGAGGCTCTCGCCGTTTTCGTCAACGATGACGATGGTAGGGTTCTTTGACTTGTCACGTGACTCGATGATGACCTTGTCTCTGTTGAGTGAGTACTCATCAGCCATCTCCTCGCGGAATGTAACACCGTCGATCATGCTGTCGAAACGAACCTTACCGGCTGCCTCGATGATTGTGATCGCGTTATAAGCATCCCATTCGCAGATGAGGTCGCCCTTCTTGACGGTATCGCCGTCCTTCTTGTAGAGGATTGAACCGTAAGGAACATCGTACTGTGAGTATGTGATGCCTGTGTTCTCGTCTACGATACGCACCTCAGTGGTACGGCTGACAACAACATCCTGAACACCATCCTCTGTGACTCTCTCGATGGTTCTGAGTTCCTCGTACTCGAGCTTACCGTTGTATTTTGATGTGATCGCATTCTCAGCTGCAGTACTTGAAGCTGTACCTCCGACGTGGAATGTACGGAGTGTAAGCTGTGTACCTGGCTCACCGATTGACTGTGCAGCGATCACGCCGACAACCTCTCCCTTCTCGACCATGCGACCTGATGCGAGGTTACGTCCGTAACACTTTGCGCAGACACCCTTGCGTGACTCACAAGTGAGTACGGAGCGGATCTCGACCTGCTCGATAGGGAGTGACTCGATGAGGTTTGCAACGTCCTCTGTGATCTCCTCGCCTGCAGGGATGATGAGTTCTCCTGTGAGCGGGTTGAACACGTCGTGTACCGATGTACGGCCGAGGATACGCTCTCCGAGTGACTCTACGACTTCGTCCTTGCTCTTGATTGCAGTGGCGATCAGTCCGCGGAGTGTGCCGCAGTCTTCCTCGTTGATGATCACGTCATGTGATACGTCCACCAGACGACGGGTAAGGTAACCTGCATCGGCAGTCTTGAGGGCTGTATCGGCAAGAC
>JAFYME010000017.1 GCA_017556765.1 Bacteroidales bacterium
ATCCACATCGGCATGATGAAGAGCACTATCGTCACTGCGCTGCGGTTCAGCTTCTTGTTTGCAAGAATCCATGCGGCAGGGTAGCCGAGCAGGATGCATATGAGTGTGTTCTCTATCGCGACCTCGAGAGAGAGGGCGAATGTGCCGATCGCGTCAGCGTCGGTAAAGAACTTGGTGAAATTGCCGAATGTGAAGTTGCCCGATCCGTCCTGAAATGCGTACCAGATGATCAGGAGGAGAGGCAGAGCGACAAAGAGCACCAGAAAAATAGCGTAGGGCAGTGCCCAGGTACTTCTTTTAGTCATCTCACTTTACAATCTTAATGTCCTGAGGAGCTATGTTAATACCTACAAGGTCTCCCTTGTCCCAAATATCGTTTGTGTCGACCAAGATATGGTCTCCGTCGTCTGTCATGATCGTCAGGTGGTAGTGGTCTCCCTTGTAGAGGAGGAAGTATACGTCACCTGAGAGCATACCTTCTTCAGGGTGGTCGATAAGGTCGATCTTCGAGAATGCGACCTCGACCTTCACCTTGTCGCCGGCAGCCAGACCCTCCTGAGGCAGGCATTCGAATGTCTCGCCGAGGAACTTCACATGTGTCTCGTCAATGATCTCGCCCTCAAATGTGTTGCATGTCCTTTCCTTGTGCATCACCTGGATGTCGGCAGGTCTGATGATGAGGCCTACCTCCGAATCAGGCTCGAAAGCGTTGTAGTCCTGGATCATGAGCTCATATCCCTTGTCGGTATCCACGAACATCTCGTAATGGACTCCCTTGAATGTGCATGACTTCACCTTCGCCGTGAGCTGCGCACCTTCAAGCTTGTTCATGATGTAGATGTCCTCAGGTCGTACAACCACGTCTACGTCCACATTCTCTCCGAATCCTTCGTCCACACACTCGAACTCATGTCCTACGAACTCCACGAGCTTGTCCTTGACCATCTTTCCGTTAAGGATGTTCGACTCGCCGATGAAGTCTGCCACGAATGCGTTCTGTGGCTCGTTGTATATGTCTGTAGGGGTGCCGATCTGCTGGATCTTGCCCTCGTTCATCACGATGATGGTGTCAGAAAGAGTCAGGGCCTCCTCCTGGTCGTGGGTCACATAGATGAATGTGATGCCGAGCTTCCTGTGCATCTCCTTGAGCTCGATCTGCATGTCCTTTCGCATCTTCAGGTCGAGGGCTGCAAGAGGCTCGTCGAGAAGGAGCACCTTAGGCTGGTTTGCGATCGCGCGGGCTATGGCTACACGCTGCTGCTGACCTCCTGAAAGCGACTCCACGTCTCTGTCCTCATAGTCGGTCATGCTCACCATCTTGAGCACCTTGAGCACACGCTTGTCGATCTCTTCTGCCGGCACCTTCTGAAGCTTCAGACCGAACGCAATGTTCTCATACACATCCAGATGCGGGAACAAAGCGTAACGCTGGAACACTGTGTTCACAGGACGCTGGTGCGGAGGCACATTGGTGATGTCCTCGCCGTTGATGCGGATCTGGCCCTTGTCTGCCTGTCCGAAACCGGCCAGCAGGCGGAGCATTGTGGTCTTTCCGCAGCCTGACGGGCCGAGGATGGTGACGAATTCGCCCTGCTTGACATTGATGCTTACATCGTCAAGGATGCACTTGTCGCCGAAACTCTTTGAGATGTTCTTGATCTCGATTATATAGTCGTTGTTGTTCATTTTCAGGTCAGTTTAAAGGTTATTTGCCCAGTTTTCCGAACAGGTATCTTGCTGCGCCGGTAAGGTCGAACTTCCATGTGACGCCGACATTCAGATAATTGTCACCGAAGTTGTTTGACGACCATGCGGCATGGAGACGTACGTCCTTGTCTTCCTTGAGAGGGAAGAATTCCACTCCGGCGCCATAGAAGAGATAGTCGCTTCCGACGTAATCTTCATATGCAAGTTCGTATGGCAGTCCTTCTGCAACCCTTTCCCATCCGAACTTGGCGAACACTCGGAATGAGTCTCCGAATTCGTATGAAGGGGCAGCGAGGAATGTGAAGTCATCCTTGAAAAGCGACTTCATGTCCGCCGCACGGGTCATGTATTCGAGGTCGAGGGTAAGCCCTCCGATGTAGAATCTGTTTCCGAGGTTCAGGGCCTTCACATAGCGGTCCTGCTCGAACTGCCACATGTTCACTGTCCAGTAGGACTCATAGAAATCCCACTCTCCTCTCCAAGCCGCATTGTATGCGAAGTAATCATCTTCCCATGCGAATGGAGAGTTTGCGAACTGGAATATCACCGACTGTCCCTCTGCCGGATACCACGACGCCGATACGCCCCACTGCCAGCAGTCGAGCATGTTGTAGAACATGGAGTTCATGTCGTAGTATGTGTCCAGATCGTATGCGTCGTATTCGAAGCTTCCCACCAGAAGAGCATCCTTGCCGGCTGTGACCGCAAAGTTGTCAGTCTCATAAGTGAGTGTCATCCAGTTTGTTCCGTTGAAGCCGGAGTTGTCCTCGTAGTATGTCGAGGCGAGTCTGTGATTCAGACTGTATGAAAAATGTGGACTTATGTACCCGTTGATATCCAGATAGAGACCGTCGCCACCGAAACGGCCGCTTCCATCCGTGAAATATTGATTGTACCCGGCACGCGTATCCAGAGATATTTCCGGAACATAATCAATAACTTCTTCTGTTTTTGCATCCCCCCAGGATGACTTCTGCATAGGCACCATACTGTCGACTTCCTGTGCACTGGCTGCAGAGCCGATTGCCGCTAGGACAACCCCCAAAAAGACAAAAAATCTCTTCATCTATTTAACCAACGGTAAAGTACATAAAAAAGGATAATAGGTTAAACTTGCTTTTAAAGCGAAAAAACATCCAAAAATAACTAAAAGTTCGAATAATTCCCCCATTTGGACGGATTTTTTGCATTATAATGACCGGAAAAAATCATATGTCCTCCCGGAATATGTTCCGGATTGATAGCACAGAAGATTTTTCCCGATTTTCAGGACGACTTTTCGACTGGTTTTCCGGCTCGAATCCACGTTTTCTGGTACCGATGTACCATGAATCAGCCTATTTGTGGTACATCACTTTTGAGGGAAGATTCCGGGGAGAGTATTCGGGGAATAGCGGCGGGTTATTTCTTCTGCAGGATTACCTGAGCGAGGCCGTTGAAGGTACGGATGCTGACAGTTCTGGCGGCGGAGTCCGGTACCATGGTTTTTGTGGCAGCTTCGTCCGAAGTTGTGCTATCCGAAGTTGTGCTGTTAGAAATACCGGAAGGAGAAGATGCTGACACACCGTTAACGACCGGTCTCTCGATGTGCTGGAAAGCGGGATCTCCGTTGCCCCAGCCGAGGATGCGGTAGCCTTCCGGAACTTCGAAGACCAGATCCTGGCAAGCTGTCGGCACGAAACGGCCCTTGTAGTCGCAAAGCTTTACATTCGCGATCATGATGTCCCCGACGGTCTCATGCTCCCAGACCTCCTTGACGGCCTCCGAAGCGGTTTCGATACGCTCTTCCATCACCTTTTTGCCGTTTCTGTATCCCACGGCCTTGACATATCCCGGCTCATAGACGGTCTCCCACTCGAGATGGCCGTTCAGAGGCATCCTCTTTCTTTCGAGCTTGCGGCCGTTGACGATAAGCTGCACCTCCTCGCAATTGCTGTACACCCAGACTGAAACAGGCTCTCCCTCGTGTCCGTCAAGATTCCAGTGCGGAAGTATATGGAGCACAGGCGTTTTTGTCCACCATGCCTTCAGATAATAAGCCTCATCCTTCGGGAATCCGCAATAGTCGAGGATACCGAACTCAGAGCTTGTCGCAGGGAATACCATAGGGTTCGGCTCACCTCGATAATCAAATCCTGTCCAGTAGAAGAGTCCTGCAAGATAGTCCCTCTCAGCATAGAACTTCCATCCTCTTTCGATGCAGTTGTACAGGCTGTCAGGGCCATGCTTGGCACGGTTCAATGCTACCATACGACCGTTTCCTGCATCAACGGCAGAAAGCTCGCGGCCATCGGTCACGTCGAAATAAACTCCTCTTGTTCCACATCCGGTAGTCTCCTCTGAGCCGAGGGCACAACGCTGAGGATAGTCCTTGCGATGCTGCTCGACAGGGTTCTGGAGCATGTAATTGTATCCGGCCACATCGGCTGGAAGAAGTATGTGCGGGCCGCTGCTTGAAGCTACGGTCATCAGACGCGTAGGGTCAAAACGATGGCAGTATTCACGCATTGATTCGGCTATGCGTGTGCCGAAATCATTCCATTCCAGGCCCCATTCCTCGTTTCCGACGCTCCAGAGGATCACGCTCGGGTGGTTTCTGTCGCGACGGATCATGCGTCCGAGAAGGTCGGTGTGCTCCTTGTTTATGCCGGTCAGACGGTTCTCCTCGATCACGAAGATTCCCATACGGTCACATGCGTCAAGCAGCTCAGGAGTCATCGGATTGTGGCTCGAACGGTAGGCGTTGCATCCGAACTTCTTAAGCTGCATGAGCCTCCATTCCTGAAGACCGTCCGGGATTCCGCTGCCGACTCCGGCATGGTCCTGATGCATGTTCACTCCCTTCAGCTTCACGGATTTTCCATTGAGCATGAACCCGGTGTCAGGGTTGAACGCTATGTGTCTTATACCCGTTGTCGTCTTGTAAGAATCAGTCAGCACGTCGTCGCAGTAGACCTCTGTCACCACATTGTAAAGATATGGATCCTCATTGCTCCAGAGGTGCGGTTTCGATACCTCCATCCGAGCCTTGGAAGTGTATGAATCCTTCGCAAGCAGCTGTCTCAGACCTGTTTCCACGCTGGTGACCTCGTTTCCTTCCGCATCGAAAAGAATGTGCTTCAGACGGTAGTCCGCAGGTTTTGCATCCATATTTTCGACAGTGGTCTCGATATTGAGATACGCCATGTCCAGCTGCGGCTTGCCGATACATGCCGCGCATCCTCCGCAGTCGTCATAGTTCAGTATGAACTGCGAATGGACGAATGTTCCGAAAGGAGCGACATGGACTTTCGAAGCCTTGTTCAGCCATACATGGCGGTATATTCCCGCTCCCTCGTAGAACCATCCCTCCTCGAGGGTCGCATCCGCACGGACGCATACAAGGTTCTCGCCTCCGTAATTCAGGTACTCCGAGATGTCGTATGTCTGAGTCGCATATCCGCTTGGCTCATGACCGAGATAGAATCCGTTGACCCATATGCGCGCGTCGCGGAATATTCCGTCGAACTGGAGCCATATGTGCTTTCCAAAGTCCTCTGCGGGCACTGTGAATGTCTTTCTGTACCAACCTACGCTGGTCTGGGGATACTTGAATCCGACGGTCTTGTAGCCGTGGCTGTGGCTGGCTTCGGCTGCATATGGAAGGTCCACGACCCAGTCATGAGGCAGATCCACCACGGCCCATCCCGAAGCGTCGAACTTGGGGGTGTACGGACCTTCGTTATGGATCGAAGCCGCCTTCGTCAGGTAGTTGAAATACTCTGTTCCGCATCCGAAATCCTTCGCCGGCGAAGATGCGTCGCCGAATGCGAACTGCCATCCCTTGTCAAAATTCAGCCTCTCGCGCTGGTTCTGCGCCTGGGCACATACAAATGCAAAGGCACATAGAAATAATGCAAGTATCCTTTTCATGTCCTAAAGCTTTATCAGTCCTATTCCCGGTCTGTCAGAGAGTGTCACCTTTCCGTCCACGACCTCCATTCCCTTGAAAAGATCGTTGGTTATCAGCAGATTGCCGTCGAGATCGGCAAAGTCTGCGACAGGGGAGAGCTGGGCAGCGGCAGAGACTGCACACGATGTTTCCGTCATGCATCCGAGCATCACCCTCATGCCCTCGGCATGAGCGTAATTCGCCATCTTCCATGCCTCACGCATACCAGTACATTTCATCAGCTTGATGTTGATTCCATGGTATGCTCCCTTGATCGAAGGTATGTCCGCAAGCCTCTGGATCGACTCGTCGGCGAATATCGGAAGCGGACTTCTTTCTGTGATCCATGCGTTGTCCTCCAGCCTTTCCTTGGCCATAGGCTGCTCGACCATGACGATGCCGTTCTCCTTCAGCCAGAAGATTTCGTCCAGTGCCTGTTCGCGGTCCTTCCATCCCTGATTCGCATCGACGGCAAGAGGCAGATCCGTAATCTCGCGGATGGTATTGATCATCTCTTTGTCATTGTCAAGTCCGACCTTTACCTTCAGGATCTTGAAACGGTCGGCGCATTCGCGTGTCTTCTCGCGCACGACATCAGGTGTATCTATTCCTATCGTGAATGTTGTGTTCGGTGTCTTGGACGGATCCAGGCCCCACAGACGCCACCATGGCTGTCCGAGAAGCTTGCCGACAAGATCGTGAAGGGCTATGTCAATCGCCGCCTTTGCCGCTCCGTCTTCGGGAGAAAGACTGTCGACATACGCGAGGATGGTGTCAAGCTGGAAAGGATCGTTGAACTGTCCCAGGTCGACACGCGAAAGAAAGGCTGTCACGCTTTCGACTGTCTGGCCGAGATAAGGAGGCATTGATGCCTCTCCATATCCTGTAAAGCCTTCATAGTCAATGCGCACCTGTACTCCGGGAGTCGTCTTGCGCGAGTATGACGCTACGGTGAACGTATGTCTGAGCTGAAGCTCATATGGTTCGAAACTCAGCTTCATACCCTTACCGGTTCCCAGTTTGTTGAAGTTGAATGTCTCAGGCTTTCCTGATGTACATCCTATAAGCGTACTGCCTGCGCCGGCAGCTATCGCTCCGACACAGGCAGTCTTAAGAAAGTCACGTCTTTTCATGGTTTCTAGAAGTCAGTTGCAGGTGATGCTCCGCTCTTTGAGAGAGCCGGGATGTCAAGGGTGAACATCTCTCCGGCATTCTTGTTCTTGTCGAACGCTATCGCGAAAAGCTTGTATTCGCAGTCCCATTCGAGCTGTATGGTCACCTTGCTTTCAGTGTAGAAATTGTATGTGCCCAGAAGGTCATTGTTCAGGAGCAACTCGCGGATATCGTCTTCTGTCGCTCCTTCTTCTTCAAGTATGGAAACAGGGTAAATTGTATATAGAGCTTCCTCTGCAGATCCTCCGAGTTCGAATCTTATAGGAACGACTGCCCAGCCAGCGTAGTCTCCATATGAATCCGGATTGCCAGCGGCAAGTTCATCACCGTCAAACCATTCGCTGAACGATGCTGTGACTGAAGCATCGGTGCTCTGCTCAGCAGGCGCATCAAACTCGGCGATGCCGACTTCCGATGAATATTCTCCATTTACGTCAACGCATACTGCGCATGCGTAATGTTTCATGCCAGGGACAATGCCGAAACTTCCTGTCTGCTTGCCTCGCTGGGCATTGTATTCTGCGAATTCCGCCCTGTTGTCGCAGTCTCCGAATAGGATAGCTTTTTGTATTTCCTTGTCAATCAACTTCTTGACTCCCTCCGGTGTTGGTCCTCCAGATCTTTCCAATGTCGCTTCATCAACAACGATTGCAAGGTATGAAACGCTGTTGTCGGAAGGTATGAATGTCATGCTGACACTGCGGCTGGTGAGGTTGCTGTATGAAAACTCGAATGTGACGTCAGTTGCATCGTTAGGCTTGAGCGTGCGGAATGTCTTTGTCGTCAGAGGTGTTGTCATGCCTCCGTCATATCCGAACACGATGATCATGTACTCGGTGTCAGGGTCGAGCTTTCCGTCAAAAGAGTGCATCATTTCGCCGGTTGTGGAATGAAGAGGGAAGAAAGGCTTGTAATTCTTCAGAAGGAAATCCTTGAGTTCCGCCATCGACATGCCTTCGTATACATAGTCAGGAAGCTCCATCCATACATATGGATCTTCGGTCGACGGAGTTATGAAGACCGTAGCGCTTGTTGCTGTGATCTGATCAATCTCTATCTCGAACTGAGTTACCGACTCCGATACAGGAGGCGTAGTCTCCTTAATGAGTTCGATCTCCGAAACAGGTGATCCGAGGGGGTCGGTATAACATGCAAATACCACGAAGTCCTGCTCGGGCTGAAGACCGGTCACCTCGCGGTTGTATGGGCCCTTATGCAGAATCTGGTCGAGGGAAAGATCCGGATTCATGATCATCTGGGTCTCGATGAAGTTGGTGACTGTTCCTGTCAGATCTTCCATCGGACCGAATTCGGCGAAATACTCTTCTGTCGCAACTCCAAGGAAATATGGAGCTGAAGGATTTTCTGGAGTCACTTTTACCTGACAATAGCTTGAGTGGAGGTCGTTTATTTCGATCTTGAAACCTTTCTCTTCTGTGGTCTTCTCTGGTTCTTCATGGTTGCATGCTAAGGCGAGCATGGCTGCTATCGCAGCAAAAACATATCTGAAAAATTTCATTTCTTTACTTGTAGTCATAAGTTACACTTTCACCGGCAGGACAGATGATGCAGTTCGCAACATCGTATTTACCTTCCTGATCGGCTGCATTCACGATAATGAGTGCCTTGCAGTTTTCCGGATTCCACTCGTCTTCAAGCTTGATGCTGAATCCTTTGCTTTTCTTGTCTCCTGGAGACATCCTGTCCATCTTCGCACCATATATCTTGAGGTTGAGACTTTCGCCGGCCATGGCCCTGAGGGCATTGTTATGTATATGCTGCCAGTCTTCCTTCGCGCCCATCTGCTCCGATTCTATTCCGTCTTCAAGGACCCATACGGTTATTCTGTAGATGTTTTCCTTGGCGGCTTTGATCTCAGTATGGACATACATGCTGCCGTTTTCTATCTTTGCAGCGGCCGTGATTCCTACGCCAGCGGAACCTTTATGCAGGACGTCGATCTTTTCCTTGATAGTACCTGCGGCTATCGATGTGCCTGTGCTTTCTGTCGTCAGGTTGAAGGTCAGTTCGGGATAATAGCCGCTGCAGAAGGCCTGCGATATCTTTGCCGCGGCGTCTGAATATGCCGCGTCACCCTCCTGGTTGTATGAATGTGACGCAACATGGACGTATCTGTCGTTGTATCCGTTGTCCTGGGCGACTTCCTTGAGGGAGGACATCAGATTCGGGCAGTTCGGACAGTATGTTCCCGTATGCTGCAGGAGCATTATCCTGTGATTGAAGTTTGTGCTGCCTGGCTGAGGATCGGCAGGAAGTTCGGGAATACCGCTGACATCGGGGCCGATGTTGTCTGGTACCAGAGTATTGCTGGAATTGCAGCTTGCGAATACCGCAACTGCTGCAGTAAGCAGTGTCAAGAATCTTCTTTTCATTTTTAATGGGGAATAATGTTATCGAATAACAAAGATATGAATAATTCCGATGTCAGTTCAGGAAAAATTGTAAATTTGTGGAAAAGATTATCGGATATATGAATAGGATATTATACATCTTGTTTCTTGCCGCCATGATTATGAGCGGCTGCAAAGGCCCTGACGCCGGATTCCATGGCAACACAGGAGCCTCGGACGGTTCTGAAGTGTTTGAGACTCTTCCGGTTACGGGAACATTCCTGAATCTTGCGTATCAGGATGTCCGTAACAAATACACCAATCCCCCATACATCGACGGAACCGATCCTCAGATGTGGGCGACCAAGGTAGCTGAGATGAAGGAGATGGGTATGGAGTACCTTGTGTTCATGGCGGTTGCAAATGAAGGCATGGCTTATTATCCGTCGAAGATAATGCCGTGGGTGTACCCGGTGTGGAGGCAAAGCCCTGTGGATGCGATCATGGATGCTGCGGCTGAACATGGCATGAAGGTGTTCATGAGTACCGGATGGGCGAAGGATCAGGATGACAATCTCCGCGATCCTAAGATCAAGGGACGTCAGATGCAGATGATGGAGGAACTGGCGGGGATCTATGGAGAACATCCGGCATTCCATGGCTGGTATCTTCCTGTCGAGGACTGTTTCGGTCCTGTGCTGACGGATTATGCTGTCGAGGCCGTAAATGCCCTTACAGACCGTGCCCGTGAGCTTACCCCTTCCGCTAAGATTCTTATTTCACCTTACGGTATCTTCAACTCGGATTTTGAAGATCCTCGCTATGAGCAGCAGATTGCCCGCCTGAAAGTGGACATCATTGCATATCAGGATGAAATCGGTTGTGTCAGAGAACGTTACCCGCTTCCACGACTTCGCGCTAACTGGAAGAAGCTTCGTGCGATCCATGACAGGACAGGCATAGAAATGTGGGCAAACTGCGAGTCCTTTGCCTGGGAGAAGGGTACCAATGACCGCTCGTCTGCTTTGATTCCAGCTCCATACGGACGATTCCTGGCGCAGCAGGCTGCCGCGACTGCGGGAGGAGCGGACAGGATCATATCGTTCATGATGTGCGGAATATTCGAGAATCCGGATTCGCCGTATCAGCTCGGTCAGCCGCATTGGTCCGGAAAGGCATACGAGAATTATATGGCATGGAAGGATGGCGCCAGATACTGGAAGCTTGCAGAAGCCGCATTCTACGGCAACCTCAAGAGCGCAAAGGAATGGGTCGCATGGAATCCGTCGGATTTCGGTCAGGGCAGGTCTGTGGTTATACGCGACGGGAAGACTGCGGAGGAAGATATAATGGACAAAAGATGGGGAGTGTATCATCCGGGAGTCAACGAGATCTTCATCGATCTGATCGGTCCGACAGAAGTCAATGAGCTGATGGTGAGGATGTTGAACAGCGAAAAGGACGGTGTGATCCCTCCTGTGAAGATCCATCTTTTTGCAAGCATCGACGGCCAGAGCTGGACCCTTGCCCAGATTAAGGATACTCCTGCTTTCCCGAATACCGGACATGATGCTTTTGTAGATTGTGTACTTTTCGACGATATCAGGCTACCTGTGATTGACGGGAAAAAGATGAAGCCCGTATCGCTCAAGCTGGCCTTCACATGCGAGCATAAGACTTATATAGACGAAATATTCGTCAATCCGACAGAAATAAAATAAACATAAAAGATATAGAGATGTTTTCAGCTGAAGTATATGTAAACCGTCGCCGCTCTCTCGTGCAGAAGATGGCGGCTCAGGATGCGCACGGCATCGCTGTGTTCCTTGGCAATGTTGACGCTGCGGCAAACTACCGCGGCAATGATTATAAGTTCCGTCAGGACAGCAGCTTCCTGTATTTCTGGGGCATTGATGAACCTTGGTTCGCAGCTGTTCTGGACCTTGATTCGGCGGATGAGTGCCTTTATGGAAATGATGTGGACATAGATGATATCATCTGGATGGGCCCTCAGCCGTCTGTGGCTTCTAAGGGCTCTCTTATCGGATGTCCTGCGACAGCTCCTCTTGCGGAGTTCGACAAGGCTGTGGCTGCAGCTGTAGCTTCCGGTCGTCCGGTTCATTTCCTCCCGCCTGCAAGGTATTACAACCAGATGAAGCTTGCTGAGCTTACCGGCCTGTCAAACGCTTCGGTGCGTAAGGTAGGCCCTGTGGCTGCCGGTGGCGCTTCCGAGGAGCTTGTGAAGGCGGTCGTGGCTCTGCGTCTTATCAAGGAGCAGTGCGAGATCGAGGAACTGGACAAGGCTGCGGAGATCGGCTACTGGATGCATACGGAGGCACGCAAGGGCTGCAAGCCTGGAGTGCTGGAGCAGGAGATCGTAGGACGCATGGAGGGCATCACATACTCTCAGGGATGGGGCCCGTCATTCACGACGATCCTTTCGCAGAACGGCGAGACTCTGCATAACCATTCGCACCATCAGATCATCACTCCAGGTCGTCTCCTCGTGGTAGACGCCGGTGCCGAGAGCAATACCCACTATGCTTCTGACTTCACCCGCACATACCCATGCAGCGGAAAGTTCACAACGAAGCAGCGTGAGATCTACGACATCGTGGAGCAGGCGAATGAGCTGGCTTTCAGCCTTACAAGGCCGGGTACGTCATATTGGGATGTACATTGCGCTACAGTACGTTACATGCTCGAGCAGCTGAAGGCTCTCGACTTTGTCCGCGGTGATGTGGACGAGATGGTCGCATGCGGTATTTCAGGCCTCTTCATGCCTCACGGACTGGGCCATAACATGGGTATGGATGTGCATGACATGGAGGATCTCGGGGAGAATTATGTAGGTTATGGTGATGAGCGTCAGCGTTCACCGCTTCTTGGCATGGGCAATCTGCGTATGGCCCGTGACCTTAAGCCGGGACATGTGATCAGCGATGAGCCTGGTATCTATTTCATCCCGGCGCTCATCGAGCAGTGGAAGAGGGAAGGCACTGACAAGGGTTTTGTCAATTATGAGAAACTCGTTGATTATTACGACTTTGGCGGTATCCGTCTTGAGGATGATGTCCTCGTGACTGAGGATGGTGCCCGTCGCCTTGGCCCTTACCGTCTTCCTATCAAGTCATCGGATATCGAGGACATCATGGCAAAAGAATAATTTACGGTTTCTTCGGATAGCAGGGATTTCCTGAGACCCCCGCCGCCACTCCTTCGGAGCTGCGGCACCCCCTAGCCGGGGGTGGCATGTCTCTGAGACCCCTGCCACCCGGAGAAACGGAAAACCGATTTTCAATGGACCTTTTAGTTTCAATTATCGCTATACTAGCCGGAATCATCGGTATTGCCGGCAGTATTCTTCCTGGACTTCCGGGCACTCCGATCAGCTGGGTCGGCCTCCTGATCCTTTACATATGGGGTAACGGCACCAACGCCGCAGGCGAAAGCGTCACTGTCAGGATGCTTCTGATATGGGGCGTGGTAGTGGCCATAGTGTCTGTGATCGACTACATCGTGCCGATGTACTTCACCAAACTCACCGGCGGCAGCAAGTATGCCGAAAGAGGTGCCCTCGTAGGTCTCATCGCCGGCATCATCCTGACCCCGGTCGGAATGATCCTCGGCTCTTTCCTCGGAGCCTTCCTTTTCGAACTCTACTACAGCCGCAAAGGTGCTCCTCAGGCCCTCAAGGCCGCCATCGGCTCCTTCCTCGGCTTCATCACCGGCACAGGCCTCAAGACCATCGTCGCCGTGTTGATAATGTGGAAGATCTTCGTCTTTGCGTTCTAGAAAATAAGTTTAATTTTAAATAAAATGATTGTGAAAAAGTTATTTATTGCTCTTATGTGTGCATGCGTTCTTGTAAGTGCATGTGACAACAAGAAT
>JAFYME010000002.1 GCA_017556765.1 Bacteroidales bacterium
GATACCTGATAGATCTTCTTCTTGTCGTATGAAGGGTGTGTAAGCTTCTCTGCGATTTCACCGTCGTTTGTGAACATGAGGACTCCTGTTGTGTTCTTGTCAAGACGTCCTACAGGGAATACTCTTGCTGAGCAGCCCTTGAGAAGATCCATCACGGTCTTGTCTGCATGAGGGTCGCTTGCTGTAGTCACATATCCCTTAGGCTTGTTCATCACGATGTATACCTTCTCCTCGCCCTTGAGTCTCTCACCGTTGAATCTTATGTCGTCGGTGTTGATGTTCACCTTTGTGCCGAGCTCAGTCACGACCTCGCCGTTTACTGTAACTACACCTGCAAGGATGAAGTTGTCAGCCTCTCTTCTTGAGCATACGCCTGAGTTAGCGATGAACTTGTTGAGTCTTACCTCCTCCTTGATAGGAGCTGATACTGTGTCATTGTCAGAATATGCGTCGTTGTCCAGCTGCGGTCTTCTGCTGATCATCTTGTTGATTCCGCTCTCGTCCTCGTCACGGAAATAGTTGAAATCCTTCTTGTAGAAGCTCTTCTTTCCGGTGTTCTTGAATCCGCCTGAGTTTCTTCTGTCACCGCCGAAGCTTCTTCTCTCTCCTGAGAACGACTTTCTCTCGCCGCCCTCACCGAATGATCTGCGTGGTCTGTCGCTGCTGAAGCTTCTTCTTTCACCGTTGTTTCCGAAGCTCTTTCTCTCTCCGTTGCCGCTGAAGCTTCTTCTCTCTGAGTTTTCTCCGAATGACTTTCTGTCACCTGAGAATGATCTGCGCTCTCCTCCGAATGATGATCTTCTCTCACCACCCTCAGAGAATGTCCTGCGAGGTCTGTCGCTGCTGAAGCTCTTTCTCTCGCCGTTGTTGCTGAAGCTTCTTCTCTCAGAACCCTCTCCGAACGATCTTCTCTCTCCCGAGAACGACTTTCTCTCGCCGCCCTCGCCGAATGATCTGCGTGGTCTGTCGCTGCCGTAGCTGCGTCTCTCGCCGTTACCGCTGAAGCTTCTTCTTTCACCATTGTTTGAATTTCTTCTGTCACCGTACTCTCTACGGCCATCTCTGCGGCCATTGCCGCCTCTTCTGTTGTCTTCCATTGTTTTACGCCTTGATGGCAATTTAAATGTTAAATAATAATATGTTGGCTCACGCCAATGATGGCCCGAAGGCCTTTAATCCAGTTTGAATATGTATGTAATCGTTCCCTTCTGCAGGGCAGGGGCTTCCGCACTCATGTTGAAATGCGCTCCCAAAGCCGCCTTTCTCGCTTCCTGCCACAGGGTCTTGTCAGTCACTGTCGTTCCTTCCGCACCTGCTACCGCTTTCTGTACGTTGCCGTAGTTGTCCACCCATATCTCGACTACAACCGTTCCGGATGCCTGTACTCCGTATGAAGGCTTCGGAAGAGTTCCGTTTACGCTTCTTCCCGCGAGTCTCGCATTAGGCTGGCCTGACGTCTCGCCGGTCTTTGTGTTGCCCTGCGCGTGTCCGGCCTTCAGAGCGTCGCTCACCTCATGTGCCGTCTGTGCTGCAAGCGTGTCCTTCTGAGTCTTGTTGTCAGCCGCCGAGAAGAGGGCCCTTCTGTCGATCTCCTTCTTGCGTTCAGGCTCCTTTACATCAACGTCTCCGAAATCATCCACCTTGGCTTCCGGAGCTTCATTGCTCTTTGAGCCTTCATTCGGTGCCTCAGATCTCTGTACAAGGTTAATGTCCTTGGTCGGATCCGGCTCCACAGCCTGGGGTTTTGTTCCGTCCCATGTCTGCTTCGGCTTCTGGATCTCCGGTTCGTCGAACTCGATCAGGATCTGCTCCTGCTCCGGCGGCGGAGGGTCCAGATAGGTGAATCCCATGAAAAAGCAGCATGTGATGACAGCTATGTGTGCAGACACCGTAAGGGCGACGCCTGTCGCCCTTGATCTCTTTTCCTGTCTTTCCCTTTCTCTGAGATACTGCTCCATATTCCGATTATGATGCAAGGTTTATTCCGGCGAGGTCGCCATGATTACCTTGTAATGGTTTCTCTTCGCTATGTTCATCACAGCAACAACTTCCTTGATAGGAACAGTCTCGTCTGCATAGATCGAGAAAGTCGGATCCTCCTCGCTCTGGAGAAGGTCTATGAGCTCGTCCTCGATGCGGTCGAATCTGATCGGAGTCTCGTCACCGTTGATGTGGTATGAGAAGTTGTCAGTGTCCTGCCAGTGCTTGATCGAAACGCTCACTGTCGCCTTTGCGGATACCTGGCCTGTGCTCTTAGGGAGCAGAAGCTTGAGGGCGTTAGGGTTGATGAGCGTCGAGGTCACCAGGAAGAAGATCAGCAGGAGGAACACGATGTCGGTCATTGACGACATCGAGAATCCCGAATCTACCTTTGTTGTCCTTTTGATAGCCATTGTCCGTTCTCCTTATCTGCCTGCAGGCTCGTGAAGCATGTCGATGAATTCGATTGTGGTGCTCTCCATCTTGAACACGAGGTTCGAGATCTGTGATGTGAGGAAGTTGTATCCGAAGTATGCGATGATACCGACGAAGAGACCTCCGACTGTTGTCACCATAGCTTCATAGATTCCTCCAGAAAGGAGAGTGATGTCAATGTTGTTGCCTGCTGTAGACATTCTGAAGAATGCCTGGATCATACCTGACACGGTACCGAGGAATCCGATCATAGGAGCTCCACCGGCGATGGTGGCAAGCATCGGAAGGCCTTTCTCAAGCCTTGCAACCTCTACATTGCCCATGTTCTCCACTGCAGTCTGGATGTCCTGAAGAGGTCTTCCGATCCTCTCGATGCCCTTCTCCACGAGTCTTGCGACCGGTGAGTCGTATTTCTGGCAGAGAGCTATCGCCGACTTGATCTTGCCTTCGTGGATCATGTCGTGGATATCCTTCATGAAGTTCTTGTCGATCTTGCTGGCCTTGCGGATGAGCCACCACTTGTTGCCGAATATATAGATCGCCATGATCGAAAGGATGAGAAGGACGATCATGAGCCATCCGCCCTTTGTTGCCATTTCGATAAGAGAGAAGTTCATCTCCTGCGAAACAGGTGCCGCAGGAGCGAGTGCCGTTGTGTCAACGGCCTGTAGAAGATTGAAAAGCATAGTATTCTTACGGTCTTTTAAATTATCGTTTTCATGTCACTTTTCGCATAAGCGCGAAATCGCGCAAAAGTACGAAAAAAATGACTGATTACGAAATTTATCTTTTGTAAATGTATCCGATCTTTCTTGTGGCCCACTCTATGAAGTATTTCATGTTAGGGGCGTCTGTGTGACCGCCGTCATGCTGGCGCCATGCAAGGTCTCCTTCCAGGAGGCTTGTGTTATATGGCGGCATAGGCTCGCTGCGGTAGTCGTTCGAAAGTCCGAGGTCAGTGGCACCGAGAAGCTTGAATGCCTCGCCGGCTGCAATCGTAGCCTGCCAGCTTCCATACTGGTCGAGCCAGAGGGCATCTCCCTGCTCAGGAATACCGTAGCTGATGAATACCAGACGTGGGGCGCAGAGAGCGATAAGCTGGTGAGAATCAACCGGAAGCATGTCTGCTGTCCATGCGCCTGTCTTTGACTCTACAGAAGCATATTTGATATAATTTCCTGCCATCCAGTGATACTCGCCAGGGCCTGTAAGATTCTCAAGACCTTCTCCGAAAATGCGGCGGTGAAGGGCTGCTCCACCCTTTCCTGACGAACCGATGAGTCCCATTGCGAAACGCTCCTCGAATGCGAGGGTCACGAGGGCTGCCTTACCGTATCTTGATACTCCTTCGATACCGACATGCCTTGCGTCAACGTCCGGGTCTGTCTCGAGATAATCAAGGCCTCGGGCTGCTCCCCATGCCCATGCACGGAGTGATCCCCAGTCGTCCGGCTTGCGTGGCTGTCCCTTGTTCACGAGACCGATGATGCCGCGTGTAAGGCCTGCTCCGTTGTCTGCCTGGATGCTGCTCGGATCGATCATCGCATAGCCCCAACCGGCTGCGATAAGCTGCTCAGTAGAAGGCGGATCCTGGCCTGGAGCGCGCTGTGACATACGGCTGAACATTGCGAAAGGATTGGCTGGCTCAAACGGCTGCCATGCCGGATATTTCTTCATGAGTTCCGCTGTGCGCGGGTCGTTTTCCAGAATGCTGCGGAAGGTCTTGTTGATGATCTCCATGTCTGCTGCTCCTGGTGTTACAGGGTTAGGGAGGTTTGCCGGTCCGAACATCATCAGAAGAGGAACCGGACCCTTCGCGTCTGCAGGAGTCACTACCACCATCTTGATGTCCACGTTGATTGACGGACAAGCCGAGTTGTCTACATGTCCCACAAGCTGTTTTGCCTTTACCCTCATCATTCCGACATTCTCGATCTCCTGTGCGGTGATTGTCCATGTCACTGACGGAATGTTTTCAGGGAGACGGCCGTATACCTCGCTTTTAAAAGCTTCGATGATCTCCGGTCTGCGTACTTCGTACCACTGCTTTTCGTTCTTTACCTTCTTTCCTGAGTTGGTCTTCATGAGCTCAGGGATGACGGGATAAGGGTTTGCCTTGCTCTCGTCGTAGTTTGCAGCGTAAGGACTCGACTGGTCTGCGTCAAAGCCGCGTCTGATTGACTTGATTCCGAGCTGGTCGAGCATGTTCTGATGGTCCTGGTCGGTTGTGAATGTCACCGGCTCCTGCGCGTAGGCTGCCGCTCCTATGAGACATGCTGCGCAGAAAAGGAAAAACTTTTTCATGGGTATTGTTCTGTTAAAAATTATGTGTCCTAAATTTATGAATATTTTTTCAAATTACCATACTAATATTCAGCACCGGTGAAAAACAAGGCTTTTCCCGGTACAGAACTTCCTGCGTCCGATCTGTTTCCTCTGGCTATGAGATCAGCGATCCATTGCGGTTCACGCTTTCCTCGACCTACTTCCACAAGGGATCCGACAATAGCTCTCACCATGTTTCTGAGGAAGCGGTTTGCCTTGATTCTGAACACTATATAGTCTCCCTCCCTGTATTGGTATCCCATGAGTTCCACATGGGTCGGACGGTACGTCTCCCATCCTGCTTCCGTTATTGTGCAGATCGACGTCGCGTTGTTCCCGCCGGTCTTTTCGAAACAGCTGAAGTCGTGTTCCCCCAAAAGATGTGCCGCCGCTTCATTCATGCGCTCCATGTCCAACGGATAGCGCATCCTGTATGAAAATTTCTCGCAGAAAGGGTCTTTGACAAAGTGGATGAAGTAGTGGTATTCCCTCGAACGGGCGTCGAATCTTGCATGGAATCCGTCTTCTGCAACGGAAACCTCATGCACTGCCACTTCGCGAGGCAGGATGGCATTTAATTTGTAGCAGAGTTGCGCCGCGTCGATCCTGACTTCGTCAGGGAGTTCGAAGTGAGCGATATAGTCGATGGCGTTGACTTCAGTGTCCGTGCGGCCGGCCCCTGTGACCTGCACATGTGTACCTGTAAGGGTCTTCAGAGCCGCCTCCAGATCGCCCTGCACAGTGCGGTCATTGTTCTGGATCTGCCAGCCGCAGAATGCGCTGCCGTCATACGAAAGCCTGATAATGTATCGCATATTGCAAAAAATGAGTAAATTTGTAGGTTTTAAAATGCAAAAATATCAAAAATCATATTTATGGAGAGCATAAACATCAAAGAATTGAATGACCGCATCCAGAGGGAAAGTTCGTTTGTCGACATCCTGACCATGGAGATGAACAAGGTCATCGTCGGCCAGAAGCATCTCGTGGAGAACCTCCTGATCGGTCTCCTCGCCAACGGACACATCCTTCTTGAAGGTGTTCCGGGCTTGGCAAAGACTCTGGCTATCAATACATTGTCTCAGGCTGTGGACTCCAAGTTCAGCCGTATACAGTTTACTCCGGACCTTCTTCCTGCGGACGTGCTCGGTACCCTCATCTACTCTCAGAAGAGCGAGCAGTTCCAGATCAAGAAAGGTCCGATCTTCGCTAATTTCGTGCTTGCCGACGAGATCAACCGTTCCCCTGCAAAGGTGCAGTCGGCCCTTCTTGAGGCCATGCAGGAGCGTCAGGTGACAATCGGTGACGAGACATTCCCGCTTCCTCAGCCTTTCCTCGTGATGGCGACCCAGAACCCTATCGAGCAGGAGGGTACATATCCGCTTCCGGAAGCCCAGCTCGACCGATTCATGCTCAAGGTTGTCGTGACTTATCCAAAGAAGGACGAGGAGCGCAGGATCATCCGCATGAACAACAGCGGCGAATTCCCTAAGGCTCAGCCTGTTCTCAAGCCTGAGGACATCGTGAGGGCACGCGAGGTCGTGAAGGATGTGTACATGGACGAAAAGATCGAAAGATATATCGTGGACATCGTATATGCGACCCGTACGCCGCAGGACTACAACCTCGGCAAGATCGCTAACTTCATCTCGTATGGAGCGTCACCACGTGCCAGCATCTCGCTTGCAATGGCGGCAAAGGCATATGCGTTCATCAAGAGAAGAGGATATGTCATCCCTGAGGATGTGCGTGCGGTATGCTACGAAGTGCTCCGTCACCGTATCGGCCTTACATATGAGGCGGAGGCAGAGAACATGACCACAGATCAGATCATCTCTGAAATCATCAACGCGGTAGAAGTTCCATAGTAGAGATTGCCGGTCGGGCCGGCAATGACGTCATCCCCGACCGGGTCGGGGATCTGAATGATTATGAATACTAATTTATCAGCAAATGACCTTTTGAAGAAGGTCAGGAAGATAGAGATCAAGACCAGGGCGCTCTCGCACCAGATCTTTGCGGGTGAGTACCATTCGGCCTTCAAGGGCCGCGGTATGGCCTTCAGCGAAGTGCGCGAGTACCAGTATGGCGATGATGTGCGCAACATGGACTGGAATGTCACTGCGCGCATGCGTTCGCCGTATGTGAAGGTCTTCGAAGAGGAGAGGGAACTGACCGTCGTGCTTCTGGTCGATGTCAGCCGTTCGAGGCTTTTCGGAACCGTAGGCACGAGCAGGAAGGACATGCTTGCCGAGATAGCCGCTGTGCTTTCGTTTTCGGCGATCATAAACAACGACAAGGTCGGAGCTCTCTTTTTCAGCGAGAAGGTCGAGAAGTTCATCCCGCCTAAGAAGGGACGCAGTCACTTGCTGCACATCATCAAGGAAATCATTGAGTTTGAGCCTACTACGGACGGTACCGATATTTCGGAGGCACTCCGTTATCTGACAAACGCGATAAAGAAGAAATGTACCGCATTCCTTCTTTCCGACATGCTTGATGTGAACAAGGACGGAAGTCCGCGTTACGAGGAGGCCCTCAAGGTGGCGGTCAACAGGCATGACCTGTCCGTGATCGAGGTATATGACCCTCGCGAGAGGAATATTCCGAATGTGGGACTCATCCATATCAAGGATTCCGAGACGGGAAAGGCTGCATGGGTGAACACTTCGGACAGGAAGATGAGGCTGGCGTATGAGGAGTGGTTCCGCAATGTGGAGCATACCTCGACACGCCTTTTCATGAAATATAATGTGGATAAGGTCAGCATAGCCCTCGATGACGACTATGTCAAGGGACTGATGACCTTGTTTAAAAACAGATAGTATTTATGCGTAATGCATTGATATACATAATGATGCTTTTGTGCATGCTGCCTCTGTCCGCTCAGGAGACGGACACGCTTGCCGTGCATGAGGCGGATACGTCGGAGGCTCTTCCCAAAGGCAGGCTGATACCTGTGAAAGGAGCGTTTCTCCAGCAGCTTCAGGAGAGGGATTCGGTCCTTGTGGCCGACCAGCTTCTGTATGGCTTCGAGCTGAAGGATGTGCTTGAAGGTACCATGCTGGCCCTTCCGGAGCTCCCCGAAAAGCAGGATTACAGGCTCATGTACCTTTCTCCATGGCAGGTCGATACCGTAAAGGTCACCAAGCAGGGAAAGGGACAGCCAAGGCTCATGGACATAAAGGGAAGCGTGGTCATTTCTTCATTCGAAGAGGGATTGTATGAACTTCCTCAGATCATGGTCGGAAGAATGACTTCGGACGGAGTGCTCGATACTCTCGTCTTTGACCCTATGCGTCTGGAAGTCAAGACAATGCCTGTGGATACGGCGACATTCGTACCCCATGATATCAAAGGACAGATCCGCTATCCGGTGACCTTTGCGGAGGTGATGCCTTGGCTCGGACTCTTCTGGCTCTGCTCTATGCTGATCATATTGGTCGTATGTCTGATCATCATGAACCGCCGCAGGAACGATCCGGCTTTTGCACATAAGGATCCTGCGCATATCGTGGCTTTGAGAAAGCTTGACAGCTATAGAGGTAACAAGCTGTGGGCTCCGGAGAAGCAGAAGACATTCTATTCAGGAGTGACCGATACATTGAGGGAATACATTTCGGAACGTTACGGCATAGGAGCCATGGAGATGACTACGGCTGAGATCTTTGACCAGATGAAGTCGGTCGATCTTCCGAAGGAGCTTTATGATGATGCAAAGGAACTTTTCGACAGGGCGGATTTCGTGAAGTTCGCCAAATATGTGGCTTCTGACGAGGACAATGCGGCGGCTCTGCCTGTGGCTGTGCGTTTCGTTACGGAAACATATCAGGCTGAGGTTGAGGCTGACAGTACTAAAGATGGAGGGAATGAGTGATGTTCTTTGAGTATCCTAAACTTTTGTGGCTCCTTGTGATACCGGCTCTGCTGGTGTTGCACTACATATATCTGGAGCTTTCCGAGAGACACCCGCATCTGAGGGTGTCTACTTCGGTTCCATGGACGGCCTCAGGCAGATCATTCATGGCCATGCTTCGTCATGTGCCTTTTATTCTCAGGATCTTTGCCCTTTCCATGATCATTGTCGCCATTGCACGTCCGAGATCGTCGGAGGAAATGGAAAGAGTTGATACAGAGGGAATTGATATTATTCTTGCTATGGACGTTTCTACGTCGATGCTTGCGCGTGACCTTACTCCGGACCGTATCAGCGCGTCAAAGGACATAGCCATAGAGTTCATTGCCCAGAGGCCTACGGACCGTATGGGAATCGTGGTCTTTGCCGGCGAAAGCTTTACGCAGTGTCCTCTTACGACAGACCGCGCGACTTTGATAAACCTCATGAAGGATGTGCAGACAGACCTTATCGAGGATGGTACAGCGATAGGAAACGGACTTGCGACGGCTGTTGCCCGCATGAAGGATTCCGACGCGAAGAGCCGTGTGGTGATCCTGCTGACAGACGGTGTGAACAACAGGGGAGAGATTTCTCCTCAGATGGCTGCCGAGATCGCCAAGACATATGGTGTGAGAGTATATACCATCGGAGTAGGAAAGGAGGGAATGGCTCCGTATCCTGTGATGACTCCATGGGGTGTTGAGGTGCAGAATGTGAAGGTCGAGATCGATGAGGCTCTGCTTGCAGAGATTGCCGAGTCGACGGGAGGACGTTACTTCAGGGCGACCGACAATACGAAGCTTGCGGAGATCTACAGCGAGATCAACAAGATGGAAAAGGCCCGCACGACTGTGGACAGTTTCCCTATATATAAGGAGCTTTTCGGAAAGTATGCGCTGCTTGCTTTGCTGGCCATACTTCTGGAGCTTGTGTTCAACTGGTTTATAATAAGGAGGTTGCCATGATAAATTTTGCTCATGCACAGTATCTTCTGCTTCTTCTCCTGATTCCGTTCTTCTTTGTGATTCAGGCAGTTGTTCTGAAGCTCAGGAGACGCAGGCTCAGGAAGTTCGGAGATGAGGCTCTTGTAAGCAGCCTGATGCCTTCTTATTCAAAGGCCAAGACATGGGTGCGTCTGGTGCTCTTCTCGATTGCGTTCTTCTTCTTCGTGATAGGTCTTGCTAGACCGCAGATCGGCGCGAAGCTGAAGGAGCATGAGACAAAGGGAGCGGAGATCATGATCGTGCTCGATGTGTCCAATTCGATGCTTGCGGAGGATTATTCACCCAACAGGCTCGAGCGTGCGAAGCTCGCGATCTCGAGGATAGTGGACAAACTGCGTGAAGACCGAATCGGTCTGATCGTGTTTGCCGGCAACTCGTTCGTGCAGCTTCCTATCACGACAGACTATGTTTCTGCCAAGATGTTCCTCAGTTCCATCTCGACAGAGTCCGTGCCTGTGCAGGGAACTGCGATAGGAGATGCGATAAATACAGCGGTGCGAAGCTTCAGCGCGCAGAGCGACAAGAGCCGTGCTGTCATTGTGATCACAGATGGTGAGAACCATGAGGATGACCCTGTAGCGGCGGCGAAGCAGGCGGCGGAGCTTGGAGTCCGCGTATTCACTATCGGAGTCGGTTCGCCTGAGGGAAAGCCTATCCCGATGGATGGGGAACTGCTGAAGGATAAGGACGGGGAGATCGTTGTGACAAGGCTGGATGAGTCTGTTCTTCAGGAGGTTGCGGCGGCAGGAAACGGTGTTTATGTGAGGGCAGGAAACAGTGAGTTTGGTCTGAATCCGATCATCGACGACATAAGGAAGATGGAGGACGAGAGGTACAGTTCGATCGTATTCGAGGAGTATGATGAGCAGTTCATGTACTTCCTGGGATTCGCGCTGGTGTTCTTTGTGGTGGAGATGCTGGTGGGGGACAGAAGGTCGAAGAAGCATTTATTTAAAAGATAATCGGTACCTGTGTGTTACATTGGCCCCCTCCCACTCTGCGAGTGGGCCCCTCCCCCTAGCCGGGGGTGGCAAAATGCCAATTCCACACAACAGGTACACGATTAAAGGAGATTAAAAAATCTTTCGAGGTTAAAAAGTGATGAAAAATGTATTATATGTTCTGATCTGCATCGCTTCTTTACTTGTCAGCGTAGACGCGGCTGGCCAGGTGGATAAGAAGGATGTGAGAAGGGGAAACAGGGACTTCAGGAAGGAGAATTTCAGGGAGGCTGAAATCGATTACAGGAAGGCTCTGGTGAAGGATTCCATGTCTGTGGCGGCGAATTACAATCTTGCGAACACGTTGTATCGCGAGGGTGATTTCGCCCAGGCTCAGCAGGCTCTGGAGAGGGTGAAGGATGTGGCTCCGATGTCTGGGTCAGCTGCTGATTATTATTTCAATCTTGGAGATGCGGCCCTCCAGCAGAAGGATTATCAGAAGGCTGTGGAGGCTTTCGGTGAGTCTCTGATCAGAAGGCCGGAGGATCTGCAGGCGAAGGAGAATTTCATCTATGCGAAGAAGATGCTCCAGAACCAGCAGCAGAACCAGCAGAACCAGAACAACGATCAGAATCAGGACAACCAGGACCAGAATCAGGATCAGAACCAGGATAACCAGAACAATCAGGACCAGAACGACGATCAGAACAAGGATCAGAACGATGATCAGGACAAGAATGATGATCAGAACAAGGACGATCAGCAGAATCAGGATCAGAATGGCGGTCAGGACCAGAAGGAACAGCCTCAGGGTCAGCAGCCTAAGATAACTCCGCAGGCGGCTCAGCAGATGCTCCAGGCTATCCAGGCAAAGGAAAAGGAAACACAGGACAAGGTCAACAAGCAGAAGGCGGAGGCCCTCAAGTCAAGACAGAAGGAGAAGAATTGGTAATATGAAAAGATTATTTACATCAGTGCTGCTGGCGTTCATTGCAGTAATGTCGTTCGCCCAGACAAGCATAAAGGTACAGACACATAATGTCGTGGCTGCGGATGAACAGTTCAATGTGACATTCATTATAGAGGGAGAGGAAAAGTCTTCTGATTTTGCATGGGAGCCGGGCGAGGACTTCCAGCTTCTGTGGGGCCCTCAGCAGGGACGCTCTACCAGTGTGCAGATGATAAACGGCAAGACGACCAAGTCTGTGCAGACTACATATTCGTATGTGCTTCGTCCTGTGAAGACAGGTAAGTTCACATTGGCCCGCGCGAGCGCAAAAGTGAAGGGACAGGATATCTACTCTCAGCCGACGACAATCGAAGTCGTGGCTTCGGGATCATCATCTTCGTCTTCTTCTTCGGGAAGCCAGTCTTCTTCCCAGGGTTCGAGCCAGTCCGCACGCCAGTCCCAGTCTGGTGTGGTTCAGGATGACGATATCTTCCTCGTGCTGAACCTCAGCCGCTCGGATGTGGTTGTGGGAGAGCCGATTACGGCTACGATAAAACTTTATCAGAGAGTCAATATCGCGGGCTTCGAAAGCGCCAGCTTTCCTACATTCAACGGCTTCTGGAGCCAGGAGCTCGAGGCACCTACAAACATCGAGTTCTCGCGTGAGACATACGACGGTCAGATCTACAACTCGGCTCTTCTGAGGAAGTTCGTCCTCATCCCGCAGCAGCAGGGTGCGGTCAAGATCGATCCGGCTGAGCTCATCTGCCTTGTAAATGTCCGTGTTTCGTCAGCAGGAACCAGTATATTCGACGGATTCTTCGACGACTACAGGACTGTCAGGAAGAAGGTCGCTTCGAAACCTGTCACAGTCAACGTGAAGCCGCTTCCTGCAGGAGCTCCGGCTTCATTCGGCGGTGGAGTAGGAGAGTTCGCGATTTCCGCAAAACTCAGCAAGGATACTCTCAAGACTCATGAGGCGGCGTCGCTTCTTGTGACCGTTTCAGGACGCGGAAACGTATCGCTTCTTGAGACTCCGAAGGTGAACTTCCCGCCAGATATGGAGGTTTACGATACAAAGATTTCAGACAGGATCGACAAGGGAGGTCTTGCAGGCAGCAAGGTATATGAATTCCCGTTCATCCCGAGAAGCCATGGAGACTTCGTGATCGAGCCTGTAAAGTATTCATATTATGATGTTTCCAAGAAGATGTATGTCACATTGGAGACACCTGCGATTCCGGTTACGGTAGAGCGTGGAAACGAGTCTGATGCGGGCGGCGTGGTGATCAGCGGTTCGCAGCCGAAGGATGTAAGGAACCTTGCAAGCGATATCCGATTCATCAATACAAAGGCTCCGGGCCTCTCTGCAAAGGGAAAGTTCCTTGTCGGTTCGGGAGCATTCTGGATCATTCTCGTTCTTATTGCTGCAGCTGCCGCTGCCTGCTGGTTCTCGCTCAGGAAACTTGCTGCAAGACGTGCGGACGTAGTCGGAACAAAGAACCGCAAGGCTACGAAGATGGCCCTCAAGAGACTCCAGCTCGCAAATACATTCCTCAAGCAGAACCTTTATACTGCATTCTATGAGGAACTCCACAAGGCTCTTCTCGGCTTCATTTCAGACAAACTGAACATCCCGGTGGCAGAGCTTTCGCGTGACAGGATTGCCGAAAGTCTCAAGGAGGGAAATGTTGATGAAAGCTCTGTCGACACATTTATAAGCATACTTGATGCATGTGAATTCGCGAGATACGCTCCAGATGCGGGACATGAGGCCATGGAGGCTCATTACAAGTCGGCCCTTGATGTGATTTCTTCAATCGATTCCAATATGAAGGCAAAGAAAACCGCCCCTAAGGGCGCTGTGATGGCTGTGCTGATGCTTCTGGCTGTATCGTTCAGCGCGTCTGCTCAGGAGAAGGATTATGTCGATTCATTGTGGGATGCGGCAAATCTGGCGTATGTGGAAGGACGTTGGGCTGATGCGATCTCAGATTACCAGATGATCTCGTCCATGGGCCTCGAGTCCGCTTCGCTTTACTGCAACACAGGCGATGCATTCTTCAAGGACGGAAATGTGCCGATGGCCATACTTTATTATGAGCGTGCCTTGAAGCTTGATCCGTCATATGATGACGCGAGATACAACCTCGACCTCCTCAACAGCACGATCCAGGACAGAATCGATCCGGTGCCGGAGTTCGTGCTCAAGGCATGGGCCCGTGAGATATGCTACATCATGGATTCGAATGCATGGACAGTATGCTTCTTCGTCCTCTTTGCGCTGACTCTCGCCATGGCGCTGCTCTTCCTGCTTGCCCCTACAGTGGGAGGAAGACGTACAGGTTTCTTTACAGGCATAGTCCTGTTTCTTCTTGCTGTTTTTTCTCTCTGCTTCTCAGTATGGCAGAAGAATGACTACATGAAGGCGGAAGGCGCGATCGTGATGCGTCCGGTTACTTCGGTGAAGAGTTCGCCGTCGGCTGAGGCGTCGAAGGATCTTTTCATACTCCATGAAGGTACAAAGGTGAAGATCATCGATCAGGTAGGCTCATGGAACAATATCGAGCTTGCAGACGGACGACAGGGATGGATTCCGTCAGGTGACATTGAAACAATATAACATAAAACTGATAACATTATGAAAATCAAGATGACAGCTGTTCTCTGCGCTCTGGTGCTGGGAACCGCCGCCGTTGCTTCTGCGGCAACAAAGAAGACAGCCCTGCCGGCATGGCAGGATCCGAATGTGGTCGAGGAGAACCGTATCCCTATGACGGCTCATTTCCAGACAGACGGACTCAAGCTCATGCTCAACGGAACATGGGATTTCAACTGGAACGAGGACAGAAATTCCCGTCCGACAGATTTCTACAGGACTGACTATGACGCAAGCGGTTGGGACACAATGCCGGTGCCGGGAATGTGGGAACTGAACGGATATGGCGATCCCGTATATGTGAACGTAGGATATGCATGGAGCGGACATTATGAAAACAATCCTCCGATTCCGGCTGACTGGCACAATTATGTAGGTCAGTACAGAAGGACATTCGAACTTGACAAGGACTGGGAAGGCAAGGACATCTTCCTTCATATCGGTTCTGCGACTTCGAATGTACGCGTATGGGTGAACGGAAAGGAAGTCGGTTACAGCGAGGACAGCAAGCTTGAGGCCCGCTTCAATATCACAAAGTTCGTCAAGACAGGCGAGAACCTCATCGCATTGGAGATCTTCCGCTGGTGTGACGGTACATATCTTGAGGATCAGGATTTCTGGAGACTGACCGGTATCGCCCGTGATGTGTATGTGTATTCACGTGAGAAGAAGAGACTTGAGGACATCCGTGTCGTGGCTTCCGCTTCAGGCGAGGCAAATCTGCGTGCTGATGTGTCCAAGGGAGTGACCAAGGTTTCTTTCCAGATCGTGGATCCATACGGAAATGTAGCGGCCGAGACAGAGATTGCACCAAAGAAGAATGTTGCCGAGACAGTGCTGAATGTCGCGGACGTGAAGCAGTGGAGCGCTGAAACCCCATGGCTCTATACATTGAATGTATCTTCATATGACAAGAACGGCAGGACTGAGTCCACATCGATCGAGATCGGATTCAGAGATGTATGCATAGAGGGAGGACAGCTTCTTGTGAACGGCAAGCCTGTACTCATCAAGGGTGCTGACCGCCATGAAATGAATCCATATAAGGGTTATGTGGTGACAGAGGCAGACATGATCCAGGATATCCAGATCATGAAACAGCTCAATATCAATGCAGTACGTACTTCGCACTATCCAAACGACCCTCTCTGGTACACCCTCTGCGACCGTTATGGTCTGTATGTTGTGGACGAGGCCAATGTGGAGTCGCACGGAATGATGTACGGCCCGGGCAATCTTGCAAAGAATCTTGATTTCCAGAAGGCGCACCTTGACAGGGCACGCCGACTTGTACAGAGGGATTTCAACCATCCTTCAGTGATCATCTGGAGTCTTGGAAACGAGGCGGGTGACGGTCCTAACTTCGCTGCCTCATATGATCTCGTGAAGTCTATGGACAGCTCGCGTCCGGTTCAGTATGAGCCAGCTATCTGGAACGGAAAGACAGACATCTTCTGCCCGATGTACTATGACTACAGAGATTGCGAGCGTTATGCTTCTTCAAATCCTGAGAGACCGCTTATCCAGTGCGAGTATGCGCATGCGATGGGTAATTCAATGGGAGGTCTCAAGGAATATTGGGATCTTATCCGCAAGTATCCTTCATACCAGGGCGGTTTCATCTGGGATTTTGTGGATCAGGCGCTTTACTGGCCATCTTCAGCTGAGGGAACAGACCATGTATTCGTATATGGCGGTGACTTCAACGACTACGATCCTTCAGACAACTCATTCTGCTGCAACGGAATCATCGCTGCCGACCGCACATTGCATCCGCACGCTTATGAAGTTGCATATCAGTACAGGTCTATCCTTACCACTCCGGTAGATGTGCTTGCCGGAAAGGTCAATGTATATAATGAGAATTTCTTCATCGATCTTTCCCGCTACATGATGGAGTGGAGCATTGAGGTTGACGGCGTTCAGGCTCTCTGCGGAACAGTATCGTCGCTCAATGTTGCTCCTCAGGCAACTGCAGAGGTTTCTCTCGGATACGATGTGGAGGATATCCTTCAGGCGGCAGGTATCAGAAGTCTTGACAGACATGATGTATATCTCAATGTCCGTTATGTGCTCAAGAGAGTTGACGGTCTTCTTCAGGCAGGCGAGGAAGTAGCTTATGATCAGATGGTTATAAACAATGCGGAACTTCCTGTATTTGCAAATGTATCGGGTCTTCCTGAGTATGGTCAGGACGGAGACCTCCATGTATTCTACGGTGACATGGCGTTTGAGGGTTCTGCAAATCTCCGCGTTTCTCCATGGAAGGCGGTATTCGATGCTTCTGCCGGTTCGCTTGTAAGCTATGTGCTTGGCGAGAAGGAGATGATCAAGTCGCCGCTTGCTCCATGTGTCGCAAGAGCGGTTGTTGAGAACGACCTCGGTGCAAAGCAGGACAGAAGGCTTGAACTCTGGCGCAAGGCTGAATTCAAGGTGGCCTCATTCAGCGTGGAGGCTACTGATTTCTGCTACAGGGTAAATGTGGAGTATGCTCCTGTTGGTGAGGCAGCCGTTGTAAGCGTCGTTTATGATATCTATGCAGACGGAACAATCGCCGCGAAGGAGGCTCTTGCGGATGCAGGCAAGCTTTCAGAAGCTCCAATGCTTCCTCGTTTCGGTATGCAGATGGAAATGCCGGGACAGTATTCTACTCTCGAGTACTTCGGCTTCGGACCTCACGAGAACTACTCTGACCGCAATTCTTCTGCCCTTATGGGACATTATGTGCAGAGGGTTGAGGATCAGTACCATTATGGATATGTACGCCCTCAGGAATCCGGTACAAAGACCGAGATCAAGTGGATGAAGGTCATTGACGACAACGGTGCCGGCTTCGAGATCAGATCAGACGTGAAGTTCTCTGCTTCAGCTCTTCCTTTCAGCTGGAAGGAGATGGACGTAAGGATGCTTGGAAGCAATCAGGCTCATTCTCTCGAGCTTAAGGCAAAGGCGCATGAGAATGACCGTGCGAACGGTTCTACATGGGTCAACTTCGACCTCGCCCAGATGGGTCTTGCATGCGTTAACTCATGGGGCGCATGGCCTCTTGAACAGTATAGGGTAAACGCCCAGCCAATGGAATTCAACTTCATCCTCAGACCGGTCAACAACTAGGTCTGAGGCTTGAAGAAAGCATAATGAAGGCGGCACCCGAACGGATGCCGCCTTCATTGTAATCGTATGTGGATCTGATTAGTATCTGTTCAGAGGCATGCCGTTTGTCTTCATGCGTACCTGCTTCTTTACCTTGTCGAGAACTTCCTCGTATGCTTCGCGGCCTTCCTCAGTCTTGCCTGCGATCAGGTCGAGGTTTGCAGCTGCATTTGCGAGAACCTGGTCGATGAGGTTCACGATGAACTCCATGTCCTTCTCAACGAAACCACGTGATGTGATAGCCGGAGTACCTACGCGGATACCAGAAGTCTGGAACGGTGTGCGTGAGTCGAACGGAACCATGTTCTTGTTCACTGTGATGTCTGCCTTTCCGAGCTCCTTCTCAGCTACCTTACCTGTAAGTTCTGGGAACTTGGTGCGGAGGTCGATGAGCATGAGGTGGTTGTCAGTGCCGCCTGATACAATCTTGTAACCTCTTGATACAAAGGCCTCTGCCATTGCCTGAGCATTTGAAACGACCTGCTTCTGGTACTCCTTGAACTCTGGCTGGAGAGCTTCGTAGAACGAAACAGCCTTGGCAGCGATGCAGTGCTCGAGCGGACCGCCCTGAACGCCTGGGAACACGCTTGAGTTGAGAATCTGAGACATCTTCTTTACGACGCCCTTAGGAGTTGTGAGACCCCATGGGTTGTCGAAGTCCTTTCCGAGGAGGATGATACCTCCGCGTGGTCCGCGAAGAGTCTTGTGAGTTGTCGATGTCACGATATGAGCATACTTCACAGGGTTGCTGAGGAGACCTGCAGCGATGAGACCTGCTGTATGCGCCATGTCGATCCAGAGGATAGCGCCTACCTTGTCTGCGATCTCACGCATACGTGCGTAATCCCACTCTCTTGAATATGCTGACGCGCCACCGATGATGAGCTTCGGCTTGAACTCGAGGGCTCTCTGCTCCATCTGCTCGTAGTCGATCATTCCTGTTGTCTCGCTGAGACCGTATGCTACAGCGTTATAGAGGATACCTGACATGTTTACAGGTGATCCGTGGGTAAGGTGACCGCCGTGAGCGAGGTCAAGACCCATGAAAGTCTCTCCTGGCTTGAGACATGCCATCATCACTGCCATGTTTGCCTGAGCGCCTGAATGCGGCTGTACATTTGCGTACTCTGCTTCATAAAGCTGGCAGAGACGGTCGATAGCGAGCTGCTCGATCTGGTCTACAACCTCGCATCCGCCATAGTATCTTGCTCCCGGATAACCCTCTGCATACTTGTTTGTGCAGATAGAGCCGAGTGCTGTCAGCACCTGCTGGCTTACATAGTTTTCCGACGCGATGAGTTCGATACCTGAGGTCTGTCTTTCCTCTTCCTTCTTGATGAGATTGAAAATCTGGAGATCCTGTTTCATAAAACTTGTTTTAAAGCGACTGCAAAAATACTCATTTTTTTATTTTTATTACCTTTGTGTTGATAACTTTTTGGATTTATATGCAGAACAGGAAACTTTTGAACATAGAACTGGGCCGAGTGAGCGCCAGCGAATACAAGGAACTGCCGGAATCGGGCATTGTAGTGGTGCTTGACAACATACGCAGCGCTCATAATGTGGGCTCTGCTTTCCGTACGTCGGATTCATTCAAGATAGACAAGGTATGGCTTTGCGGAATATGCGCGGTTCCTCCTTCTGCTGAGATCCATAAGTCGGCCCTCGGAGCGGAAGACAGTGTCGCATGGGAGCATGTGGACGATACAATGGACGCGATCCGTCGCCTCAAGGACGATGGATACACAATCGTATGTGCCGAGCAGACAGTGGGTTCCGTGATGCTTGATGCGTTCAAGCCGGAACCGGGAAGAAAGTATGCCGTGGTCTTCGGCAATGAAGTAGCCGGCGTGCGTCAGGATGTCGTGGACGCAGCTGACATGTGCCTTGAGATCCCGCAGTTCGGTACAAAGCACTCCCTGAATGTGTCAGTCAGCGTAGGTGTCATCCTCTGGCATTTCCGCCTGCATTTATAGCAGCCCCAGGAACTGGGACATGAGGAAGCCGAGGTAGTTGCCGACTGCATATCCGATGACTCCGATCGTAAGTCCCGGGATGAGCACGTCCTTGTTCTTCATCGCCGCGGCCATCATAGGGACGAATGGAGGGGAATTGATGTATGTCACCGATGCGATCACCATCATGTCCGAGTCGATGCGGAATATCTTCGCGAAGATGACCTGAAGCAGGAGCGAGCCGAATACGGCGATGAGAAGATAGCCGAGCAGGTCCATGCCTCCGATAAGGTTCAGTTCGCTCAGATCGGCCATGGAGGCCACTACAATGCAGAAGATGTAGATGAAATACATGCCGATGTCGTAGCTGTATTTCATGTTGTGGATCTTCTTTATGAACGAACATCCGATGCCGAGTGTGGTCAGCATAAGGATGAATATGGTCATGAACATCGATTCCGGCAGGAGAAGTGCCACGCCTGCGGATATGCCGACAATCAGCAGTGTCAGGCCGAGAAGCTTGGCTATGTAGGCTATTCCGACGCGTGTGAGGAAGCCTCTGTGCGGTTTTCTGTCTTCCTTCTGCATTTCCTTCTGGATCGCCGCCTCATCCTTTTCTGTAAACGATTCTATGGAGTTCGGCAGGAATTTCCTGAAGAGCTTGATGCCTATTGCAAGCAGGAATGAAAGGTATAGGAAGCTTACCAGGATGTCATATGAATTTATAAGGATATATGTCTCGTCCTTGACTCCCAGCATTGTCTTCAGAGCCGCAAGATTGATCGTTCCTCCTGTGTATACACCTGTCAGCATGCCGCCGACTTTTGCACCTTCCGGCAGGTCCTTTCCAAAGATCAGATATCCGATTATTACCGCAGTCGCTACCGAAATCATTCCTGTGACAAGTGCGAGGATCTGCGAACGTGCACCGCTCATCTTGAATGTACATCCGTAAAGCATCAGCGGGATTGCAAGAGGTACCATGGCATTTGACAGAATCTCCTGAACTGCAGGCATCTGCTTCGGCATGAGGCCTATGTTTCCTATAATGATGCCGATGAAATAAAGAATGAGGACGGGGCCGATTTTCCCGAGCCAGCTGAAGCGGCGGCAGAGCCATAATACTCCGGCCGGGATGAGGCAGAAGCCCACGGCCAGAATAATTGTGTTCAGAATGTCCATAGCATGTAGGTTTTAGTTATGACAAAAATAAAAACTTTTACCATAAAAATGCTTGTTGTGTGACAAAATGTCAGTTATTTTGCATTGGCACTTTGTTTGCCGAATGCACCATCGTCCTTAGCACGACCTCCGGTGACACACCGAGCGAAGCGAAGGATCTTTAACAGCAATAATAAAATCAAACAAATATGATCAGACCATTAGCAGACAGAGTAGTCATCGAGCCGAAGGCGGCCGAGACTCAGACAGCGTCAGGACTTTTCATTCCTGATACAGCAAAAGAGAAGCCACAGCAGGGTACAGTAGTAGCTGCCGGCCCGGGAAAGAAGGATGAGCCTATGGAAGTAAAGGTAGGCGATGTTGTCATCTACGGAAAATATGCAGGCACAGAGGTATCTGTGGAGGGAAAGGACTACCTCATCATGAAACAGTCTGACATTCTTGCAATACTTTAATTATCATGGCAAAAGAAATCAAATTCAATATAGACGCCCGCGCCAAGATGAAGGAAGGCGCTGACGCACTCGCTGATGCAGTAAAGGTAACCCTCGGCCCTAAGGGACGTAATGTTGTGATCGCCAAGAAGTTCGGTGCTCCGCAGGTTACAAAGGACGGTGTGACTGTAGCAAAGGAGATCCAGCTTGAGGATCAGTTTGCTGACATGGGCGCGCAGATGGTCAAGGAGGTTGCTTCAAAGACAAACGACCAGGCTGGTGACGGTACCACAACAGCTACCGTACTCGCTCAGGCAATCATCAACGTAGGCCTCAAGAACGTTACCGCCGGCGCAAACCCTATGGATCTCAAGAGAGGTATCGACAAGGCAGTTGCAGCGGTTGTTGCGAATCTTCGCGAGCAGAGCCAGGAGGTAGGCGAGGACTATGCCAAGATCGAGCAGGTCGGAACCATCTCTGCCAACAATGACAATTACATCGGAAAGCTCATCGCTGACGCAATGTCAAAGGTGAAGAAGGACGGTGTGATTACAGTCGAGGAGGCCAAGGGTACAGAGACTGAGGTCAAGGTCGTAGAGGGAATGCAGTTTGACAGAGGATACATCTCTCCATACTTCATGACAAACGGTGACAAGATGGAGGCTGTCCTTGATACTCCATACATCCTCGTGACTGACAAGAAGATCTCTACAATGAAGGACCTTCTTCCTGTTCTCGAGCCTATCGCACGCGAAGGAAAGTCACTCCTTATCGTTGCTGAGGATGTTGATGGTGAGGCACTTACAACTCTCGTTGTGAACAAGCTCCGCGGTACTCTCAAGATCGCTGCCGTAAAGGCTCCGGGCTTTGGTGACCGTCGCAAGGAGATGCTTCAGGACATCGCTGTACTCACAGGCGGTATGGTTATTTCTGAGGAAAGAGGATTCAGCCTTGAGAGCACAACTCCTGACATGCTCGGAAAGGCAGAGAAGGTAGTCGTTACAAAGGACAATACTACTGTAGTCAACGGTGCAGGTTCTGCAGAGGCCATTCAGGAGCGTGCTGACCTTATCCGCAAGCAGATCGCTACAACTACTTCCGATTACGACCGTGAGAAGCTCCAGGAGCGTCTCGGCAAGCTCGCAGGCGGTGTTGCAGTCCTTTATGTCGGTGCTGCTACAGAGGTCGAGATGAAGGAGAAGAAGGACAGGGTAGAGGATGCTCTCAGCGCGACACGCGCGGCTGTCGAGGAAGGAATCGTTCCTGGCGGTGGAGTGGCATATATCCGTGCTTCGGAGGCTATCAAGGACCTCAAGGGCGTTAACGAAGACGAGACTACAGGTATCCACATCGTTGCTCGAGCAATCGAGGAACCTCTCCGTCAGATCGCCGCTAACGCAGGCGTAGAAGGAAGCGTGATCATCAACAAGATCCGCGAGGGCAAGGGTGACTTCGGTTACAATGCACGTACAGACGAGTATGTGAACATGTTCGAGGCCGGCGTGATCGACCCTACAAAGGTGTCACGCGTCGCACTTGAGAATGCCGCTTCTGTAGCCGGTATGTTCCTTACCACAGAGTGCGCTATCGTAGACCTTCCTGAGCCAGCTGCTCCAGCAATGCCAGCCGGCGGAATGGGCGGTATGATGTAGGATGTGATTGTGTAATCGCCTGATAATTAGATTGATATTAAAAGTGCTTGCTATCCCGCGGATAGCAAGCGCTTTTGGTAAGTGGCTCTGTGTCAGGTGATTGTATGTCGCCTTGGTCTTCCGTCAGTCGGTGACTCCGTCGCGCAGGGCGGGATTCTGATCCTGGACCGGCTGCGTGCCTCCCGTGTTGTCGATGATCGCGAGATTTGTGTTCATTTCGCTCGAAGTGAAGCGCATTAGCCACCATCCGTCATCGGCTGTCATGTTGAAGCGGAATGCTTCAGGCACATTGCTGTCTTCTCCTCCATGAAAACGTACCAGAGGCTTGTTAAGGCGGCGGGTGTCGTTGTTGGAGAAGCCTTCGCCCCATAGCTCGACCCTTCGCTGGAACCATATTTCGTCTTCCAGACTGCGTCCGGATGCGTCTGCCGAATAAGCCGGATCACGGTATGTCCTGACAAAGTCTTCAAGCATGGCCTTGGCCTGTGCGGGTGATCCGCTCTTCGCCAGGCCTTCGATCTGGATGAGGATCATTTCCTCTACACGCATGAAAGGCCAGTCGTCATCGTTCAATGTGCCTCCGACCGTATTCATTCCGAACTTTACATTCGTATAAGGGAGGAACGCCATCTTTACATTATCAATGGTCAGCCCGGCCACGTCATCGCCGCTGACTCCGTCCCATGTCACATGATCAAGAAGAGGGGACTTCAATGATGCGTCCACCCACCATCCCTTGCGTACGTCGCTCTCCGGAATCTTGTCATAAAGCAGCTGGTTTATGCATGAATATACTTGAGTGCCAGCTGAATAGCCGTCGCCGGAGAATGATCTTATCCATGCACTTGAAGTAGCATACAGATTCTCCATGGCAATGTCGGTCGTCATGTCGTAACCCCATATCCAGTTGTGCTCCGACAGACTGTAGAGGAATGGTTCGGACACTTCGTCCATGCTCGCCGGCACATATCCTTCTGCCGCTTTCGCGGCGTCCGCAGCCGCCAAGGCCCATTCCTGCATGTTCAGATAAGCTCTTGCTCGAAGTCCGTAAGCCGTCTGTATGTCGATTCTCGACTTGTCTGTACGTACATATCCCTCAAGATTCTCGATCGCATAGCTCAGATCTGAGATGATGAGGTCATAAACCTCCGCGACAGTCGCACGAGGGTTGTCTGTGAAGTCTGTGGTCTCTTCCGTAACGATCGGGATGCATGGCTTGTCTTGAGCGCCCGCTGCATATCCGAACTGGAAATACGGTGCGAGATTGAGGTAGGCGAAGGCCCTTATTGCCTTGGCTTGAGCTAGCTTATATATGACTGACGGATCTTCGGAATCCTCTGAATATGAGTTTAATACAGTGTTTGCTGCCGCTATGGTGCTGTATGGAGCGGCATATCTGATGTATGGATTCGCATAGTCGGCATTGCGTGATGTAAGCGATCCGCAGGCGGAGAACCAGTTGTATCCGCTGTTTGCAAGGACAACGTCGGCAGCTTCGATGTCGTTTGAAAATGCCATCATTATGAATCCGAAATCGTCAGGACGGCTTCCTCCGGTCACGCCTCCCGGAGCACCGAGCTTGGTGAACATTCCGTTGAAGGATGCGTCGGCTCTGGATGGGACCAGAGCATTTACCTCCTTAAGCTGCTGTTCGAGGATTATGCCTCCCTGAGGCTGGAGCTCGTCCATCTGACTGCAGGAAACGATGGATGCCAGGATGGCTGTTGCATATATCTGTTTCATGTTTCTCTATGTTTCAGATCCCCGATCTGGCCGGGGATGACGTTTAAAATGTAAGGGTTACTCCTCCGGTTATCGTGCGCATGGCCGAATATGATCCGCTGTTGAGGCCGGAGCCTGATGTCAATGAGCCCAGGCCCATTGAATATCGTGGATCCACACCTTTTCGTGCGGACTTGACCGCGAGATTGTCGCCGGACACATATATTCTCAAACCGGATATCTTCAGGTATGAAGTTACGCTCTCGGGGAATGTGTATCCAAGAGTTATATTGTTAACGCTCAGATAGTTCGAGCTGATGAGGTAGCTGCTTACTGCCGTCTGGCCGACGCTTGTATCTCCGTCCAGACGTGGGATGTCGCTGTCTTTATTGGTCTCTGACCATGAATCCAGCACGTCCTTATGCCATGCCGTTCCGATTCCCGACGAAGTATGCATGAGCGCCTGATATGTGCCGTCGTAATACCTTCCTCCCAGCTGGAATGAGAATTGGGCGGAGAGGTCGAACCCGTATGCCTTGAATGTGGTTCCGAATCCTCCGTAAAGCTTTGGAAGCACGGAACCGAGCTCATACTGCGACGCGTCTGCAAATGTTTCCGTAATCTCGGATTCTCCGGTCCATGTGCCGTCCTTGTCCAGGACCTTCCTGTACCACTGCGCCTTGCCGTTTTCAGGATTCACTCCCGCATATTTCCTCATGTAGGCCTCATACAGCGACCCTCCGATCTTGTATATGTAGTTTCCTCCCTTTATTCCTTCTTCGGATACCGAAGGGTCGAGGGAAAGGATCCTGTTCCTGTAGTGGCTGAGGTTCATGTTGAGGCTCCACTGCATGGCGCTTGTATTGATCAGGATGCCTTCAAGAGTGAGTTCGAAGCCGTTGTTGACTATGGAACCGACGTTTACAGGATAGTAGCCGGTCGGATTTCCCGCCGAAAGAGGCACGTCCTTGCTGTAGAGCAGGTCTACGGTCTTGCGTGAGAAGTATTCCGCGCTTCCGTTCAGCCTGCTGCCGAAGAATTCGAAATCAACTCCTGCGTTGAATGAGTGTGACGACTCCCATGTAAGGTCCTCATTGCCTTTGTAGGCAAGGTCGGTCGAATATTCGCCCGTAGTCTCATTGTACGAATGAGTGTAATTGTCCGCATATGGATAAAACTTTCTGGCGTAGTTCGAGCCGGGGTAGAGGTCGTCGTTTCCCTGCACGCCGTAGCTCGCCTTTATCTTCAGCATACTGATCCATCCGGCCCCGCTCATGAAGCTTTCGTTGCTGATGAGCCATGCGGCTCCGACGCTTCCGAAGTTGCCCCAGCGGTGTCCCGGAGCAAATCGCGAAGATCCGTCGCGGCGGTATGATGCACTTGCGAAATATTTGTTCCCATATTCATACTGTACTCTCGCAAGGAATCCCTGAGTCATGTAATCCGCTGTGTATGAGGATGTCTGGCGGGATAATACTCCGTCTGCATTGCCGAGTTCACCCACGAGAGGATTGAAGAGATGGTCGTTCTGGCCTTCGAGGAACTGCTCCTTCAGCTTGTACATCTCATATCCTGCGAGAACATTGAGATTGTGTCCGCTGTCTCCGAAATCCGTCTTGTATTCGGCCAGGTATTGGTTGTTGACAGCGAATGTCCTGTCATGGCTTACGTATGCAAGTCCGTCTGTGGAGCTCTGCGAGCCGAACCGGCTGTAGAGAGCGTTGTATCGTGAGTTGTCATTGGTGAGTCCTATGTTTGCACTCAATGACAGGCCCTGTACGGGAGTCAATATAACGCCCCATTTGCCTGTGATGAAGTCGGTATATGTCTTTTTCCGGTTCACTTCATTGTCGCGTACTGCGTTGCCGACGAATGCCGGACGGATGAAGTTGGTCTGGTTGGAATCATATACCTTCATGCCGTTTTCCGTCATGATCTGTCCCGATGCGTCGCGGACATAAAGCGGATAGATCGGGCCCATCATGTTCGTAACGTAGAATATGTTCGAGGATGATCCGTATGAGCTTGAATATGAGGCTGTTTGTGAATCAGAATGTGCATAGCTCATGCTGCTTGTGACCTTCATCCATGGCTTCGCCTGGTAGTCGACATTGATTCGGGCAGTATATCTCTGATAGTCGGAGTTGCTGACGATTCCTCCGTCGTTGAGGTAGCCTATGCTTCCGTAATAGTTCAGCTTGTCCTTCGCTCCGCTTACCGACAGGTTGTATTCCTGACGGAATGAGTCGCTGAATGTCAGCCCGTACCAGTCGTCAGGTATGTAGTAATATTCTCCGTCAGAGTATCCCAGGACAGCGGATGGGTTAAGCTTGAAATCCTCTCCGATGAACTTTTGTCCATCCGGGATAGTGTATACCTGATATCCCAGACCTCCGTTATTGTGGTTGAATAGGTTTGCGTCTGCATATGCGTATGCTTCCGACGGGCTTTTACCTGCATAGACCTGCGAATTGTACATCATCCTGTAATGGGTCTCATAGTACTGGGCCGGATCGGTGATTACGTCATATTGAGGTATAAGCCTTGAGTTGGATCCCCATTTGGCATCGAACCGAATCTTCGCCTCTGACGAGCCGGCCCCTCTTTTCGTCGTTATGAGCACGACTCCGTTGGCGCCTCTGGCTCCATAAATGGCTGATGCTGAGGCGTCTTTCAAGATAGACATGGATTCCACATCTGCAGGGTTGATGTCCGCTATGGATCCGTCATAAGGCATTCCGTCGACGATGTACAGCGGCGCATTGCTGGCGCTCATCGAGCCGATTCCTCGTATCCTGACCGTACCTCCTCCCGCTGCCGGGTCTCCTGATGATGAGATGATCTGAACTCCTGGAGTTGTTCCTGCAAGAGCTGCCGTGACGTCTGTACTGACCCTTGACTCGATAGTCTCTGCTCCGATCATAGAGGCCGATCCTGTGAAGGAACTTTTTGTGGCTGTTCCATATGCCACGACTATGGTCTCTTCAAGATGCTCGGTATCAGGTTCCATGACGATGTTCAAGACCATAGAGGCGTTCACGGCCTCCTTTACCGTGATATATCCGATAGAAGAGAATACGAGGTTTCCTCCGTGCGGAAGGCGGATCGAGTAGTTGCCGTCTCCGTCTGTGCTTGTTCCCGTCATCGTGCCTTCAAGGTGGACGGAAGCGTAGGGGACCGGCTCACCGTTGGAATAATCAATGACCGTTCCTGATACATTGATTTCCTGTGCCATTGCGACTGTCGCAGTCAGTGAGGCCAGTAGCGAGATGATAAGTTTCATCATGACTGTCATTTACAATTATACTTATTTTCATGGACTGCATGGCGCAGCCGCGGCTGGTCAGTATTGTTGCAAACGGGGTCATGGCTGACTTCACATTTTTTGTGCCATCCGTCAATGATGAAAACAAAGAAAGCGGTCGGTTCCTTCACAGGGACCGGCCGCTTATCAATATTTATGTAAGAACCAGTTGGGTTTTTACCGATTAGAGTTTTTCGGTTATCACGTAAAGCTGTGGATAACCTGTGCCGAATGATCCGGCAGATACAGTCCATTTGAAGTCGAAGATGAATCCATCAACAGCCTCTTCTGCAACCCATCCTGCAGGGATGGTTCCATAGTAGATGCCATCTTCAGTAGTGACTACTGTCACATTTCCATAATCCGCGTAGCTTACGCCTGTAGAATATGAACCTGCATTCATCACTACCTTGTCGGCGCCATCCCAGCTGAATATGAGGTCTGTCGTACTTCCGGTACCGAGCGGAGCCCATACGTCACAGAGTCTGTACATCTCGAGAATTGCAGAGTACTCCAATGTGAGAGGCCATCCCTCTCCTGTGAAGAACATGTCGTAGAACACTCCTTCAGCGTATGGAGCATAATCCTCCTTCACGACTGTAGCTGCATAGCGTGGATATACTCCAAGTGAGTCATATGCATGTGTGTACTCGTCGGATACGTTAAGTCTGACAGCGTAGTCCTTGAACATCTCCATATCGGCAGATGTCTTCACCACATATTCTGCTGTTCCCTGTCCAGCGGCGAATTCAACGGTTGCAGGGAATGTGAATACCTCAGGCTTCGATGCCCATGCATTCACAGGAACCGAAAGCGCAGCTGTAGAGTCCTTTCTGGAAACGATGACAGTAAACTCGCTTGCATCAGAAGCAAGGACTACAGAGCCTGCGTTCATGGCGCTGAAGTATACATTGTCATTGTCACCGGTAGGATTGCCCGGCACATATGCAGGCTCCTTTTCACAAGCGGCGAATGTCAGCATTGCTGCAGCTGCGATAAAAAGTATATTCTTTTTCATTTTTGTTTCGTTTTGAAGTGATACTTAGTCTGTTACACCGTCACGAAGATCAGGGTGCTGATCCTGTACCGGACTGTTTCCGCCTGTGTTGTCAACAACTGCAAGGTTTGTGTTAAGCTCGCTGTTTGTGAATCTCATAAGCCACCAGCCGTCATCTGCAGGCATGTTGAAACGGAAGTTCTCCGGCATGTTGTTGCTGCTGTCGTGGAAACGTACAAGCGGCTTGTTAAGACGTCTTGTATCAGGGTTTGCAAAACCTTCACCCCAGAGCTCTACGCGACGCTGATACCATATTTCATCTTCAAGAGATCTGTTCGCTGCATCAGCTGAATATGAAGGGTCACGGTATGTCTTTACAAAGTTCTCAAGAATCTCTTTGCCTTTCGCTGCATTGCCAGACTTAGCATAACCCTCCGCCTGGATGAGGATCATCTCCTCAACTCGCATGAGCGGCCAGTCCTCGTCGTTTGTGGTTGTGCCCACTGAGTAGCATCCGAACTTCACGTTTGTGTATGGAAGGAACTCCATCTTCACGTTGTCGATCGCGAGAGTCGAAACCGCCTGTCCTGAAACGCCGGCCCATGTTACAGCCTCAAGAAGCGGTGACTCAAGGGATTCGTTCACCCACCATCCCTTACGTACGTCTGTATCAGGAATCTTGTTGTAGAGGAGAGTGTTGATGGTAGCATAGCACTGTACTGCTGCTGAGTAGCTGTCGCCTGAGAATGAACGTGTCCATGCGCTTGAAGTAGCATATGTGTTGTTCTTCGCTACATCTGTAGTCATGTCATAACCCCAGATCCAGTTGTGCTCGTTGATGTCATAAAGGAACGGCTTTGATACTTCCTCGATGCTGGCAGGTGTGTAGCCTTCTGCAGCCTTCTCAGCGTCTGAAGCAGCCTCTGCCCACCTCTGCATGTTGAGGTATGCGCGGGCACGGAGACCATATGCAACCTGCTGGTCGATTCTTGACTTGTTTGTGCGCTGAGAACCTTCGAGCTTCTCAATAGCGTAAGTAAGGTCGTCGACGATGAGCTGATATACTTCAGCGACAGTACCGCGAGGGTTGTTTGTGAAGTCTGTGGTAGCTTCTGTCACGATCGGTACACATGGCTTGTCCTGAGCGCCGGCAGCATAGCTGAACTGGAAGTAAGGTGCCAGGTTGAGATATGCATATGCGCGGATTGCACGTGCCTGGGCGATCTTGTTGAGCGCGTCAGGATCCTGAGTGTCTTCAGGATATGACTTGATCACGTCGTTAGCTGCTGCGATCAGGTTGTATGGAGCGGCATAGCGCACGTATGGGTTTGCATAGTCTGCGTTTCTTGACGAAAGCTCGCCGCATACCGAGAACCAGTTGTAACCGCTGTCCGGCATGATCATGTCGGCTGCCTCGAGGTCGCCTGAAAGGAACATCATGAGAATTCCCCAGTCATCAGGCCTGTCTGAACCGAATACGCTTTCAGGAGCACCGATCTTTGTGAACATTCCGTTGAATGTCGCCTCTGATCTGCTAGGGGAAAGCATATTGGTCTCTTTGACCTGTTCGGCGAGCGCTGACCCACCCTGAGGAACAAGCTCATCCATTTCTGAACAGGCAGTCAGTGCTGCTGCAGCGGCAACTGCCAATGCTGTATATTTATTCAGTTTCATTGTTTTTTCCTCCTTGATTTTAGAATGTAAGTGTCACACCACCGGTGATTGTACGCATAGATGAGTACGAACCGCTGTTAAGACCTGATCCCGAAGTGAATGATCCGAGTCCCATTGAGTAACGAGGGTCAACACCCTTTCTTGCAGAAAGTACTGCAAGGTTGTCACCTGCCACATAAACGCGGAGACCTGCTATATTGATCTTGCTGGTCCACTTTGCAGGGAATGTGTAACCGAGTGTCACATTGTTGACGCTGAGGTAGTCAGAGCTGATGAGATAGTTGTTTACAGCTGTCTGACCTACGCTTGTGTCGCCGTCAAGACGAGGGATGTTTGTGTCAGGATTGTCCTCAGACCATGAGTTGAGGGCATCTCTGTGCCATGCCATACCTGTTCCTGATGATGTGTGCATGAGCGCCTGATATGTACCGTCATAGTACTTACCGCCGAGCTGGAACGAGAGCTGTGCTGAGAGGTCGAATCCATATGCGCGGAGAGTTGTGCCGAATCCACCGTAAAGCTTAGGCATTACTGTTCCGAGTTCATACTGGCTTGCCTCTGTGAATACGTCTGTAACGTCGCTTTCACCGGTCCATTCCTTCTTCTTCTCGCCTGTCGCAGGATCCTCTACCTCTGCCATTACCTTCTTGTACCAGGTTGCCTTTCCTGTTTCAGGATCTACGCCTGCGAACTTGCGCATGTAAGCGTCGTAAAGAGATCCGCCGACCTTGTAAAGATAGTTGCTTCCAAGGATTCCTTCCTCAGGAATGCTGCTGTCGAGCGAGAGGATAGTGTTCTTGTAGTGGCTGATGTTCAGGTTCCATGACCACTGTACATCCTTTGTGTTGAAGATGTTACCGTCCAATGTGATCTCAAATCCTGAGTTGTTGATCGATCCTACGTTCACAGGATAGAATCCTGTAGGGTTTCCTGAAGAAAGCGGAACGTCCTTGCTGTAAAGGAGGTCAGAAGTTGTTCTTGAGAAGTACTCTACCGAACCGTTAAGATATCCGTTGAAGAATTCAAAGTCTGCACCTACGTTGAATGAGTGTGAAGACTCCCATGTGAGTTCTTCGTTACCTTTGTAAGCGAGTTCTAGAGAATAGTCTCCGGTCTCCTCATTGTATGAATGAGTATAGTAGTCAGAGTATGGGAAATACTTGGCTGCATATCCTGAATTCGGATAGAGGTTATCATTACCCTGTACACCATAAGAAGCCTTGAGCTTGAGCATGTTGACCCAGCTTGCTCCGCTCATCCAGTCTTCTGCGCTCATAAGCCATGCAGCTCCGACACTGCCGAAGTTACCCCAGCGATGTCCTGGCGCGAAGCGTGAAGATGCGTCACGACGGAACGAGCCGCTCACGAAGTACTTCTCGCCATAGTTGTACTGTGCTCTTGCAAGGAAACCCTGAGTAATATAGTCTGATGTGTATGAAGACAATACCTTGCCCTTAGTGCCGTCAGCGTTGCTGAGCTCGCCTATGAGAGGGTTGTAGAGGTGGTCATTCTGTCCGGAGAGAGACTGTATCTTAAGCTTGTAGATCTCATAACCGGCGAGGATGTCAAAGTTGTGGTTTGTTCCGCCGAAGTCAGTCTTGTACTCTGCAAGATACTGATTGTTGACTGCGAACACTCTGCTGTGGGTAACATATGCGATACCGTCTGTTCCGCTGTTTGAACCGAACTCGCTATAGAGAGCGTTGTATCTTTCGTTCTCATTTGTGAGACCTACGTTGGCAGAGAGTGATAGACCTGCAACAGGAGTAGCTGTGAATCCCCACTTTCCGCTGATCACGTCAGAGTAGTTCTGCTTGCTGTCCACTTCGTTGTCTCTTACCGCATTACCTGTGAATGCCGGACGAGCGAAGTTTGTCTGGTTGGCGTCATAAATGGTTCTTCCGTTCTCTGTCATGATATTGCCGTTTGCGTCACGAACGTAGAGAGGATAGATAGGAGCCATCATGTTTGTGATGTAGAACACGTTTCCTGACGATCCGAAAGTAGAAGAATATGAAGCTGTCTGTGAATCTCCGTGAGAGTAGCTGATGTTTGAAGATACCTTGAGCCACTTCTTGGCCTGATAGTCAGCGTTGATACGTGCAGTATAGCGCTTGTAGCCTGAGTTGTTTACGATACCGCCATCATCAAGATAACCGACGCTGCCATAATAGCTGAGCCTGTCCTTCGATCCGCTTATCGAGAGGTTGTACTCCTGGCGGAATGAGTTGTGGAATGTCTCGCCGTACCAGTCGTCCGGAGTATAGTAGTACTCACCGTCTGAGTATCCGAGAGTAGCCTTAGGGTTGAGCTTGAAGTTTGTTCCGATGAATTTCTCACCTGCTGGAACAGTATATACCTGATATCCGAGACCTCCGTTGTTCTGGTCGAAGATGTTTGCATCTGCGTATGCGTATGCATCTGCTACAGACTTGCCGGCATAGATCTGAGAGTTGTACATCATCTTATAATGAGTCTCATAGTACTCAGCTGGATTTGTGATGACGTCATATTGAGGGATGAGGCGTGAGTTTGATCCCCATTTTGCGTCGAATTTCACGATTGCATCAGCGGCCTGAGCCCTCTTGGTGGTGATGAGGACGACACCGTTTGCTCCACGTGCACCGTAGATCGCTGAAGCTGCCGCATCCTTGAGGACTGACATTGACTCGACGTCATTAGGGTTGATGTCTGAGATCGAGCCGTCATAAGGCATGCCGTCAACTACATATAGAGGGGCGCTGCTTGCAGACATCGAACCGATACCGCGGATACGGATTGTAGCTCCATTTGATGCAGGGTCACCTGATGATGAAATCACCTGTACGCCTGGAGTCGTACCTGCGAGTGCTGACGTTACGTTGGTTGTAACTCGGTTTTCGATTGTTTCTGCATTCACTACTGCAGCAGAACCGGTGAATGAACTCTTTGTTGCAGTACCATAGGCGACGACGATTGTCTCGTCCAGGAACTGGCTGTCAGATTCCATGGCCACATTGATCTGTGTGCGTGATGCGACGGCTACCTCAATGGTTTTATAGCCGATAGAAGAAAATACAAGAATGCCGTCTGCTGGGACTGAAAGAGAGTAATGTCCTTGGGCATCTGTGCTGACTCCGGTCATCGTACCCTGAAGATGAACCGAAGCGAATGGAACTGGCTCACCATTGGATGCGTCAGTCACATTTCCGGATACTGTGAGGTTCTGTGCAAAAGCAGCAGTTGTCATCAGTGCCGACAACACCATAAGAAATAGTTTCATTTTTCTCATAGCTGTTACATTAAGTTGTTAAACATAAATATTGATACATTGAGTACACTACACTGTAACTACAATGGTATTTCTCGACTTAGAAACTGTTATTTATGTTCGTATGGAACGATTAGTTTTAGTGTGCTTCAACAAAGTTCAATAATGTTTTTTACAATTCAAAACCCGGTTTTTGGCGTTTCAGGTACAAATTCTTGAGTTTTTTCTAGTTTGACAGACTATAGTTTTTCTTGATTTTTGCCTTTGCTTTCAGATTGTAAGTTATACCGGGTCCTTAGTTTTAAAATGAAATATTGTAAAAAAGTGTGATTTTTTTGAAAAAAAGCCCCTTTTCTAGTATTTTGCCCTAATTCAGAGCCTGATTTTACTTCATGTTCCTGGTGTGACCTTTCAGATTGACATGTATAAAAAGGAAAAAGCGACAATCTTTTCAGATTGCCGCTTTCCAGCTATAGAACCCTTTAAAAGGAAATCTTTCTTTATGAAAGTTTATTGATATAAACTGCGATACCGCTCTTGAGGTTTGCAGCTTTGTTCTTGTGGATAACACCGATCTTTGCGAGCTTGTCGATCATTGCATAGACCTTAGGAGCGTTAGCCTCGGCTGCTGTCTTGTCGGTAGTGTTACGAATCGCACGGATTGCGTTTCTTGTAGTCTTTGCATAATACTTATTATGCAATCTGCGCCTTTCGCTCTGGCGATAGCGCTTGTCTGCTGATGCGTGATTTGCCATTGTTTTTATTTTTTATATTTCTTGTAGTCGGTAGGGGAATCGAACCCCTCTTGCAAGAATGAAAATCTTGAGTCCTAACCGATAGACGAACCGACCAAACTGACCATTTTTTTACAAATGGGAGTGCAAAGGTATGAATTAATTTTGAAATGACAAAATATTTTACTCTTTTATTTCATCAGTTTCTTCTTTTGCCCATTCGTAAGAATATAGAATTGATTCTACTTGCCTCAGATAGTGGCGTTTATCATATCTTGGTGCATATACGAAGGCCATAAGTACAATGATGTCTTTGCCGTCTTTGCTGTAAAAAGCATGCGCGACGAATGGTCCTCCCATGAAATCGTTATGTACGTCCCAAAGGCCCTTGATCTCTGCAAAATCGCGTCCCTTGTACCTCATGTATTTCACTGATGGTACCACTGCAGGAGCAATGGTCATGTATGTGTTCTCGAACATGCCGGGTACATTTCTTTCAAGTTCGGCATTGATGTGTGAGATAAGGCTCTCTCGGCTCATCATGTTCTCACCCTCTGCTACAGGATACTTGAGGGTAAGGATTCCCTGCTGGATGTACTGTGGCTCGTATGAAATCCATACGAAGTCGTCGGTCTTTCTCTTGAGCTGATAGCCTGAAGGGAAGTGAGGCGAACCTCCCGCGACAGCTGTCACTGCCGGTGCCAGAGAGCGTTCCTCGAATTTCTTTGCATTTGCGATCACCCTGTCTCTTTCCGCCTGCTCGAGGGTGGTCTTCATCATCTCGCTGTTGGCCTTGATGAGCTCAACCGCTGTCTCATTGTCAGGCGCATTGACGCGGATGATGCACTGAGGAGCGGCCCAGATGTCTTTCTGGAAGAGAACTCCCGGTTCTGTCACGCTGCTGTCGATGTTGATGAGCACAAGGTTCCTGTGGATCTGGAAGATGCTGTTGAAGCCGCTTGGAGCGAGGTCTACGAGGGTGTAGAGCGGCTCTCTCTGAGGAAGGAACGGGCAGTCAGCTGCAAGGGTGTCGCGCAGTGTCGTGCCGACAATGCCTTCCCAGGCTCCTTTGTCGATAACGATCACGACTTCACCTGCCTTTCCGCTGATGTTGGGGAGAAGTGCCTTCTTCTTCTTTTCTTCGCTGCATGATGCCAGAGTCATGACTGCCATTGCAGCCAGAGCAAGGTATGTAAGGATTCGTTTCATGATAAAAATATTGGTTATCTGATCAGTCTTGCTATGTCGTTGCCGAATGCCAGGAACATGAGGCCGAAGATGAGGATCATGCCTATCACCTGCATTATATATAGGAATTTGTCGCTTGGCTTCTTTCCTGTGATCATCTCATATAATGTAAAGACGATGTGGCCTCCATCGAGTGCCGGAATAGGAAGAAGGTTCATGACTCCCAGCATTATCGAAAGGAGGGCGAGTATGCTCAGGAAGCTGTACCAGTCCCATGCCGAAGGGAAAATCTGTCCGATAGCTATGAAACTTCCCACGGACTTGTACGCTTCAGTGCTTGGGGTAGCGACCATCTTCAGATCCTTCAGATAGTCTCCGATAGAGGAGAATGTCTTTCTGAATCCCGCAGGAATAGCAGATATCGCTGTGTATTCCTTGGTCATTATCTCCGGCTGCACAAGGTAAACTCCGAGCTTTCCGGCTGTGTCTACCGCCATCTCCATTGTGAGGGTGTCCGAGCCGCGCAGTACGCTCACCGGTACTTTTGCCCCTGTATGCGCTTCCAGTATGGTCCATGCATCCTGGACGAATTCGACATCGGTGCTGTCGATGCTGATGACCTGGTCTCCGGCCTTGAGGTCCATGTCCGCGTTAGGCGAGCCGGGAGCTATCTCTCTGATCTTGAACGGCACGGCGAGGTCGAACATTCCCGGAGTGTTCAGGACGGCTCCGAAGAGGTTCTGATCTACATGGAACGTGGCTGTGTCTCCGTTTCTGAGGACTGTCACCTTTTCTGTGGATTGACGGACAAGGTCTGCCTGAAGCATTCCGAAGTTTTCAGGAACGTAGTCGTCGAAGCTGAGGATCTCGTCTCCGTTGCGGAAACCCATTTCGCGTCCAAGCTCGTTGGTGTATATCCTGTTGCCTTTGTTTGCTATGTAGCTTTCTCCCCAGCCTGCAAGGATGGCGGAGTATACAATGATTGCGAATATGAAGTTGAAAAGGACTCCTCCGGCCATCACGAGCAGTCTCTGCCATGCCGGCTTTGTCCTGAATTCCCATGGCTGAGGCTCGCTCTTGAGGTGTTCCGTGTCCATGGACTCGTCGATCATTCCTGCTATCTTGCAGTAGCCTCCCAGAGGCATCCATCCTATTCCGTATTCTGTCTCCCAGTCTTTTGCCTTAGGACAGAGCTTTGTGAACCATCCTGACTTTGTGCTGAAGAGCTTTTTGTCTCCCATATCGAAGAACAGGAAGAACTTGTCTACCCTTACCCCGAAGAGCTTCGCGAAGAAGAAGTGGCCGAACTCATGCACAATGATGAGTATCGACAGGGCAAGTATGACCTGAAGTGTCTTTATGAGTACTGTCATGTGTTTTCTTTTAGAATGTCTTTCTGCAAGATGCCTTGCCAATCAGTTCGGCAGCCTTCGCGAGGACTGTCTCGTTGGTCTTGAATATGGTTTCCAGATCCGGGTCAGCTACAAAATCCGCACCACTCATGCACTCGTGGACGATATCCGTGATGTCATAGAAGCCGATCTTCTCCTGAAGGAAGGCAGCGACTGCCGCTTCGTTGGCGGCATTCATGATGCAGGCCATGTTTCCGCCTTTTTCCAGAGATTCGTATGCAAGCCCGAGCGCCGGGAATTTCTCTGCATCAGGCGCGAAGAAGGACATGCTGCCGAGTTCTGCGAAGTTGAGCTTGCGGTTGTCCAGCGGAAGGCGGTATGGATAGCTGAATGCGAACTGGATCGCTTCGCGCATGTCCGGATGGCCCATCTGGGCGATGACCGATCCGTCGGCGTATTCAACCATGGAGTGGATGATCGACTCCGGGTGGATGACGACCTGGATCTTGTCTCCCGGTGTGCCGAAGAGCCAGCGGGCCTCGATGATTTCAAGTCCTTTGTTCATCATGGTAGCGGAATCTATCGTGATCTTGCTTCCCATGCTCCAGTTAGGATGGTTGAGGGCCTGGGCCCTTGTAGCCTTCGCGATGTCTTCGCGGTTCCATGTGCGGAACGGGCCACCGGATGCTGTCAGATGGATCTTTTCTATGGCTGCGCCTGCTGAACCCATGAGGCACTGGAAGATCGCCGAGTGTTCTGAGTCGACAGGGAGGATGTGGGCGTTATGCTTCTGAGCGAGGCCCATGACGATCTTTCCAGCGGCTACGAGGGTCTCCTTGTTCGCCAACGCGATGGTCTTTCCTGCCTTTACTGCCGCTACAGTCGATTCGAGGCCGCTGAAGCCTACCATTGACGTCAGGACTATGTCGATGTTGTCTCCCGTAACGAGGTCGCATACCGACTGCATGCCTGCGAATACCTTTATATAATGAGGGGCGAGGGCATCGGATACTTCACGATACTTTTCCTCGTTGCATATCACTACGCTGTTTGCGTCGAATTCGATCGCCTGCTGTATGAGAAGCTCGGAGCTGTTGTTTGCTGTGAGAAGCTCCACTTCAAACAGGTCTCTGTGCTGCCTGATCACGTCAAGCGCCTGTCTTCCGATCGAACCTGTCGATCCTAATATGGCTATGCGTCTTTTTTCCATGTCTAGAAGTTAATGTACTTTGCAGGGTCAACGGTTTCTCCCTTGTGCCAGAGCTCGAAGTGAAGGTGCTCTCCTGTCGAAAGGCTTCCTGTGTTGCCCACAAGAGCTATCGGAGAGCCGGCTGTCACCTTCTCGCCCACCTTCTTCAACAGTTTCTCATTGTGCTTGTAGATGGACACTATGTCGCCTTCGTGCTGGATCTGGATGGTGTTTCCTGATTCGTCGCTCCAGCCTGCGTATATTACTGTGCCGTCGAGAGTCGCCTTGACGACCGAGCCGGAAGGGGCTGTGATGTCTACATATGGATGGATCGCCGGGTCATATCCCTGCGAAACCACGCCCTTGAGCGGAGTGAAGAAGTGAAGGCCCTCGATAGGGAGATTCCTTTTGTCTCTGTCGGACGATATGTCGAACTGCTCCTCCTCCTTTACATTCTGCCTGAGGATGGAGTCTTTCCTTGCCAGGTCGGCCAGATCTGCCTCTATGGTCTTTGGCTCATGTCTTGCATTTATGATGCTGTCGATCTTAAGAGGCTCTTCACCTTCAACGACCCTTCTGAGGTTTTCTGAATACAGTTCCCACCTGTAGATCACGCTTTCAAGCGAATCTATGCGTATCGCATTCTGGATCGCCGCTCTTTTGGTTCGTGCGTCCGGATAGCCGGGGATGAATGTGCGGACAGGCGTGAATGCTATGAGGCAGAATATTATGGCTGTGAACATCACGACCGTGCTGATTATCGCTACGGTTCCTGTCGTTTTTGTGAAGCGGAGCTTGAACAGATGCTGGTGCGTCTCGTCGTCGATGATGACCAGACGGAATCTGCTGGGCCTATTGTCTTTATGGGTTTTGCTCATAACTGCTTTTTTCTTAACTTTGCCGCCGCATGGACAGAATCATTGGAATAGACTACGGAAGAAAACGTGTGGGAGTCGCTGTAAGCGACCCTCTCGGCATCTTTGCATCAGCCCTTGAGACGGTACAAACTGCAAAGATAATAGAATATCTCAAAAAATATGCTGAAAATGAGAAGGTAGTGCGTTTCGTCGTGGGTTATCCGATGAATATGGATGGAGCTCCGTCGGAGGCTGCAAAGGATGTGGATGTCTTCCTTAAGCAGCTTGCAAAGGCTTTCCCGGATGTGCCTGTGACCCTTGAAGACGAGAGGTTCACGTCGGTTCTGGCCCACAGGGCGATGATCGACGGGGGCATGAAGGCGAAAGACCGCAGGGACAAGGAGTCGGTCGACAAGATCAGCGCTGCGATAATCCTTCAGAGCTATATGGACAAGACTTCCGGAGGCCCGAAATTTGCAGGTAATCCTCTTCTTGTGCCGGACTCAATGTCCTCGAAAGTTACCAGAAAAAAACGTAGATAATTATGATATTGCCAATTTATTTGTATGGTTCTGAAAAGCTTCGCAACGAGAATGCCGAGGCAGACATTCAGGACAAGGAGGGCTTGACAAAGCTGATTTCAGACATGTGGGAGACCCTCAAGGCGGCTGACGGATGTGGTCTTGCCGCTCCTCAGGTCGGAGTGAATCTTCGCGTCGTGATAGTTGACGGAACAGACCTTTCGGATACTTATGAGTATCTTCATGACTTCCGCAGGGTTATGATCAATCCTGTAGTGCTCGAAGAAAGCGAGGATGTATGCGATTATTCTGAGGGCTGCCTCAGTGTGCCTGGCATTTATGCCGAGGTGACAAGGCCTTCGAAGATCAAGGTGGAATACTACGATGAGAATTTCGAGAAGGTGGTAGAGGAGTTCGACCGTTTCGGCTGCCGTATGGTTCAGCACGAGCTTTCTCATCTTGAAGGAAATCTTTTCGTGGACAATGTGTCTCCTATCCGCCGCAAGATGATCATGCGCAAGCTTCAGGCTATCTCCAAGGGAACAGTTCAGACACGTTACAAGTCAAAGAGATAATGGGAGCATTCCACGCATATGATATAAGAGGAATCTACAATGTGGATTTCGACAAGGAGACAGCCTACAAGGTCGGTTTCTTCCTTCCTGAGCTTCTTTCAGCAGACAAGGTGCTTGTGGGAAGGGACGCCCGTGTTTCGTCTCCTGAGATACATGAGTATCTTCTGAAGGGACTTACTGCAGCTGGTGCTGATGTATATGACATAGGCCTCAGCACGACTCCTATGGTGTATTTCGGTACAGCCAATTATGGATTCAAGGCTTCTGTACAGATCACCGCTTCGCATAATCCTGCCGAGTACAACGGCCTTAAGGTCTCGCGTGAAAACGCGCTTCCTGTCGGTCTTGATACAGGTCTTGGCCAGATCAAGGAGTGGATAGAGAATGGTCGCGAGTGTATCCCTGCGGAGGTTCGTGGTCAGGTTCATCCAATGGACATCAAGGCGGATTATCTTGCATTCCTTCTCAAATACAAGGGTGACTGGTCTTCGCTGAAGATCGCCATGGACGTGTCCAACGGAATGGCTTCGCTTTTCGCGCGCGACATATTCGGCGACCAGCCGGCATACATCTATGAAGAGATGGACGGAAGCTTCCCTAATCATGAGCCTAATCCTTTGGTACAGAAGAATGTACAGGATCTGAAGAAGCTCGTCGCTCAGACGAAGGCGGATATCGGAGTCATCTTTGACGGCGACGCTGACCGCGTTATGTTCGTCGATGAGAACAGCCGTTTTATCTCGCCGGACCTCATGATCGCTGTCCTGGGACATTATTTCCTCGAGGAGAGGGGAGAGAAGGGATACATCCATCAGGACATCCGCAGCTCGAAGGCAGTGGGCGAGTACCTCGCGCCGATGGGTGGTGTGATGAATACATGGAGGGTAGGACGTGCATATGCTGCGCTCAAGCTTCGTGAGATCGACGGCGTTTACGGTGGTGAGCTTGCGGGACATTATTACTTCCGCGATTTCTTCTACTCAGACAGCGGACTTCTTGCTGCGATCCTTATCCTCAATGTCGTCGCGAAGATGAAGGCGCAGGGCGTTTCCCTCAGCCAGCTCATCGCTCGCATCGAGAAATATCAGAACTCAGGAGAGATCAATTTCCGTCTTGAGGACAAGCTCGGAGCTATGAATGCTGTACGTGACCATTTCATGGGTACGGAGCAGTCGACTGCATACATGGACTTCGACGGATATCGCGTCGAGTTCCCTGAGTGGTGGTTCAACATCCGCCCTTCAAATACGGAACCTTACCTCAGATTCCTCTGCGAGGCAACTTCAGCAGAGCTTCTTGAGGAGAAGGTGGGGACAGTAAGAAAGATACTCACAGAACAGTTTGGAGCAGAATAGGATGAATAGATTGATGAAGAAACTTATTCTGACGGCTCTGGCTTTCATGGCCGGCGCCCTTTCTGTGACATATGCCATAAATCCGGTAAGGATCGATACCGTGAGGACGCAGCTTGTGGTCCCTCGCCCGGCGCTCGAGCCCCTGAAGTCGCTCGTGACATCGCCTACCGATGCTATCGATACCCTGGACACAGCTAATGAACATATCAAGGTCGTTCTCCATGCCGACAATACATGGCACTATTACAAGACTCCTTCCTTCCAGCAGGTTTCTGGAGTATATGACAGCAACTGGGATGACAATTCTACAAATCCATATGGAATAGAGCAGAAGGATCTGCCCGATGAATGGGCAATATGGCTTGTGGACAGTCTGGACCAGTATCATTGTCCTTTCCAGGGCTCTGTGTATCATAGGGGTAAGTTCGGCGTGCGTCGTGGCCGTCGCCATCAGGGAGTGGATATCCCTCTCAAGACCGGTGATCCGGTCTATGCGACATTTACCGGAAAAGTACGCGTCTCGAAGTACTGGGGAGCTTTCGGAAACCTTGTCGTGATCCGTCATGACAACGGTCTGGAGACATTCTATGCCCATCTTTCAAAGAGAAACGTTGAGGTGGGAGATTGGGTAAACGCCGGTGACGTGATCGGACTCGGCGGCTCTACAGGCCGCTCCACTGGTCCACACCTCCATTTCGAGACCCGCCACAACGGCTTTGCATTTGACCCGCAGTGGCTCATTGACTTTGAAAAAGGAACCCTCCGCCACCGCCTTTTCGTGCTGAAGAAGAAGTACTTCAACATCTACAGCAACTACGAGCAGGACTTCGAGGATGAGCTCAAGAACGAGGAGGACGACAAGAAGGAGGATGCCGAAAGAGAGGCAATGCGCTGGTACACAATCAAGTCCGGCGATACTCTCGGCCGCATCGCCATCAACAACGGCACTACGGTAAATGCCATCTGCAAGCTCAACGGCATCAAGCCGACAACTACCCTCAAGATCGGCCGCAAGATCCGAGTGAGGTAATCTTCCGGAGATTTTTCAGATACATCTGACACCTTGGACGTTTCTTTCATGATTTCCGTCCAAGGTGTTTTGTTTTTCGGTGTTTTGAGCCGGTTTCGTGTACACCTCGGTCGGAAATCATCTCCAAAACGTCCAAGGTGTATACCATAGTAGCCTACATTGCAAGGCAGCGCCGGATTTGTTTCTCTCCGATGTGCATATTCCGATATAGTTGCTCTGCAATCTGCTGCTTTTCCTGTCTTGTGAGCAGGTATATAGAGGCCTTACCGTATTTGGGCAGGATGGTCCTGTCTATTTCCATACAGATGTCGATGTCGGATGGCCTTTTGTAATCTGATTTTCCGTTTTCATATATGAGCATTCTTTCCGTGTTGTCTGCCTTGACCCCAGATTCGATTGCCGATAGGTTTATCGGAGGTTGATTGTTATTGTCTTTCTGTTGTTCCGTCTCCCATTCTTCCGAAGATTTTCTCGTCATGTACCAGTTGTATGCTCTTGGTGTGACGAACATGTTTTCCATCTGAGGGATATCAAGTACTGTCTCGCGGAGAAATACACCGCTCTCGCTCATCTTATATGATGAGGGGTATTCCGCTGTCTTGCCGATATGGTTTCTGTGATGTCTTGGGTCAAGAAACTTCTCACATGGGCTCTTGCCCATCTCCTTCATGAATATTGCATTTGCGCTGCAGTATGGGTATGCGTAAGGAATAGGGGCGATGCCGTGATGGAGTGCGTTGCGCAGTGTGTAGCTTGCGGCTGCGAGCATGTGGTTATAGCCTACTACTTCCATGGAGAAATGATGCTTTTCTCCAAGTTTGCCGGATCTGAAGTACTTCCTGTTGAAATACATACTGTACTGCATGCGGAAGCTGAACATAAGATCCTTAGGAACTTCAGTCTGTGCCATCTGGTGAAAGTGGGTGGACATGAATGATTCCACCAGACCGGTAGAGCCTGTATTGTACAAGGCTACTGCGAGGCAATTGAATCCTCTGTTGTAATCTTCCTGGTCCCTGAACAGGACCTCATCTCCTGCCGACAGGCATAAATGGTAGGTTCTTTTCATAACATTTTATCTTATACACGTTCTTGCCCTTCGCCCTCTCTCCACATCTCTCTGGGAATGTATGATGTGTGCAAATGTATGAAATTCAACTGAAAAGGATGCATCTTTTGTGGAATAAAAGTGCATTGCAGCACACCTTGGACGTTTGGGAGATTGGAAACGTCCAAGGTGTTCGCAATATACCCGGTATTGCCTCGAATTCAGTCCACCTCGGTCAGAAATCTTATCCCAAACGTCCAAGGTGTACAGCCAGATACAAAAGCTCCGACCTCGGAAGGAGGCCGGAGCTGTATCGTTTATGCGGGGAGGGGAATTGCTCCCTCTCGACTGTCAGGGATGATTACTCCCACTCGATTGTTGCGTTTGGCTTTGGTGAGAGGTCGTAGCAGACGCGGTTTACAGTAGGGATCTCTGCAAGGATACGGTCTGTGATCTTCTGGAGGATAGGCCACTCGATCTGCTCGATTGTAGCTGTCATCGCGTCGACTGTGTTGACGGCGCGGATGATTACCGGCCAGTCGTATGAACGTGCGTTGTTGCGTACGCCTACAGACTTGAAGTCAGGAACCACTGTGAAGTACTGCCATACCTTCTTGTCGAGGCCGGCTGCTGCGAACTCCTCACGGAGGATTGCGTCAGACTCGCGGAGAGCCTCAAGACGGTCGCGTGTGATCGCTCCGAGGCAACGTACTCCGAGACCTAGTCCTGGGAACGGCTGACGGTATACCATCTCGTATGGGAGACCGAGCTCAACTCCGCAAGCGCGAACCTCGTCCTTGAAGAGCTGCTTGAGAGGCTCAACGAGCTCGAACTGGAGGTCCTCAGGGAGACCGCCTACGTTGTGGTGTGACTTAACGACCTTGGCAGTCTTTGTACCGCTCTCTGCGATATCAGGATAGATTGTTCCCTGGCCGAGGAAGTCGATTCCGTCAAGCTTGCGAGCCTCTTCCTCGAATACGCGGATGAACTCGCCGCCGATGATCTTTCTCTTCTGCTCAGGATCTGCAACTCCCTCGAGAAGGCCGAGGAAACGGTCAGTTGCATCTACATATATAAGGTTTGCGCAAAGCTGGTTGCGGAATACCTCCACAACATTCTCAGACTCGCCTTTACGCATGAGACCGTGGTTTACGTGAACGCAGTAAAGCTTGTCACCGATGGCCTTGAGAAGGAGGGCTGCAAGAACAGAACTGTCAACTCCGCCCGAGAGCGCGAGGAGAACCTTCTTGTCGCCAACCTGCTGGCGGATGAGCTCAACCTGGTCTGCAACGAAGTTCTTCATGTTCCAGTTGGCCTCTGCCTTACATGCGTCAAACACGAAGTCCTTTACTGCATTCTTGATGAACTCCTCATCGTTTCCGAACTGAGCAAGCTTGATTTCGCAGAGCGCCTTGTCGTGACCTGCTGCCATAACAGGGAAACCTGCCTCGTAGATTTCAGGGAGAACATCGATCGCAACTCCGTCGATTACGTTGTTAGGACCACCGTTGATGATGATACCCTTTACATTAGGAAGAGCCTTGAGCTCCTCGGCTGTGATATCGTGCGGGTGGATCTCGCTGTATACACCCAATGCTCGGATTGCCCTGGCAACCACTGTGTTTTCGTGGCTTCCGAGGTCAAGAATTACGATCATGTCCTGTTTCATATAGTCTAAATTTTAATTGTTTTTCTAACCGAGGTGCAAAAATAGAAAAA
>JAFYME010000018.1 GCA_017556765.1 Bacteroidales bacterium
AAAAAAGGGGCGTCTGAAAATTCAGACGCCCCTTTTCTATATCATGCGGAGAGATTATTCATCTCTGCCGCCTGCATTCTGGAAATACTCTACCGGTACATCGATGACGAATGGCTCATAGCAGTTTCCGTCAGTGTCCTGGCATACCACAAACACCTTGTCGATCACTTCCTGTGTGCTGGCGATAGCCTGTGGCTGTCTGAACTCTATAGGGTTACCGTCATTGATGTTGATCAGATGGGTAACCTCAACCTGATAGCCCTGCATGTCTCTAACTTCCACGTATGTACCGCCACATGAACATCTTGAGTCATGATACTCCTCAGAAGCCCAGATCACTGAATTACCCCAAAGCGGCGCTCCGTGGTGGCTGTGATAATGCTCGAAACCGATATGAGGCCATACCCAATCATCAGATACTGTGAGATGCCAGTCGCGTGGCTTGTCAACATACTGGATGATGGTGGTGATCTTGTCGTCAACTGTCAATTCGACTGTCTCATCACCATTGTTGAGATAGCTGTCAGTTCCTGCTAGAACATATGCGGAAAATCCTTCCGGAATTGTTATGTTGAACGCATAGGCTCCTGAGAGAGTTCCGGTTGACTGTATGAAGCGGCTTCTGATCCACTCGATAGAAGGTCTTGCCTTCTCCCACTCAGGATTGTCTGCTGTCACCACAGTTCCGAGACCTACAGATCTAGGTACGAATCTGAACTCTGTCGCCTTTGAATAAAGGCCTGCTGCGTCCTTTGCCATAGCCACGATCACATAGTTTGCTCCAGGAGTAAGGTCTGTCATCTTGATAAGACCGTCTTCGATCGGATATCTTGCAGCGATATCAGTAAATCTGCTGTATGTCGGATTGAGGTACATGTATACCTGAGCTGTCTCGGCGCTACCGCCAAGGTAGTTCGGGCTCTTCCATGTGTTATCCGCTGTCTTTCCGATCCAATACAGATATTCTACAGGCTCGCCTCCCTTTGTAGAGATGTTAAGCTGAACATCGTTAGGATCATTGTATGCCAAGGAAATCTCAACTGTCATGTCGTTGTACTTGATAGGTGTAGTCTTGCACTCCATCGCAAGCACCTCTCCGTACTTTCCTTCGTCATCGGTAGCGACAGCCCAGAACACAACATCTGACTCTGGCTTGAGCTTGATGTTAAAGAGAGAAGATTCGGTAACGCCAGCGTCATCTGAAGTATAACGGCCTTTCTCGAAAAGATAGTTCGCCTTTGCAGCCTCGTCAGCGTGCTTCTTTGCCTCTGAAGTGGTAAGAAAAGCATAGTATATGGTCTCTGCACCGACAGCTTCGAATATAGCGGTTACGTTTGTTGCTGCAGGCTCAAGTACAGCCTTAACCTTGACGTCGCTTCCTGGAGTAAGATTGAGTGTAGAGAATTCACGCACGATGACGTCACCCTCTGTATAAGTCTTGCCATCCTCGGCTACAGCGATCCATGCCACATATTCTGTTGCAGGCTCCGGATAAGCTACCGCAAAGCTGAAGACTGATCCTGTATATGACATAGGCTCTGTCCTCTCCTCATAGAAACCGTTGTTGAGATAGAAGAGTACATCCTCAAGGAGGAAGTCCGACTTAGGCAGAACCTCTGTATAATATGCCTCGATACCTTTAGCCTCCATCACGAGCTCTGCATCACGGAAGCTCTCGCGTCCGATCTCGAAGCTAAGCGACGCGTACTTAAAAGGCACTTTCTGGAATGTTCCTTCCTTCACATAGTAGCCTGCATCCTCATCTGTCTGATAGTAAAGAGCTGGAAGAGCCCAGAAGACATACTTCTGGCCAGGCACAAGGGCCTCTCGGGCAACCTCTTCGAGTGGAAGATACTCAAAATCGACATCTGAAACGCCGAATCCAGCAGGATAGCTATATGCAGTAAGGAGCTCCTGTGCAGTTTCGATAAACGATACTTCGTCATATTCAGACTCGAGGCAGATTCCATAGACGAACTTCTGAAGTCCGTTGTACATCTTCACGTTCGCTCCTGCAAGTGAAACAGAGAACTCCTTGAAAGGTTCTGTAGAAAGGTAGAGCTTTGAAACTGTAGCTTTTCCTCCTTCGAGGACAGCTACAACCTTAAGGTCGCCGTCTGCTGCAGCCACCCCACTATTGATAAGCTCTGCAGAAGGTGCAGTGACATCAAAATACATTGAACCCATATATGGATCCTGATACTCCTTCACTCTCCATCCGTCAGGAATCTGAAGAACATAATCAACAACTCCCTTGGCGTCTACCTGGATACGCTCGTTAGAGCCTACCGGAACAAAGTAATCAGAAATGATCACTGTAGACCAGCCTGCAGGCCTTACGAAATGGAAACCTGCCGCACCGTCTACGGTCACTGTGAATGACATATCCTCACCGAATGTGAATGTAACAGCGTATACCTCTCCTGTGAGCTCGTCTGTAATAAGTTCATAATCAGAGAAAACGGAGTTACCTGAAAGAGGATACTCAACTCCACCGATCACAAGGTATGTATCACCATCCTTTTCGATAACTTCAGGTGTGTTGCCATATACAGGCACAGCCTCGCCGTTCTCGTCAAGGAAAAGCTGCTTGTTTCCATCTTCATCGATATATGCCCAGTATGTCACTCCGTCACTCAAGGTGATGTATGTAACATACGACTTCATGTCCTTTTCAGGGAAAAGCACGAGAGTCTCTCCGTTTGAAAGCTCCACGATTGTGAGGCCGGATGAAACATCATTCTTGACATCAGTGATGAAGATCTTGCCTTTAAGGAGATCCTTAAGGGTCTTGATCTCTGAATTCATCTTCTGCTCAAGATTATAGACCTGACCGATGAGCGCGTTCAGCTGATCCCAGATACCTGAATCATCATAATCGTTTTCATAGTAATGCTCCTCAATTATGGTTTCCGTACATGACGAAACCATGAATGGGCCTGCCAATACCGCAAGGCACGCCACCTTGAGGATTGACTTTGAGAATTTGTTAAAGGTTTTCATAAATGGTTATTGTTTGTTATTGAATTCATATATAAGGTTGCCGGACATGCCTGTACCGACGGTCATCGGCTGGAAAGAATCCGGAGCAAGGGTCATTGCAGACCTTGTTCCCGGCGTATGTGTCCAACGAGGCTTGCCTGTAATGTCGCAGTATGCCCACTGAAGCGCGATGTTGTAGTCCATGTTGCCCCAATCCGAGAACGAGTACGGGAACACATTGTCCGCGTCATCTGTAGTAAGCGTATTGTCATTGTTTACATACTCGTCCGGCGCTATTCCGTCAGGATAATCTCCGAAATCCTTTGCATTCCTTACCCAGAACGTAACCGGTGAGAACTGGAATCTTCTACCGTTGTATGTCGTTTCCGAAACGGTCATGCCCACATTCTTGCCCTCTGTCCTGCATCCGATAAGTTTTACCGGGAAGTCTATGCCACGAAGGGAGTTGATAACCAGCTCAGCTGCAGATGCTGTATTGTATGAACATATTACGAAGAGGCGGTCAAGGCCAAGGGACTTCGGCTTTCCTAGAGGATCCGTATCGTTGTTGTAGCCGTAATCGAATGTCCAGTTTTCAGTCCTGCCGTCATTGTAAACGACTTTCGTGAATGTCTTGGATCCGTTTGCATCACCTGCGATACATCCTGAAAGCCAACGGCTCTGCGCCACCGCGCCTCCCGCATTGAAGCGAAGATCGAGGATCAGATCTGTGATGCCGGCTTCTGCAAAATCAGCTATGGTCTCCTCAAGAATGTCCTGAGAGCCAAGATCGAATGACTCATATACCAGATATCCTATTTTGACTGCCGCATTGTCCGGATCTGACATTACCGATGCATGAAGCACCGGATCATATACATGGGACGAAGCTGTCGCTGTCGCCGAGTCGTATGAGTTCAAGGCGTAACCGCCGCCTGCATTCGGCTCAAACCTCAGGAATGTAAACACATATGATCCCGACGGATTCTGATACAGACCGGTCATGTAGTTCCTGTAGTTTGACGTCGTAAGAGGAGTTCCGTTGACCGCATAGATGATGTCTCCCCTTCTGAGGCCGGCAGCCTCGGCAGGCGATCCTCTTCTCACATATGCCGGAGCAATACCCATCTGGCTTGAATTTTCCGCCAATGCAGTAGAAATGAACGGTCCGAATCCAAGTCCTCCTGTCTGCATAGCCCTTGTTGAAGCATTGGCAGAAGACGAGCCCGGGTAATATACTTCAGTCAGATTCGTATAAATGAACCTGTCTCCGGAATTACTCTGAGTGGCCCTGTAGTATCCTCCGTCAGCGATGTTGACATCTCCCAGTGAAAGAAGATGACGGTTGAGGAATTCGGTGAACGGTACCGTAAGATCTATCTCCTGCGCATTATATGCATCTGCAAAGAGATAATCCTCTGTCAGGATCTCATGCATGTAAGTGTTCAGCGCCTTGTTGATCTCCGCATCCGCACCGGCTCCAGACGCAGCCTGCACAAGCGTCGCCACGCACACCGGATCATAGCCCTCTGCAGTGATCCAAAGTTCGGCTGTCCTCTCCTGGGCAGAAGAATTCTTTTCGAATGCAACCCTCACCGAAGCCTTTTTCTTCGCCTCACCTGCAACGGTATTCGCATTCACGGCAGCCCACTCACCTTCCGGCTCGTCCTTGAGCTCCAGAGATGCCGTCCATGACACAGAGGCGTCAAACCTTACAGTTATGGTAGCGCCGCGATATGAGACCGTCTTTCCATCGTAAGAATTCTCGATATTTGTAATCGGGTCCTCTTCCTTTTCCACTGGGCCGGAAGGAGTATCCGGCACATCCGGAACATCAGGTTCGATAGGATCTTCTCCGCAGGAAACCATGCACGCAAGAGCCACTGCACCGAAAATTTTCCAAAAAGCTTTCATATTGATTTTCCACATGTTTAGATTAAGCTGCGAAACACACAACCATTCTGTTTCACTTCAAGTTTCCTTTCACGAAGAGCCTCCTTTCCAAAGGCCGGATTCTTCTCCGCCTTGCTCTTTGCCGGCTGCACCGCCTTCAGGCATTTCACCGGAGCCGACTGTGCCGCTCTTGAGAAGAGCTCATTGATATCAGAAGCCTGATATTTCTTGAATGTGACCTTCTGACGATATACCCTGCTGTATCTTCCCTCCTTATCAATCGCCATGGCTGCAATCATCACCGCCTTGTTCCATGGAGCCCTGAAGTTGACCTTCTCCGCATAGTTGACACCATAATAAACAAGGGTCTGGTACAGCATCGCATCCGGATATACATCAGGATTCTCAAGATCGGTCTCATACTCGAACATAGTATAGTAATATGATGAGTACTCGCCGTCGATAGTGATGCTTACCGGTACCATCGCATATCCTCTGTACTGCGCTCCGGCATCAGGGTTTATTGCATAAAGGTCATCTCCGTTATAGAACTTATCGAAAGTAGCAGTAATGGTTATGTCTGCATACACAGCCTCTGTAGTGCTGAACGGTTCGCTGAAGATCACATCAGCAAGGAACTCTCCTGTATCCTCATCCATCACCACAGCAGCCACCCTATATTCTGTCTCAGGAGCGAGGAAGGAGATCTCTCCGGTAGACTTTCCCTGTGAAAGTTCATAGTAGCTGAACTCATACATGTCTCCATAGTACGAATTGGCTATCATGTCTCTAACGTCGTTCTTCACATCCTCAGCAGTCTGATCCACTTTATAGACATACCAATAGTAATAATGAGCCGCATCCGAAGGGGTCACTGTGATGTTCAGAGTGTTTGCACCGGCCTCATTGAGGACAAAGTCGAACGTGCAATCCTCCGCAGGACCCGCTGAAGCAGTCCTGACAGTGAATTTCTGCATCGAGGTCGTCTGCCTTCCCGCCTTGTATCCGAATACGACCATAGTGTATTCCGTATCCGGCTCAAGACCTGTCATACGTCCTGCAACATCTCCCTCATAAACATAATTCAAGAGTCCCCATGTACCGTAATCCTCCATCAGATGAGCATATATCTGAGTTTCATCCATGCCCTCCATGAATACAGAAGGCTCGGCGATCATCACATATGGGTCATTGTTTGTCGTCTTGACATCCACAAAGAATGACGACTGGTCTACATCATCTCCCACTGTAACTGTAATCACATTGTCAGAAAGAGGAACGTCGGCAGAAGTATGCCATACATATGTCGGCTCTCCTGTAAAGCGGCAATCTTCATCCCACTTGCACGCAAATACTATGTACTCCGTCATGGCGAGACACTCGAACTGACTATTCACCTGATTGATGTCGCTGTACCATTCGTAATACTCAGCTCGCGAAGTAAGATACTCATAATCAATCAGATCCTGAATATCCCAATCGACATACGCCTGGAAGACAGCCATAGGGTCGTCTCCATGCTCAGCCGCATATGAATCATATGTAGCCTTATCCATGAGATTCCAGTAATAGTATACTCCGTCATGATCCGGAGTCACTGTGATATCCATGACATTGTTTTCCTCTGTCACCTCAATGCCGAATGCAAGCGGTCCGGCGTATGGCGGCTGAGTGGTTGCCTGAGCCGAATAGATGTCTGTGGTCCTCTCGCCCTCCTCAGAGATTCCATACACATAAACCACATAGTCCGAACTTGGATCCAGACCCTTATACTGAAGATTCTCATGGGTTCCCTTGTTCATGATGGTCTTCAGATAGTCCTGAAGCGAGAGTCCCTTATCATAGGCTTCGTTCTGATAATAAGCCATGTCTTCCTGGAAGATCTTCTCATCAGATCCCATCTCGTTGAACCAGTCCAGACCGACCACCTGACCTACCCATGCGATATCATCGTTCTCGGTCACTACGGAAAAGACGATCGCGGTAGATTCAGTTCCATGAACCGTAAGGGTTATCGGCTCCTGCCATGAAGGCTGGATGACCTCAACAACAACATCGTCCGCTCCCGGATAAGAAACGGTGAAGTCTGCTGTACGGGCCGCATCAGTGTCATTCTTAGTAGCCGACACTTCGATAAGCCTTGC
>JAFYME010000019.1 GCA_017556765.1 Bacteroidales bacterium
AAATGTTTCATATATTTGCACCGATAAATCGGAATTTACATGTTTCTTACTCTTATTATGGGAATATTTAATTTATTCGCTAGCCCAGACTTATCATATAAGGAATTTGAAAAATGGGTGGATAGTTCGTTGAATACGGAGCTACCAGAAAATGTTGTAGCATTTTGCTTCAATCTCTATGATGATGGCAATGGACAGTGGTCTGTCGAACTTGTTGGAACTTCTAGTTTTGACAAAGATGACAGCGATTGGGCTTGTAATGAAGTCTTTGATACTCGAAACAATCCATTGAAATGGAAGAGTAAGGAATCATGGAAAAAAGTACTCCTATCGATTAGATCTCATTTAGAGACATATCTGAAGAATGGGAAACATGCTTCATTGTTGCGCAGTCAACAGGGTATCGGACTCGGCTTTGTTGATGGGGATTTGATTGTCCTGTAAATTCCAATTTTGCTGACGGCTTTTTGTTGTCCATAGAAATGGCTGTTTTTGTGGATGGGAACGGAAAAATGAGTACTCTGTCCATAAAAAGGGGAGTTTTCATGGACGGGAGTCGGGGATATTTGTTATATTTGTACGATTTGACTGAAAATATTAACTAACATTATAAAAAATGGCTGATTTCAAGTACGCACCAATGTTTCAGCTTGGCGAGGACAAGACTGAATACTACAAGATTCCGGGTTCTGAGCAGTATGTAAGTACTGGCGAATTCGAGGGACATGAGATTCTCAAGATCGAGAAGGAAGCTCTTACCGTGTTGTCAAACACTGCCTTCCGTGATGTTTCATTCATGCTCCGTCCTGAGCATAATGAGATGGTGGCTAAGATCCTCCACGATCCTGAAGCTTCGGAGAACGACAAGTATGTGGCTCTTACATTCCTCCGCAATGCAGAAGTTGCATGCAAGGGTAAGCTTCCTTTCTGCCAGGATACAGGTACAGCTATCATCCACGGTGAGAAGGGTCAGCAGGTATGGACAGGCTGCGATGATGAAGAGGCTCTTTCACTCGGAGTTTACAAGACTTATACAGAGGAGAACCTCCGTTACTCGCAGAATGCTCCTCTCAACATGTACGACGAGGTAAACACAAAGTGCAACCTCCCTGCACAGATCGACATCGAGGCTACACATGGCGCTGAGTATCACTTCCTTTGTGTTACAAAGGGCGGCGGATCAGCTAACAAGACATACCTCTATCAGGAGACAAAGGCCATCCTCAATCCTCAGACTCTCGTTCCGTTCCTCGTAGCGAAGATGAAGACTCTCGGAACTGCTGCATGTCCTCCATATCACATTGCATTCGTGATCGGCGGTACTTCAGCTGAGAGAAACCTCCTTACAGTGAAGCTCGCTTCATGCAAGTACTACGACAACCTCCCTACAACAGGTGACGAAACAGGACGCGCGTTCCGTGACATCGAGCTTGAGAAGCTCGTTCTCGAGGAGGCTCACAAGATCGGCCTCGGTGCTCAGTTCGGCGGTAAGTACTTCGCTCACGATGTACGTATCATCCGTCTCCCACGCCACGGCGCAAGCTGCCCTGTTGGACTCGGCGTAAGCTGCTCGGCAGACCGTAACATCAAGGCAAAGATCAACAAGGACGGTATCTGGATCGAGAAACTCGACGACAATCCTGCACGTCTCATCCCAGAGGAACTCCGTCAGGCAGGCGAAGGCGAGGCTGTGAAGATCAACCTCGACCAGCCTATGTCAGAGATCCTCAAGGAGCTCACAAAGTATCCAGTATCGACTCGTCTCAGCCTCAACGGTACAATCATCGTAGGCCGTGACATCGCTCACGCAAAGATCAAGGAGCGCCTCGACAGAGGTGAGGAGATGCCTCAGTACCTCAAGGATCACCCTATCTACTATGCTGGTCCTGCTAAGACTCCTGCAGGAATGGCATGTGGTTCTATGGGACCTACTACTGCAGGCCGTATGGACTCATATGTTGACCTCTTCCAGAGCCACGGCGGCAGCATGATCATGCTCGCGAAGGGTAACCGCGCTCAGTGCGTTACTGACGCTTGCCACAAGTACGGCGGATTCTACCTCGGCTCTATCGGTGGTCCTGCAGCGATCCTCGCTCAGAACAACATCAAGAGCATCGAGTGCGTCGAGTATCCTGAGCTCGGAATGGAGGCTATCTGGAAGATCCGTGTTGAGGACTTCCCTGCATTCATCCTCGTGGACGACAAGGGCAACGACTTCTTCAAGAAGCTCGGACTCTAATATCATCCGATACATATCAAAGGCGGCAGGTCTCGGTGACTTGGCCGCCTTTTTTGTATATTTGCATTATCAACCACATTAATTATGAAAAGAATCATTACTTTAGCAGCGTTTCTGCTGGTGTCATTGGCCGCACATGCAGGGGAGGATGCTCCGTCTCCGCAGATTGTGAATGTCCTTGGCCGAGAGACGATTTCTCTTGACGGACTTTGGAAAACTATTGTCGATCCGTATGAAAACGGTTACTACAATTACAGGATGCATCCTCATGGTGATGCTTCGTCTTATTTTGCCGACAGGGACTTCGATGCGGACAGGACAGTGCTGTATGAGTATAATTTCAACACGGACCGTACTTTGCTGGTGCCGGGCGACTGGAATACCCAGAGGGATCAGCTGTATTATTATGAGGGAACCATATGGTACAGGAACATCTTCGATTATGAACCCAAGGCCGACAGACGTACCTTCATATACTTCGGTGCGGCTAATTATGAGGCTATAGTAGGCCTGAATGGAAAGAAGATAGCAAAGCATGTGGGCGGCTATACCCCGTTCAATGTGGAGGTGACAGGAAAACTGAAGGAGAAAGGCAATTCGCTGATTGTAAAGGTAGATAACAAGAGGCATGCAGATGCGGTTCCGACAGTCAATTCCGATTGGTGGAATTATGGAGGCCTTACCCGCAGCGTGATGATCGTCGAGACTCCGATGACATTCATCCGAGACTATTGTGTGCAGCTGAAGAAAGGGGAGCCAAGGAAGATCGAAGGCTGGATACAGCTTGATGGAGAAAAGGCGGAGCAGGATGTGACCATTGAGATTCCCGAGCTGAAGGCGAAGGTTACGGTACATACTGATGCTGAGGGATATGCCCGTTTTGAACTGAAGGCAAAGCCAGAGTATTGGTGCCCGGATAATCCTAAGCTTTATGATGTCGCGATCCTTTCGGAAACAGACCGTATACATGACAGGATTGGGTTCAGGACAGTGGAAACGGAAGGCACGAAGATTCTCCTCAACGGAGAACCTGTATTCTGTAAAGGAGTAAGCATACATGAAGAAATGCCATTCTCTAGCAGCGGAAGGGCATATTCTGAGGAGCATGCCCGTGTACTGCTGGGATGGGCTAAGGAGATGGGCTGTAATTTCGTAAGACTGGCCCATTATCCTCATAACGAGCATATGGTACGAGTGGCGGAAGAGATGGGCCTTATGGTATGGTCGGAGATCCCGGTATATTGGACAATACAGTTCGACAATCCGGAGACATATGCCAATGCGGAGGCTCAGCTTGTGGATATGATCACTCGTGACAGGAACAGGGCCAATGTCGTGATTTGGTCTGTCGCTAACGAAACTCCTCACGGAAAGCCTCGTCTTGAATTCCTGAAGAAGCTGATAGCCAAGACTCGTGAGATGGATGATACCAGACTCGTGAGTGCGGCCATGGAGAAGGATAATATAGATGCTGTCACTGTTACTGTAAAGGATGAACTCCTTGAGTATGTGGATCTTATAAGCTTCAATCAGTATCTCGGCTGGTATGACGGATCTCCGGAGAAATGCGACAGGATGAAGTGGATCTTCGATGTCAAGAAGCCTGTTTTCATTTCAGAGTTCGGCGGAGGAGCCGTCTATGGAAGGCATGGCGATGCCAATGAGCGTTTTACCGAAGAATATCAGGAAGAGCTTTACCTGAAGAATGTACAGATGTTTGACCGAATCGAAGGTCTGGCCGGTACGACTCCATGGATTTTGAAGGATTTCCGCTCTCCGCGTCGACAGATCGTCGGCACTCAGGATGACTTCAACCGTAAGGGCCTGATATCCGAGCAGGGTGGCAGAAAGAAGGCCTTCTACGTCATGAAGCGCTGGTATGAAGGAAAATGATGATTTGCCCGCTTTGCGTCCACATCCTGATCCCGCTGCCGCGGGGGCACTTCAAAGCAATGACCGATGTTCTTTGAACATCTTGTGTCCGAATGTATATAGGCCACTCTGAAAGCGAGCTTTCAAGTGGCCTATATACATTAGAAAAGCCAGCCCGAAGGCTGGCTCATTGCTTTGGTTGAGATACCAGGATTCGAACCTGGACAGAGGGAACCAAAATCCCTAGTGCTACCATTACACCATACCTCAATTCCGTCTGCAAAGATATTACTATTTTTACTTTTCTGCAAATTGTTTAGAACAGTCCATATACAAGGTTCCAGACAAGGAATCGGGCGAACTTGCCGATCAAAAGCAGTACCATGGTCCAGCCGGGACGTGTCTTGTAGAATCCCAGGGCTATAGCGATGACATCACCTATGAACGGAATCCATGCTGTAAGGGCGAGCCAGACCCCGTACCTGTCAATCTTTTCCTTCTGCTTCTGGAGGGTCTCAGGCTTTACCTTGAACCATCTCTCGATCCATTCCCACTTTCCGATCCAGCCTATCCAGTACGTCAGGACGCTGCCGAGCCAGTTTCCGAGAGTGCCGACCAGAAGACATCCGACAGGATTGGCGGTCGCTGCCAGTATGGCCAGATAAAGCGCATCGGAACTGAAGGGGAAGATTGTCGCCGCCAGAAACGTTCCTATGAGCAGACCTAAAAGTCCCAGCCCTTCAAGCCATTCCATGATTATTTCCTTTTATTGCGGAAGAACTCTGTCACCAGACCGCTGCATTCGTCTGCGAGTACTCCTGATACGACCTCAGTCTTAGGATGCATCAGGGAAGGGGAGAACATGGAAAAGCCGCGCTTGGGGTCTGATGCTCCATATACGACCCGTCCTGTCTGAGCCCACGCAAGCGCTCCGGCACACATAGGGCAAGGCTCTACGGTTACATAGAGGGTGCAGTCATTGAGATATTTACCGCCCATCGCCTCTGTCGCTGCAGTGATCGCTATCATTTCCGCATGCGCTGTCGGGTCGTTCAGCCTTTCGGTCATGTTGTGGCCTTTGCCGATGATCCTGCCTTTGCATACGATGACCGCACCGATTGGGACCTCATCCTCTTCGGCTGCACGCATGGCCTCCCTCAGGGCCTCACGCATATATCTTTCGTCCATTTCCATATCAGAATACATATAAGAAAAGAACCCGGCCTCGCGGTCGGGTTCTTTTTCTTACCATCTGTCCTCAGATGATACAGTCAGTTTCTTGCGGCCGCGACGACGGCGAGCTGCCAATACACGACGTCCATTTGGAGTCGACATGCGCTCGCGGAAGCCATGCTTGTTACGACGCTTGCGCTGTGATGGTTGGAATGTTCTTTTCATATCTAGATATTTTTATATTATCCTATAAAATTGGGAGTGCAAAGGTAGTCTTTTTCAATTGATTTGCAAAATATTTTTGAATATTCTTCACTTTGTTCCGAAAGACAAGGTTATTTTTCTATGTAAATAACCTGTTTGGTCTCAAAAAACTCGTCCGAAATCCAGCTGGAAATAGGCCATGAATGTACAGACCCCTTGCGCATCTTGAATTTCGCCATGGCTGTGGATATCTCCTCGGCAAGATCTCCTCCCTTGAGATAAAGTATTCCTTCCGAATATTTTCCCTTCACCCAAGGCATGAAGTTGTCCAGCGAGGTCACAGCCCTTGATACTATGTAATCGAAGGTCTCAGGAAGCGATTCCGCACGTGCGTTCACGGTCTTTACATTCTTGAGTTCCAGCCCTTTGCTGACTTCTGTGGCTACAATGATCTTCTTTCCTATGGAGTCACATAAAGTAAACTCTGCATGCGGGAACATCACCGCCAATGGAATGCCCGGAAAGCCTCCTCCTGTGCCCAGATCCAGGATCTTCATCGGCTGGGACACACTGTACGGACCGTCTCCGCGAAGGCGGTCATATACATCAGGCATCTGAGTCTTGAGGTATGCGGCTATACCGAGCGAATGCAGCACATGGTGTCTGTACAGCTCGTCGATATCCTTGCGGGAAACTACGTTTATCTTTGAGTTCCAGTCGCGGTAGAGGGCGTCCATCTTCTCGAACTGCGCCATCTGCTCTGCGGTAACTTCCGGGAACTTGTCTTCCAGTATGGTTTTGAATTCGTTGAATGTCATTGCTTTATTTGTTTTAGATCCCTCGACAGGCTCGGGATGACAGGTTAAAGAAGTTCGTCAGAGTAATCCATCATTTTGAGAAGCTGAGCCTTGGCGCGTCTGATCTTTGTCTTGACCGTGTTGATAGGCATATCCAGCGCGTCAGCTATCTCCTTGTATCCGAAATTGTCGATAAGGTTCATCTTTGCTACGACCTTGTAGTCATCCTTCAGTTTCTCAATGTTTGTGAGCCATTTGTCATACTCCTGCTGGTTGATGATGTCCTCCTCCGGATTGTGCATGGTTGCCGGAAGCTCCTTCAGCTCCGCGATATCCTCGTTTATGGATGTCGTCGGCATGTTGGTCTTCTCCCTATCATGCTTGTTGAGGTGGTCGAAGGCAGTGTTTCGGGCAATCCTGTACAGCCATGTAGAGAATTTGTACTCTGGGTTGTATGAGCCGATCTGGCTGAAAGCCTTCTGGAAACTCTCGAGGCAGATATCTTCAATGTCCTCTTTTTGAGCTACATAGCGGGATATGTGACTCTTTACACCGGCATTGTAGCGGGTGTAAAGCACGATGTATGCGGCCTGGTTCTGTTCGATTGCGAGCGTTACCAGATCGGTGTCGGGCAGATTAGTGAGCTTCGAGCCAGTTGTTTCCATGATTGCATTCTACAGTTAAAGGTATTGACAGCTTTATTACATTCTCCATCTCCTCGGTGACGAGTCTTTGCAGCTTTTCGATTTCATGCGGAACTGCATCAAAGACAAGTTCGTCATGGATCTGAAGTATCATCCTGCTCTCCATCTTCTCGCTTTCCATACGCTTCTGTACATGGATCATCGCCAGCTTGATGATGTCGGCTGATGTTCCCTGGATCGGAGCGTTGATCGCATTTCGCTCAGCAAGAGCACGCACCGTGCCGTTCTTCGAATTGATGTCCGGCAGGTATCTGCGGCGTCCGAAGATGGTTTCCACATATCCGGTCTCGCGTGCGGCTGCAACCGTGTCGTCGATGTACGACGAAATGGCCGGGAAATTTGCGAAATAGTCATCGATGATCTTCTTCGCCTCGGCCCTTCCTATGTGCAGACGTTGTGACAGACCGAAGGCTGAGATTCCGTACATGATGCCGAAGTTGGCGGTCTTTGCTATACGCCTCTGGTCTGCTGTAACTTCCTCAATGTCAACGCCAAATATCTTGGCGGCAGTCATGGCATGTACGTCCTGCCCGTTTCTGAAGGCGGATATCAGATGCTGGTCGCAGCTCAGATGGGCCATGATCCTGAGCTCGATCTGAGAATAGTCGGCCGAAACTATGAGGCCGTCAGGACGGCTCGGGATAAAGGCCTTGCGGATCTCCTTGCCCCTTTCCGTACGGATAGGGATGTTCTGGAGGTTGGGCTTTGAGGAACTGAGCCTTCCCGTTGCTGTAAGTGCCTGGTTGAAAGTGGTATGTATCTTTCCGGTCACAGACGATATGTAGCTCGGGAGTGGCTCTATGTATGTCGAGAGAAGCTTCTTGACTCCTCTGTATTCGAGTATTTCGTTGATTATCGGGTGTTTGTCTGCGAGGGCGTTCAATGTGTCCTCGTCGGTAGGGTAGTTGCGCATCGCTCCCTTCATCTTCACCTTCGGGTCGAGGTTCATCTTCTCGTAAAGAAGGATGCCGACCTGCTTTGGGGACATGATGTTCAGCGCCGGCTCTTGCGCCATCTCCCTCACGCGTTCCTGGATCTCGTTCATTTCGGCTGCGAGTGCTGAAGCATATTTTCTGAGCTGCGGCAGATCGATTTTCACACCTTCCATCTCCATATCCGAAAGCACTGCAAGAAGAGGTTCCTCCATGCGTTCGTAAAGTCCGCATAGGTCTGCCTCTCCCATCTCCTTCCATATAGCGTCTCCAAGCTGGAGGGTCGCTACCGCTTCAGGGAATCTTTCATCTTCTGCCGCCTCTTCTTCCGGAGCCTCGTCAAACAATGACAGAGGAGCCTCTTCCTTCTTCTCCGGCAGGCATTCTTCGAGGTTTATGTCCAGGTATGACTTGGCAAGGATCTCGACCTTATGGCTCTTCTCAGGATTGATCAGGTAGTGCATAAGCTCTATGTCCATAAGGCGACCTCTGAGGTTTATGCCATTGTGGGACAGGATGTTACGCTGAAGCTTGAGGTCGTATCCGTATTTGATGATTTCATTGTCTGAAATGATCTCCTTGAAGTCTTCTGCGGATCCGCAGGCTGCATGGTATGCTCCATTTTCGCATACCGCAACGGTCATGTTCCTGATCTCTGTGAAGATTCCGGTCTGTGCTCCTTCCGTTATTATCGCAGACTTGCCGGAAGCTTTTGCCATGCGGCAGGCCTCGGCCGCTGAAGCAGGCTCGAAGCAGAGCTTCTTCTCCTCCTTCGGAGCCGTCGGCTGCACGTTTCCAATGAACTTTTTCAATGAACCGAATTCATATTTCTCGAAAAGATCGGCCACGAGGGGATCATATGTGAAATCCACAGCCATCTCCTCGCTGGTCACATCAAGCTCTATGTCCGTCTTGATGGTCACCAGTTCGTGGCTCAGCTGGATATGCCCGCGTGCATTCTCGAAGGCCTCCCTCTGTTTCGGGGTAAGCTCGTCAATATGGGCGTATATGTTCTCGACATTGTCGTATTTGGCGATAAGCTTGCCGGCTCCGACCTCTCCTACGCCTTTCACGCCCGGTACATTGTCCGATGAGTCACCGCATATGGTAAGTATCTCTATGACCTGCTCCGGCCTTGAAATGCTGTATTTTTCACATACTTTGGCAACGTCGATGAGTTCGTTCTCGGATCCCGACTTGCCTGGCTTGTACTGGGTTATGTGATTTGAAATGAGCTGGCCATAGTCCTTGTCCGGAGTTACCATGAATACGTCAAATCCCTCTTTTTCAGCACGTTTCGCCATCGAGCCGATGACGTCGTCAGCTTCGAAACCCTTGACCATCAGCACAGGGAAGCGCATGGCGCGGCAGAGCTCGCAGAGAGGCTCCAGCGAATCTATGATCAGCTGCGGTGTCTCCTGCCTTGTACCCTTGTATTCCGGGTACATCTCGTGTCTGAATGTGCCGCCCGGAGGGTCGAAAGCTATAGCCAGATGCGTCGGCTTTTCTTTTTCTATGAGTTCGAGTATGTATTTGGTGAATCCGAAAAGGATGGACATGTCCGCGCCTTTGGAATTGATCATCGGATGACGCAGGAATGCGTAGTACATCTTGAAGATCAGCGCGTGTCCGTCTATCAGAAATAATCTTTTGCTCATGTCAGTCAAATTGAACCCCAAAGGTATAAAAAGTTTCGTTTCCATTGTGCTGAAATCAGAAGAAAATGTCTTATATTTGGGGACTTGTCCATAAGGACCGCCGGAACAGACTATGAAACTGCTTATAATAGAAGATGAACTTTCGCTTCAGGAGCTCATGACCAAGGCGCTGAAGCAGGAGGGTTATGTTGTCGAAAATGCCATGGATTTCAATACGGCCGTGGAGAAGCTCGGCGTGTACAGCTATGACTGCGTGCTTCTGGACATAAACCTTCCGGGAGGCAGCGGCTTCGATATCCTGGAACATATGAAGAAGACGGGAATCAGGGCGAACGTCATAGTCATTTCCGCACGTGACTCTCTTGACGACAAGGTCAAGGGACTCGAGCTTGGAGCCGATGATTATCTTGCGAAGCCTTTTCATATGGCAGAGCTTGTGGCCCGTATCAGAAGCGTAGCACGCAGGAGCCGCAATGACGGAGATATAGGCTATAAGGTCGGAAATGTCGTCCTGGATGATGTTTCCAAGGTCTTGAAGATCGACGGAAAGCCGGTATCTCTGCTGAAGAAGGAGTTCGACATCCTGAAATATTTCCTCATGCGTCCCGGACATACCGTAGATAAGGCTGTGCTCGCCGAGGCTGTCTGGGGCGACCATATCGATCAGTCGGACGACTTTCAGTTTGTATATGCCCAGATGAAGAACCTTCGCCGAAAGCTAGCGGAGGCGGGTGCAGATATAGAGATAAAGTCTGTCTACGGATTCGGATATAAACTTATAACTCCTTGATTATATGAAGCTTGTCCATAAGATAGCCTTGACTTTGATAGTTCCCCTAGTCGTCACGCTCGGCGTCTGGGGATGGCTCTCGTACAGGACAATGGCCTCGAGGATACATGCCGATACAGACATGATCCTGAAGGAATATTCGGACAACATCATATCCCGTATGCTTTCCGGAGCTGAACTCCCTGAGCGTTTCAACGGTGCTTACAATACATATTATATAAAGAAGGTTTCCCCTGAGTATGCGGCTTCCAATCCTGCTGTCGTCTATGACGATGCGGAGGCATACCTGCGCAGTCAGGAGGATTTTGCAAGTTCTAGAGTCAGAAAGCAGATATTTGTAGATAAGGATGGCCAGCATTATGAGATCGCTGTTTCTCTTCCTACATTCGAGCAGGATACATTGATCGAACATGTGCTCTGGTGGACCGGAATACTGTTTCTTGCGCTGCTTGTGACACTTTGGCTGGTAGGTGTGCTGGTCATAGACTATAACATGAGGCCTTTCAAGGCTATCCTGAAGTGGATAGATGAATATACTCCGGGCAAGGTGGCGCAGCCTGTTCCTTCCGGCACAGAAGTCCATGAGTTCCGCAAGCTGGCGGATTCAGTGCGAGAGGCTGTGGACCGGTTCGAGCATGAATATGAAGAGAGGAAGATCTTCATCGGAAATGCCTCGCACGAGCTTCAGACCCCTCTGGCCGTGTGCAGCAACAGGCTAGACATGCTTCTGGAGCGTCCTGACCTTGATGAGGAGATGGCATCGGAGCTGGTGAAGCTCAAGCGCAGCCTTCAGCATCTGATCCGTCTGAACAAGACCATGCTCCTGCTGGCGAAGATCGAGAATGACAGATTCCCGGACAAGGCCGAGGTGAATATCGGAGATATGCTCGCGGATTCATTGCAGATGCATGACGAAATCTATTCATATAAAGGCATCGCGTCCGTGACATCTTGCAAAGGTGATTTTACGTGCATGATAAACGAGCAGATGGCCTCTGTGCTTGTTGGAAACCTTGTCAAGAATGCATATGTACATTCTTCTCAGAATGCATCTGTTCATGTGGAGATCTCTGCGAATGGGTTCAGCATAAGCAATCCCGGAGATGTTCCTTTGGATAGGGACAGGCTTTTCATGCGTTTTTATCAGCCGGGCGGCAGGAAGGAAGGCTCTACAGGTCTTGGCCTGGCGCTTGCATATTCGGTATGCGAGCGAAACGGTCTCTCGCTTTCGTACGATTTTTCGGAAAATCGTCACATTTTTCGTGTAATTTTGAAAAATTCAAGATAATTTCAGTTTCTTTTCAGAATTGTGTCTGACATTTGCATTGTAAAACTTACGGAATGGTAAGTGAGATGAATATAAACAATGTAAATGAAGATAACTATGAAAAGAATTTTTGCAATCCTCGCCGTCATGGCGGCTTTCATGTCAACAGTAAAGGCAGACGACAGACCTGTTACCTATCAGCAGCTTCCAGCTTCAGCTCAGGCGTTCATTGCCGAGAATTATCCGGCGGATAAAGTTTCATATGCAACTAAGGATGATGACCTTATCCTTCCTGATTATACCGTGGTGCTGGTCAGCGGAGTGAAGATCACCTTCAACAATGACGGTTCTCTGGAGAAGATCGAGTCTAAGGTCGATGGCGTGCCTGCAGGACTGATTCCGGTACAGATCCGCGAATATGTAAGACATAATTATCATGATGTGGCTTACGTGGAGTATGAGATCGGAAGAAGGACATATGAGGTGAAGCTCTCGAACGGTATGGAGCTGACTTTCAACAGTAAGTTTGCCTTGATCGGAATAGATGACTAGTCCCGCTTGAAGAAAATTGGAATTGAATTTTGAATTGAAGAAAATTGTGTGAACTATGAAAAGAATGATGATGATTGCAGCGGCCATGATGCTTCTGGCGACGGTTGTGGGATGCGAGAAATATGAGGACGGAAGGCCTCCGAAGGATGTGAGAGCGGAATTCGATAAGATGTATCCTGATTCGTGGGATGTGGAGTGGGAGCCTCAGGGCGGATATTGGAAAGTCTCTTTCGAGACAGGCCCTCGGACTCATGGAGTGGACAATGAAGCATGGTTTGCTCATGACGGAACATGGGTAAAGACATTCACTGACATACCGCTGTCTGCTGTCCCTCAGTCGATTAAGGACTATCTGGCCGCTTCGGAATATGGCTCAGGACAGTTTGAAGACAATGATGCGGACTATTGCCAGACTCCTTCCTCGGTGTTTTATAGATTTGACATGAGGTTCGGAGGACGAGAGATCGAGATCGATGTGACGGAGAATGGCGAAGTGTCACCGGCAGATTACGGGTTTTGACAAAATATTTTTTAACTTTGTGCACCTTACAGGTGCAGTGGAAGCTGGCTCTTGGGGCCGGCTTCTTTTTATGTGGAAATAAATACATAAGATATGAAGAAACTTGTTCTTGTAGCGGCCCTGGCCGCTATGTGTGCCGGATTCGATGCATATGCTCAGCAGCCGGCGGGAAATCCGAAAGGTGGCATTTCTGCGGAAATGCTTGCCAGAATCAGCGATAGATATGAAGGAAATGCGGCAGATAAGGCGCTCAGGAATGCTCTTGCGACGACTCCGATCAATACTCTGGCCATGAATGCGGAGAATGCAGCCATGATAGATACCCACTTCTCTGACAGGGTAAGGACAAAGGGTATCACAGACCAGAAGTCGTCTGGAAGATGCTGGCTCTTTACTGGTCTTAATGTGTTGAGGGCTAAGATGATAGATAAGTATGAGCTTCCCGGTATGGAGTTCTCTCAGAACTATCTTTTCTTCTATGACCAGCTTGAGAAGGCAAATCTTTTCCTTCAGGGAGTGATCGATACCAAGGATCTTCCTTTCGAGGACAGGAAGGTGGACTGGCTGTTCTCGAATCCGCTCAGCGACGGAGGACAGTTTACGGGAGTTTCAAACCTGATAACTAAGTATGGACTCGTTCCGGCCGAGGCCATGCCTGAGACATATCAGTCGGACAACACATCCCAGATGGCCAATCTTCTGAAGCTCAAGCTCCGTGAATATGGTCTTGAGCTCCGCGAGGCTCCGAAGTCCAAGGTTCAGGACATGAAGATAAGGCAGCTTTCCGAGATCTACCGTATGCTCGCCCTCTGTCTTGGAGAGCCTGTGCAGGAGTTCGAGTGGACACGCTGCGACAAGAACAACAATATCGTAAGCCGCAAGAAGTATACTCCGAAGTCGTTCTATGATGAGTTCATCGGCGAGGACCTCGAGAACAACTATGTGATGATCATGAACGATCCGTGCCGTGAGTATGGAAAGGTATACGAGATCGACTATGACAGACATGTGTATGATGGCCATAACTGGCTGTATATCAACCTTCCGATAGAGCGTATCAAGGAGATGGCTATAGCTTCTATCAAGGACAATACTGCAATGTATTTCTCATGTGATGTGGGCAAGTTTGCAAACAGCAAGAAGGGTGTGCTTGATATCAATAACTTTGATTATGAGTCACTTATGGGAGTTGCATTCGGAATGGACAAGAAGGAGAGGGTGCAGACACATGCCAGCGGATCGTCACATGCGATGACTCTTATCGCTGTGGATATCGTGGAGGGAAAGCCTGTGAAGTGGATGGTGGAGAACAGCTGGGGACCGGCTTCCGGATACCAGGGCAACTACATCATGACTGACGAGTGGTTCAATGAGTATATGTTCCGTCTCGTTGTGGAGAAGAAATATGTTCCTGCAGATGTGCTCAAGATGCTTGACCAGAAGCCTGTCCAGCTTCCTGCATGGGATCCGATGTTTGCTCCAGAAGAGTAAAATTGTTATCTTTGTACGTTCTAATTGATAATAATACTGAAAATGGCACAGAAACCGTCAATTCCAAAGGGAACCAGAGATTTCGGACCAGCTGAAATGGCCGGCCGCAACTATATATTCGATACAATCCGTTCGGTCTTCAAGACATACGGATATGCTCCGATCGAGACTCCGTCGATGGAGAACCTGAGCACTCTTCTCGGCAAGTACGGCGAGGAGGGTGACAAGCTCCTTTTCAGAATTTTGAATTCGGGCGATGCATTCTCGAAGATCAATTACGATGAGTATCGTGTCGAGGGTACCGAGAACGGATACAACAGCAAGGCGCTTTCGCTGAAGGTCTGCGAGAAGGGTCTGCGTTATGACCTTACTGTGCCGTTTGCACGCTTTGTCGTTCAGCATCAGAACGAGATCACATTCCCTTTCAAGAGGTTCCAGATCCAGCCGGTATGGCGTGCAGACCGTCCTCAGAAGGGCCGTTACAGAGAGTTCTATCAGTGTGATGTAGACGTAATCGGCTCTACGTCACAGCTTAACGAGCTCGAGCTTGTGCAGATCGTGGACAGAGTGTTCACATTGTTCGACGTGAACGTATGCATCAAGATCAACAACCGTAAGGTTCTTACAGGTATGGCCGAGATCTGCGGTTTCCCTGACAAGGTAGTGGACATCACTGTTGCCATCGACAAGATCGACAAGATCGGTCTTGAGGCGGTTGAGGCTGAGATGGCTGAGAAGGGACTTACCCCAGAGGCGATCGAGGTGATCCGTCCTGTACTCCAGCTTTCAGGTACTACTGCTGAGAAGCTTGCCGTGATGCGTGATCTCATGAACGGAAAGTCTGCTTCAGGACTTGTGTCAGAGACAGGTCTGAAGGGTCTTGACGAACTCGAGGAGCTCTTCGGATTCATTGATGCAGCAGGTATCCGCCATGAAGTAGAGATCGATCTTTCGCTTGCGCGTGGCCTGAACTACTATACAGGAGCTATCTTCGAGGTGAAGGCTAAGGATTTCGCTATCGGAAGCATCTGCGGTGGCGGTCGTTATGACAACCTCACAGGCATCTTCGGCCTTCCGAACATGTCCGGCGTGGGTATATCATTCGGTGCAGACCGTATCTACGACGTGCTCAAGGGCCTTGACAAGTTCCCTTCAGAGGTGACTTCTACAACGAAGCTTCTCTTTGCGAACATGGGTGTCGAGGAACTCAAGTATCTTATCCCTGTAGTCAAGTTGCTTCGTGAGGCTGGCGTTGCATGTGAGATCTATCCTGAGCAGTCTAAGCTCAAGAAGCAGTTCGACTATGCCGACAAGAAGGCTATACCTTTCCTTTCAATCGTCGGCGGAAACGAGATCGAAGAGGGCGTCATCAATGTGAAAAACCTCTCTACAGGAGAGCAGAAGAGCTTTGCTAAAGAAAATATTTCGGAAATTTTGGAATTTTTGCAATAAAAATTTGCAGTTTCAAAAATTGTCCGTATATTTGCAGTCCAATATCGCGGGATAGAGCAGTCGGTAGCTCGTCGGGCTCATAACCCGAAGGTCGTGCGGTTCGAATCCCACTCCCGCTACTACTGAGGAAAAATCGAAAGGTTTTTCCTCTTTTTTTTGTTCCATAGTGATATTGTCGGTAAATTCGCGAAATAAAACCTATACTATGAAAAGACTTCTTATTATCACCCTTTTCCTGTGTGTGCTGTTTCAGATGAATGTAAAGGCAGGAGAGTATGCCAGGACGGAGACGTCGCGGGATTACCTCAATTCGGTAAAGATCACTTTTCTTTCATGGCTCAGCGGAAGTACTAAAGTTTCATATGAAAGGGCCTTCCCGGGTGTCAGACAGAGCGGCGAGATATGCAGCAGTCTGATATGTGCCGGATATGACAAATATGAAAACGATCCTCTCGGCTTTACTGTCAGGTATGGACACAAGTTCTTCCTTCCGGATAAGGACAATATGTCTTTGAAAGGCTTTTATCTTCGTCCGGAGCTGATGTATTCTCATTATTTTTATAATCATAGCACTGACGGCCGCACTTTGGCAAACATGGGCGCGCTCCTCGGTACAGTCGGCTACCAGTATCTGTACAAGCGTTTTCTGGCCGATTTCTGGGTTGGAGGAGGCTATGCATTAGGTACTCCTGCGGAGACCCATTATCATCATGGCTTCGAGCTCTGGCACTGGTTCGATAGGGTGAATACAAATCTTGCAATGAGTTTCAGTATAAGATTAGGAATATGCTTTTAAGATCAGAACGTGTCGTTTTTCTTGACTGGCTGCGTTTCATCGCATGCTTCATGGTGATGCTCGTACATTGTATCGAGCCTTTCTATCTTGGTGGTACAGAGGGTACATACATTGCCTCATGGGGTAATGCATTCTGGACCACAGCAATAAATTCAGCCCTCAGACCGGCGGTTCCGTTGTTTGTCCTTGCCTCAAGTTACCTTCTTTTCCCTTTGAAGACCGATACCGGTACTTTCTTCAGGAAACGTTTCGTGAGGGTGGTCATCCCGTTTGTCATATGGACGTTGTTGTACATCTTCATCCCGCCTTTCGGCTCAGGTGCAAAGGCCGACATTGCAGGCGGACTGAAAGAACTTCCGTTCAATTTTGTGATGACTGCAAGCGGACATCTTTGGTTCGTATATATGCTCCTTGGAGTGTATCTGCTTATGCCTCTGCTCTCGCCATGGGCAGAGAAGGTTTCCAGGAAAGGGGAGAGGAACTTCCTGATCCTGTGGGCTTTCACTACTGTCCTTCCGATTTTCAGACCATTGGCCGAAGCTGTTACGGGGAGCCCCGATCTTTGGGGTGAATGTCCATGGAACCCGTTTGGAACATTCTATTATGTAAGCGGCTTCATCGGTTTCCTTGTCCTGGGACATTATATAAGGAAGTACGCAGGGGAAGTTTCATGGAAAAAGACATTGGCATATGCGGTTCCGTTCTGGATTGTCGGATATGCCGTCACAGCCGGAGGATACTGGCATTTCATGCCACGTGAGGCTGGGTTCCCGATTTCCGCTCCATATGAGACGGCTGTGCTTATGGAGACGACATGGAATTTCTGTACATTCGGGGTCATGATGCAGACGGTGGCTTACTTCCTGGTAATACGCAAGATAACCGCTTCAGGATGGTTCTACGAGCGTATTGTCCTCCCGGTTTCCAAGCTCAGCTACGGAATGTATCTCATGCATATGTTTGCGCTTACGCCTGTTTTCGGCTGGGTGAATTCGTGGGGAATACCGACTCCATGCGTCATGATCGTTTCAGCAGTCATAACATACCTGGTATGTGCTGTGACAGCCAGACTCCTGGCCTTTCTCCCGAAGAGCAAGTACATTGTAGGATAAATACTTTTTGCAAATCTGATAATTTGTACTAAATTTGCAATCCCTTTCGGGGACATACTGTCGCGGGCGTGTTGAAATTGGTAGACAAGCCAGACTTAGGATCTGGTGCCGTGAGGCGTATGGGTTCGATTCCCTTCGCCCGCACAAAAAGAGCTTTAATTCTTAATTGATTATAAATCAAAGAGTTAGAGCTCTTTTGTTTTTATGAGGTACAAGAGAGGTACAAAAATTTCGTTAAATTTCCGTACGGTTTCCGGTACAAAGATAAGGTTTTTTGTACAGTTTTTCGGTATAGTCCCAAAATATCCTACTGAGTTTTTTGTCTTTCGCAAGAAGAATCTCAGCTGTGATTGCTGACTATTTTATACGAGAAAAGCCCGCATCAGAGTAGAATCTGTTGCGGGCTTCGTCAATAAAATTCAGGAAGTAAAGGATTACTCGCCCTCTACAGGGGCGTCTTCGTCGAGTCTGACCATGGTGAGCATTTCGCCGGATTTTTCGCCGGTTTTGGTGTTCACGAAGAAGTACTTCATGAAGATCTTTGGGGCGGCGGCGTTAGGGGCGCCGTGCTTGTTGTCGTAGTCTTCTTTGATGTCGTACT
>JAFYME010000003.1 GCA_017556765.1 Bacteroidales bacterium
ATGCCGTCCTTTCCCCATTTGTAAGGGTCTGTAGTGCCGGAGTCGCCCTGGATTCCGCAGTCTGCGCTGGTGCCTAAGGTGTTGTCATAATCATAAGGGATCATCCATACCTTGTAGTTCTCCTTGTCCTTTGAATTGAAATACAGGTAGAAATTGTTTCCGTTGTTCCAATGGTCATCCCACATACCTACTGCCACGTTTACAGCATATGTCTTCATCAGCATCTTCACGTCGCACACCTTCTGGATCCAGTTGTAGAGCTGCTCTCCCTGCAGGGTGTTGAGCTTTGTTATGAAATCCTGGAACTGAGCCCTGGCCACAGCAAACTCCGATTCCTTTCCCTTGAATTCGTATGTGTAGTTCACACCGTCGTTCTTGTCGAAGTTGAACCTCCAGTCCTCGGCGTTCTTCAGATCGGCCATTCCGACGTTGCCGTAGACGCATTTCCAAAGGTGTCCCTTGTCGTTCTCAAACTGGTTTTCGCGTCTTTCGACGTACTCTTCATCAATCGACTCAATCAGTTCATATACACCGAAATACGCCGGATCCTTGTCTCCGTCCACATGTATCCACAGACGGCAATATGAATCAAACGGAGCGGTCCATATACCGTATCTTCTGAACAGATCGTAACAGTACATTTCGCGCACATAGCATGGGTCGTCCTTATGCCATTTCAGGTTGAACTTCCTGATGCCGTATATAGTATGGTCGTCATCCTTGTGATATTTGCGCAGGTTCACAGCGAAATGGCAATGATGCCAGTCCGGCTTTGACGAATGCATCTGGCCGGATCCGCCTTCAGGTCGGCGTCTGGATGTGTTTCCACGCATTCTGAAGCCTGCGTTGCTTATCGTTATCGTTTCGACTCCTTTCTTGAACATGACGTCGCAATGGAAGAAGTCTGCATTGTTGTTGTTCTGGTCATACCTCTTAAGGAAGCTGTTCCATTCGTCTTTTGTGACCCATATCGTTACTTCAGGGATAGTATTGCTGCCCCATATGTACGAAACCCCCGCATCCTTTACATCAGATGGGGTGAATGGAATGATCCCGTTTTCCGGCTCCGGTTTTGGTTCCGGCTTGGGCTTGTCATCCGGCTTCTCAACCGGCTTTTGCGGCTGAGGTATATCGGGATATCTGTCGATCTTGTCACAGCCTGATGCCAATAAAAAGCATGCTGCCAATATATATAACAGTCTCATTGTAAATCTTAAAGCGTTTTGATCCAATTCGTCATGTCATCGAGTACTTCCGTTGACATTGTCTCTTCAATCTTTCCATATTCGTCCGGCATTCCTGTCTCGCTGTGCTGGAAAAGATGGTTCAGATCCGGATATATCTTGATCATGTTCTTACCGTTGTCTTTCAGAAGCTCCTTCAATACCGGTATGTTGCTGTCTGCTATGACCTGCACGTCATTCTCTCCGTTGAGTGCCATTACCGGACATGCTATCTTCCTGATCGCCTCGCCCGGATCGAAGGAGATGAAATGCTGTACCCATGGATCCTTTGTCTCCCTGACGCTCATGATGTTCTGCTTCATGTCAGGAGCCAAGCCGGCTGCGAGCTTGCCCAGCTCTTCAGCGGTCATGTCGGGATCTGCATATAGCTTGGCCAGCACTTCGCAATAATCATCGACCGCGGACTCCGGAATACCGTTTCCCTTGAGTATCTTGCGGTTCTGTTCCACAAGTACTGTAGCTCCGTCTGTGGCTGTTCCGGCAAGGCTTATTATGAAATCTGTCTTGCCTTCTCCTGCGAGGAGGAATGCTATCGTACCGCCCTCAGAATGGCCTGCAAGGCCGATTTTTGAGAATTTACCCAGGCTGCGGAGGAATTCCAGTCCGGCAAGAGCATCCTTCTTGAAAGTCTCTGTCGTCGCTCCGACAGCATTTCCTGTTGACTTTCCGAAAGATCTGTCGTCATACCTCAAGGATGCTATGCCGTTGCGTGCGAGATGGTCGGCGATTACAAGGAACGGCTTATGGGAATATATCTCCTCGTCTCTGTTCTGAAGGCCGCTTCCGCTCACCAGAAGCACGACCGGAGTCTCACAGCCGTAATCCGCCGGGTATGTCAATGTGCCGCTCAGCACAGCTCCGTCTTCCGGGTTTGAAAACGTCACCTCTTCGCTCGCATACGGATATGGTCCTGCAGGGGTCTGAGGCCTTTTACGTTCTATATCTCCCCGCTTGAGGGACATAGGAAATTCCAGTCCGCTCTGCTTGAACTTGCCCACAAGGAGACCGAACATAAGGTTACCTTCAAAGCTGGCCCCTAATGATGGGACTTCAACATGCGCTTTGGAAGCGTTGAGTGTCTTCAGTTCTGCAGGAATACCATATGCTCCCTGGTCAGGACTGTCAATGGTACATTCGACAGGGTCGAAGTGGAATACCAGCATCAGGGAACCTCCGGGAACACTGAGCTCTCCATGCCATGCCCCTTCCAGCCCGCTTTGAGCCGAAGCGCAGACTGTGATGGCCATGGTTGCAATCACAGCAAAGAATGTCTTTATAATATCAGTCTTCATGGTCGATGAGTTCTTGATCTCGTTTTTGCAAATATAATGAAAACAGCCGGAAAGCAATGTCTTTCCGGCTGAATATGCAAGTGGTTGATGGGTTAAATGATACCGAGCGTCATTACGCTGCTTTTTGAAGGCAGAATCGTAAGGATCATTACCTGATCCGTATAATTTGATACCTCCCATGTGCCGCTGATTTCAGGACAGTCAAATGTGATCTTCTTTCCCGAGACGCTGTATGTAAAGTCAAACGATTCTTTTGTAGGTGCTCCGCTTCTCTTCTGTGTGAACTTTCCTGCACTTGCTGAATCAAAGGTCAAGGTCACGTTGGCTGTGTTCTTGACGGCAGATCCTTCGACGTTTTTCAATGTGCCTTCCCATTTTGTGTCGATGATGTTCTCTGCATTGAACTCGTTCTCTATCTTCTTCTCTGAAGGGTCACATGCGGCAAATGCCAATGCCGCCATAATGATTGCAAGAAATCTTTTCATTGTCCGATAATTTGTTTGTCCGTCTTATAGACGATAAAGTTCTGCAAATGTACTATAAATAATTGACATATCTGCAGAAGTAGTGCCTTAAGGCCTGAGCTTGGCTCCAATGAAGTAGATTGTTCCTGTGTTGTTCTCCTGAATCAGATATATGAACGGCCGGTCTGCATGGAATATTATCGGCTGGTCGTCTGAAGGGGGTGCCATAGCCTCCATTCCTCCGATAGTGACAGCAGCAGCTTTTGTGCCACTCTCATCCACTATAATCCTGCTTTTCTGCTTGAGTAGCCCAAGATACAGATTCTGACGGACATTGTCGCACATTTCTGTGAACTCTGCCTCATCAGGGGAGAATGCTTTCCTGACGCCAATATCCTTCATCATGTCAATAAGGTCGAATGAACACTCGACATCCAGTTTAGGCATCTTGAATCTTACCTCATGATACCCTCCGGTAGAGGTCAGGACATCATTCCACACCTCGCTGTCCAGAGATGCAATGAAATCATTGAAATCCACTCCTTCGTCAGGCAGGATGACATACATGCTGAATGAACCGTTTCCGTATGGGAGCGATACACATGACCATGTGTCGGTATAGTAGTATCTCATGTCATCTGTTCCGGACATCATATCCAAGCGTGACTGCGAACCGTTGATGCCTGTGAAGACCTCTTTTTTAGTGTCCTCTTCTCTGAATTTCTTCTTCCACTCTCCTTTGAAGTAAATGCTGTTGAGGGCATAAAGTACGGTCGATGGGACGACTTCCTCCTTTTCTATTATGCGGGGAATCAGCCCCCCGGAGTGCGTGTTGCACCAATCGTTCACGCGTTTTACCACACCGTCGACATCAGAGATGTCAATGCTTTCAATGTAAGCATCATAATATGTCACCATCTTCTCCTCGAACTGCTCCTTCAATCCGTAATTACTGTTGACCATCACTGCATTCGCCATCTCCACAACAACGTCATTATCTACGAAACCGCTTCCTTCCATGATTTTCCTGCAGAATACGTTGATGTCTTCCGTCGTGCCTCCGGAGAATCCGAGGGCGTCAACTATTTCATGACTGGTCTCTCCGGTGGCTCCGTTGTTCAGGGCTCCAAGCACAAAACTGGCGCTGAGAGGGGATATCATGATGTCTCTTCCGTCATGCTGATCGCTTGTAAGCGCGGCCTTGAACAGGTTGAATGTGAATGAATTAGTGCCTTGCACGAATTCAGCTTCGCTTCTCGTGAGGACCAGAGGCTTTTCAGTGAATTCTTTTTTTTCATCAGGATCTTTCCCTAACTTTTCACACGAAGTGTACATCATGGTAGCGGCAGAAGCGACTATCATGCACAAGAGTCTTTTGATTCCGTATCTCATCTTTCAATTGTTTTCCATAAAGATACGGATAATATCGAAAGACTGCGTCTTTTCAGGAAAATTACCAGGTAAATATGATTCCTACAGGTATGGTTACGCTGAATGGCTTGTCTGTGCGGATGGTCCTGATGTCGCTGCCGGTGTCGAAATAATAGTAGAGGTCAGGCTCGACATATATGCTGAGCTTTCTTGTGATTTCAAACTGCATACCTATTCCCACTCCGGCTGACCATTGGTCCGGGGCATCTATCTTCTTGCCGTCAATGTGAGCTGCCAAAGGCATCTCGAACAATGCTCCGGCAGATACGTATGCGCTGATGAACCTGCTGTCCCAGAAAGTATATGAGGCCTTTAACGGGATACCCAGATAATGGATCTTCTGCTTGCTGACGTACTTGTTCTGCAGAATGTCCGACCTCAGGTATGAGTATCTTAAACCTGTGCCGATATTCCATCTTTCGCTGACTTCCCAGTTCAATGACGCTGCAAAGCTTACAGGCATGTAATGTCTGTATCTGCTGTCGTCGCTGCGCTGCCCGGAAGCGATTCTTCTTTTCATTGAAGAATCCTTTTCCTCGTCTTTATTCTCGTCTCCTTCTTCTGTCGGGTCATTTCCTGAATCAGGGCCCGATGGCTCAGATGGTGGATTTCCTGGCAGATACTCTCCTGGTGGAGATGATGGGAAACTTTCGTTTTCCATTTGTGTCTCTCCATCATTTCCGGCAGGACCATGACTGCCGACAGAGAATGAGAACGACACTTTTCTGCCCTTCCTTTTTCCGGATTCATCCTCCTCGAATTCATCCGTATCATATGGATCGATGATGTCCGTATTCTTCTGGATGTCTTCATGGTCTTCATTTTCAATGACTTCGACGATGTCCGGCACTTCCTGTTCAGTCTGCTCTTCCTCTTTGTCAACAGGCTCCGCAGTCTTTTCCACTGGTTTCGTGGTCTTTTCTGCCGGTTCTGTCATTGCGATCAATGGCTTTTCAATCTCGACGGTACTGTCGGCTGTAACCGGCTCTTCGATAACGGAAACCAGCTCCTCTTCATATTCAAAAGGAATATCTTCCTTGCCTGTAAAATGGAATATGGCGAAAAGAAGCATGAGGAATGTGATGAGTATGCCCCAGTGCTGATTGATTATCTTGCGCAGAAGCTGCTTTGCCCTTGCAAGGTTGGATGATGATGAATGAGGGGCGATGCCGAGCATTTCCCCGATCTCCTGATGTGACAGTCCTTCCAGAACGGATAGCCTGAAAACCTTTCCATACTGTGTCGGAAGCTCGTCAATCGCCTTTATAAGGTCCTCGAAAGGAATGGCTTCGATACCTGTTACGGCAGCATCTTCTTCATGAAGCTCTTTGAGTTCGCTTACATCCGTACCGGAAAATCTCTTCTTCTTTTCGATGTGCTTCAGCGAAAGGTTTCTGGCGATTGTGCACATCCATTGCTCGATCTTTTCGGGCTCACGCAAGGTGCCGATCTGCGAAAATATGATGATGAAGGTGTCGTGGAGGATATCTTTCGCCACATCGATGTCATGGACATAGCCAAGGCATATCCCGAGAAGTCTCTGGGAGTACCTTTCATATATATTGGAGTATACCTGTCGTTCTATGTCGCTGATCGGTGCCAAATACCTTTACTTTCATCCGTAAATCTAATAAAAGTACCGGAAAATGAAAAAGACTGCGTGGGAAAACAGAAAACTTGACGTATATAGACGAAAAAAGGGAAAGCTTGATACATCGCACCGCTACGACCTCCTACCCTTGCTGCGGTCAAGCCCTGGGGGAATTCAGAGGGAGCTGGTCGTGTATGACTTTCCCGGATGCAAAGGTAGACATTTTTTGCAAATCAGCAAAAATAACTACCCGATTTATCTTAAATACTGTCAAAAATCAACGGAAGAAGGTCGTCTACTTTCTCGAACTTCCATATTTTCTTTCCTCCTACCAGAAGGATGCTCATAGGCTTGCCTCCCTTGGTCTGGTACTGGGCCATGACTTGCCTGCACGCGCCGCACGGAGTCGCAGGGTTATCGCATAAAACGCCTTTCTGGCTGGCTGTAATGGCAATGTCTGTCATGGCGGACTCGGGATATGTCGCTGATGCATAGAACATTGCAGTCCTCTCGGCGCAGAGGCCCGAAGGGTATGCGGCGTTCTCCTGATTCGCCCCTTTTACGATAAGTCCTGAGTCAAGACGCACTGCCGCTCCTACATTGAACCTCGAATACGGAGCGTATGAACCTTCTGTCGCCTTTATCGCAGCTTCAGCAAGCTCCCTGTCCTTTGGGGCGAGCTCGTCGAGCGATCCGAATTCCTGATAGGCGATTTTTATCTCTTTGCTTGTCATAACAGTTCAATTGGTTATCTTTGCATGTTCTACAAATATAATGCATTTTATTGAAAATATCTCATTCTATGGCGGATAACGGACAAATTAAGGTGTGCATAGGACTTTCGGGCGGTGTCGATTCGAGTGTTGCGGCTCTTTTGCTGAAGCAGCAGGGCTACGATGTTTTCGCATTATTCATGCAGAACTGGCATGATGCTTCGACTACGCTCCACGGCGACTGCGAGTGGGAGGAGGACAGGTTTGTGGCTGAGCTTGTGGCGCGCAAGGTGGGCATTCCTTTTTATTTCGTGGATCTGAGCAAGGAGTACCGTCAGAGGGTTGTGGACTACATGTTCGATGAGTATGAGAAAGGCCGTACGCCCAATCCGGACGTGCTCTGCAACAGGGAGATAAAGTTCGATGCATTCCTCAAATGCGCAAAGAAGCTGGGGGCTGATTATGTCGCTACCGGCCATTACTGCCGCAAGGAGACGATCCAGGGGCCGGAAGGACCTGTACATAGGATTCTTGCGGGAAGCGACCCCAACAAGGACCAGAGCTATTTCCTCTGCCAGCTGACCCAGGAGCAGCTTTCGCAGGCCATGTTCCCGATCGGAGACATAGTGAAGCCGGAGGTGCGAAGGCTGGCGCATGAGGCTGACCTGCCGTCTGCCGACAAGAAGGATTCGCAGGGAATATGCTTTGTGGGAAAGGTGGATCTGCCTACATTCCTTCAGCAGAAGCTCAAGCCTTGCGAGGGGGATGTTGTTGAGGTTTATGATGCTTATTATTCTGATAATGAGCAGTATGCGTTTTTGAAGTCGACATTGGATTCGCTGCAGAAAGACGGAGGTCAGGCCAAGATGATCACGGATTATGTTTCGGAAGACAAGGCGGTTCCGGTGAATGCGGAGGGCTGCCCGTTTGACCTTGAGAAGGTCGCGGAGTTGTCGGACGAGGACTTCAAGAGGCTTTCAGAACCTGTAAGATACGACATAAAGTTCGAGACCGAGCCCTACAGAAGCGGAAGGAAGCACATAAAGAAGACCCGCTATAAGGAAAATCCATACGGAAAGATTGTCGGAAAACACGACGGAGCCCAGTTCTATACAATAGGTCAGAGAAAGGGTCTGAACATCGGAGGACACAAGGATTCCATCTTCGTGATCGAGACAGACATTCCGGGCAACATCATATATGTAGGAGAAGGCCATACTCACAAAGGCCTTTCCCGCAGCTGCCTGCGCATCGATCCGTCAGAGATACATTGGATCCGTCCGGATCTCGCGATGTCCGTAGGGGAGATCCGCCGTTACCGTGTCCGCATACGTTATCGCCAGCCTCTTCAGGACGCGACTGTGATCATGCGTGAAAACGGCATGTACATGCTCTTCGATACCCCGCAGAGAGGCATCACTCCGGGACAGTTTGCAGTATGGTATGACGGGGATGAGATGCTCGGATCAGGTGTGATCTAGACGAGCTTTCTGAAGCAGCGAGGCAGGGGAGAGGTGAACTTCATTGTCTTTCCGGTCCAAGGGTGTATGAATGTAAGTCCTTGAGCATGAAGGCCTAATCTTCCTAACGGATTTGTCTGTGCTCCATATTTGCGGTCTCCGGCTATAGGATGACCGATCCATTCTGAATGTACCCTTATCTGGTTTTTCCTGCCTGTTTCAAGATTGAATTCCACACAAGTATAAGGCTTGCCTTCGATCTGTCCGCGCTTTATGCTGCGGCATCTGCTCGATGCGTACTGCCAGTCTTTGCGAGGCGGTCTGGACGGGTCGTCTCCGTTTTCGAACGCGTAGCTGTGGACCTTCATGGACTTCGGGCTTTCGTACATCCATGTCTCTATCCAGCCTTCTTCGTCGGCTATGTCTCCTTCGAGTATCGCCGTGTATTTCCTTTCGAGTACGGCTTCGTCCCAGTTCGACTGTAGGGCTTCCTTGGTGTCGAAGTCCTTGGCAAAGACGAGAAGTCCCGATGTGTCGCGGTCGAGGCGGTGTACTATGAACACCTTACCTGCGTACTCGGTCAGCATCGAGTATGCGGTTTCCTGGCCGATGTGTCCTGCCGACATGCTCAGAAGGCCGCTTGGCTTCTCCACTACGATCAGCCACTGGTCTTCATAAACGATCTTCAGGTCCTCTTCGCTTCTATGTCTGTTGTTTTTGCCCATACTTGCTGTTTTCGAGTGCAAAGCTAACAATATTTTTGACTATATTTGCAGATTATGGAAACCAAGGCTACAGTATGGGATCCTCTGAGAAAGAAGGAGGTCGCGCTTACCCCTGAAGAAAGGGTGAGGCAGTGGTGCATAAATGTGCTTTCGCAGCAGATGCAGGTGCCCATGCACATGATGATGAGCGAAGCGGGATTCAAGCTTGGTGAGAAGCAGTACCGTGCTGATATTCTTGTCTATGACCGTAAGGCTCAGCCCCTTATGGTCGTGGAATGCAAAAGGCCGGAGGTCGAGCTGACTCAGGATGTTCTCGATCAGGCGATAAGATACAACATGGTATTGAATGTAAGATACATGATCATAACGAACGGGACGAAGACCTTTATCTGCCAGAAGCAAGGCGGGAAGTTTGCATTCATTGAAAATGTCCCTACATATAATGAAATGATATGTCAGCAACAATAACACAGGGATACCTGGATCATAAGATATTTTCTATCGTTTCGGAGGTTGCGGCCGAAAAAGGCGTGCGTGCCTTCGTGATAGGCGGCTATGTGCGTGACTGTTTCCTCGGACGTCCGAGCAAGGACATAGATATCGTCGTGGAGGGAAGCGGAATTGAATTGGCCGAAGCGGTCGGAGAGCGTGTACACAGCTATGTGTCTGTGTTCAAGAACTTCGGAACTGCCATGCTCAAGTTCAAGGGCATAGAGGTCGAGTTTGTCGGAGCCAGAAAGGAGTCGTATCGCAGGGATTCCCGCAAGCCTATCGTTGAGGACGGTACATTGGAGGACGATCAGCTCAGAAGAGATTTCACGATAAATGCGATGGCTTTCAGCCTTCAGAAGGAGGATTTCGGAGCGTTGGTCGATCCGTTCGGAGGCATCAGGGACCTTGCTGCCGGAATCATCCGTACGCCTCTGGATCCTGACACGACCTACAGCGACGATCCTTTGAGAATGGTCCGTGCGATAAGGTTCGCGACAAAGCTGAGCAATGAAAATCAGAAGTTTACGATAGTTCCCGAGTCTATAGAATCGATAAAGAGAAACAAGGACAGGATGTCTATCTTGTCCAAGGAAAGGATAGTAGAGGAGCTGAACAAGATACTCGTTACTCCGAAGCCGTCGATTGGTTTCAGGCTTCTTGATGAGACCGGCCTGCTTGAGTATGTGCTTCCGCAGCTGGCGAAGCTCAAGGGAGTCGAGACGGTAGAGGGAAGGGGACATAAGGAGAATTTCTCACATACTCTCGATGTGCTTGATAATGTCGCCGAGGCTGAGGTCAAGGCGATAGCAGAGGGGGCTTTGAAGGATTTTGTCTTCGAGGACGGCGTTGAGGTCGAAAAGGTTCGAACTGAGCCTAATGTGTGGCTTCGCTGGGCCGCTTTGCTTCACGATATCGCCAAGCCTGCGACCAAGAGATATGATCCGGCTCTGGGATGGACCTTCCATGGACATGAGGTGCTCGGTTCGAGGTGGATACCGAAGATCTTCCAGGGCCTGAAGATGCCTTTGAACGAGAAGATGAAGTATGTTCAGAAGCTAGTGGCTCTGCATCTGAGGCCGATAGCCCTTGTTACAGAGGAGGTTACAGATTCGGCTGTGCGAAGATTGCTTTTCGATGCGGGCAACGATATCGACGATCTGATGCTCCTGTGCAATGCGGACATCACATCTAAGAATCCGCGTAAGGTGGCGCGTCTTCATTCGAATTTCGAGCTTGTGAAGACCAAGCTTGTAGAGGTTGAGGCTAAAGACGCGATCCGCAATTTCAAGAATCCTATCACGGGCGATTACGTCATGGAGCTTTTTGCTTTGGAGCCATGCAATATAATAGGCCAGCTCAAGGAGGCTGTTAAGAATGCCATCCTTGACGGGGTGATCGAGAATTCTTTTGAAGCAGCGGATGTGTTCATGCGTGAAAGGGCCGCTGAAATGGGACTGACGCCTGTGCGCTGATCCATTTGAACATGAATCTGATAGAGAAATATCTGGTATATATCAGGGATATCAGGAGATATTCCGAAAGGACTGTCCGCAATTATGGGGATGTCCTCAAGACTTTCTGTGACGTGATCCATCATGACGATGTGGTTTCGGATGAGGAGCTTGCGGCATCGATGAATGTTTCGGAGCTGAGGACATATGAGGTGAAGCTTCTCGAAAGGGGATTGTCGCCTAAGACTGTAAATCTGCACATGTCGGCTCTGAGCGGGTTCTGCCGTTTTCTGATGAAGGAGGAAGTCCTTGCTTCGAATCCTGTAAAGCTTGTGGCCAAGCCAAAGGTCGAGAAGCGTCTTCCGGCCTTCTTTAAGGCTGAGGCCATGAATGATTATCTGGGCAGGATGTCAGAAAATTTTCACCCGAAAGAATTCGATGCCTTTCTTGAAGGCTTGCATACAGAGTGCGGAAAGGAGCACTATGAGACCCTCCTTTCTTATGTGATAATATCGATCCTTTATTCTCTCGGATTAAGGCGTGCCGAGCTTATTGGTTTGACTGTCGGAGATGTCGATTTTGGCAGAAATGTTGTCAAAGTGAGGGGAAAGGGCGATAAAATGCGAGAAATTCCGCTGATTGCTTCGCTTTCTCAAGAAATATTGTTATATTTGAAAGCAGTTGAGACAATGTGCGGTGGCAAAAGGTCTTTGAAAGAGCCGCTTCTGGTCACATACAAAGGATCCGGACTGTATCCGGCGTATGTCGACAGAGCAGTGAAGAGCGGGCTGAAAGGTCAGAAGGGTATTACCGGACGCAAGTCTCCTCATGTCCTTCGACACTCTCTCGCTACCGAACTGATGAACGATGGTACCGATATATTCTCGATAAAGGAAATGCTCGGCCATTCCTCGTTGGCTACGACTCAGATCTATACCCACAGCAGCATCGCCCAGCTGAAACATAGTTATGAACAAGCCCACCCAAGGGCAAAAAACGGAGGTAAAAATGGAGATTAGAGTTCAGAGCATCAAGTTCAATGCAGATCAGAAACTGTTGGACTTTATTGACAAGAAATTCTCTAGAATCGAGAAGTTCTACGATGCAGTAACAGGAGTGGATGTTGCGCTTTCATTGCTTCCAGACCACGAGAACAAGAACGTAAAGGTTCAGGTCGCTATCCCGGGTAACACAATCGTGGTAGAGAAGAATGCAAAGACCTTCGAAGACGCAGTAGTCGACTGCGCAGACATTCTCAAGGAGAAACTTGTGAAAGAAAAAGAGAAAAGAGCAGAATAACAGAAACATTGTCAGGCAGCACCTTCGGGTGCTGCTTTTTTTGTAGTTTTTCGCCGGAGGTGTTGTCTAATTTATTATCTTTGTCTGATTATGGCTAAAGGATTTGTTGAGACAGATTCCCTGTGCAGGGAAATAGTGGATGAGGCGCGCAGAGGCGTCTTCAAGCCGGTTTATCTTCTCATGGGAGATGAGCCGTATTATGTTGATATGGTATGCGATGCGATCCTCGAGAATTGCCTTGACGAGAGCGAGAGGGATTTCAATCAGACAGTGTGTTACGGTGCTGATGTGAATGCCGATGCTGTCATCACGGCTGCAAGACGTTACCCTATGTTCGCGGAACGTCAGCTTGTGGTCGTGAAGGAGGCGCAGATGATGAAGAGTCTTGAAGAACTGGCTGTGTATTGCCAGAAGCCTCTTGAGTCGACAGTGCTTGTGATCGCGATGCATGGTGCGAGCGCGGACAAGAGAAAATCGCTTTACAAGACCGTCTCGAAGATAGGAGTTGTGGTCGATTCGCAGGCGTTGAGGGATTATGAGATGCCGAAATGGATATCCATGTTCTATCAGACAAAGGGCTTGAAGATTGCTCCTGATGCGGCCGCTCTGCTTGGAGAACATGCGGGAACTGATCTGAACAAGATAGCCATAGAGACCGAGAAGATGCTCAAGAACCTACCTGAGGGAACGACGGAGGTGAGTGCTGCCGATATCGAGAAGAACGTTGGAATCAGCCGCCAGTTCAGCATCTTCGAGCTTACGAGAGAACTCTCGATGAAGAATTCGGCAAAGGCTTTGCGCATAGCCGCATACATAGGATCGTCAGCTAAGTTTGCAATGCCTATGGCCGTAAGCGCTTTATACACACATTTCTACAGGATCCTCAAGTATGGAGCTCTGCTCATGAGGACATCAAGGCCGGCAAATGATCAGAAAGCGAAGGTGCTCGGTGTGAATCCGTATTTCTTCAGTGAGTATGATACTGCTGTGAGGAATTATCCTGTGAAGAAATGTATGGCCGTTGTGGCTCTGTTGAAGGAGTATGACTATAAGGGAAAGGGAGGAGATGTCGGAGAAGCGACGCCTGCGGAGCTGATGGTCGAACTGACTGCAAAAATTTTAAACATGTAATATAAAATGGGACTTATTCAATGTAAAGATGTCTGCAAGAGCTTCGGTGAGAAGATCGCTCTTGACCATGTTTCGGTGGACATCCCGAAAGGAAAGATCTTCGGTCTGCTCGGACCGAACGGTGCGGGTAAGACGACTCTTATCCGTATCATCAACCGTATTACTATCCCTAACAAAGGCGAGGTGCTGTTCGATGGCCGTCCGATCACCCAGGACGATGTCGAAAAGATAGGATACCTGCCTGAGGAGCGCGGACTTTACCGCAAGATGAAGGTGGGAGAACAGGCCATGTATTTCGCTCAGCTTAAGGGAATGTCTTCGAGGGAGGCTGCAAAGGAGCTGAAGAAGTGGTTCGTGCGCTTCGGCATCGAAAGCTGGTGGAACAAGAAGGTCGAGGAACTCTCAAAGGGTATGGCCCAGAAGGTTCAGTTCATCACTACGGTGGTGCATAAGCCGTCCCTGCTTATTCTTGATGAGCCGTTCTCTGGTTTCGACCCTGTCAATGCTCAGATCATCCGCGAGGAGATACTCCGTCTTAAGGAGGAGGGAGCTACCATCATCCTTTCTACACATAACATGGAGTCTGTCGAGGAGCTCTGCGACAATATCGCTCTCATCAACAAGTCTCATGTGGTCATCACAGGAGGAGTCGACGAGATCCGTCATAAGTATGGAAACAACAATGTCGAGCTTGTCTATACAGGCGGTGAACTTGCATCTGTCATGAATGTGTTCAATGTGTTGTCCGATCAGGATGATGCGGGACGTCATACAGCTGTACTCGAACTCCTCGACGGAAAGGGAGGAAATGCGGCTCTGAGTGCGATCCTGGCTCAGGGAGTGACAGTGAATTCGTTCAAGGAGCTCGTTCCGAGAATGAACGATATTTTCATCAAACTTGTAACAGAGGAGGAGTAAGCCATGAAAATGAGAAACATAAAGACCATCATAGGACGTGAATATCTTACACGTGTAAAGAAGAAGTCATTCCTTCTTACGACCTTCATCGTGCCGATCCTTTTTGCTGCATTGTGCATCCTTCCGAGCGTGATCATGTTCATGGCGAAGGATACAGGCAAGAAGGTTGCGGTGGTGGATCAGTCAGGTATTGTGATGCCTTATCTTGTTGATACTGATGCGGTTGATTATCAGGATTATTCTGCGGAGCCGGCAGACAGCATGAAAGCGAACTTTGAGGAATTCGGCCTTGATGTGCTCGTGATCGTGTCGCCTCTGGATACAGCCGCGAAGACCGTAAGCGTGTCTTCATATTCTCCTAAGCCTCTCAGCATGGAGCTCAAGGAGGGTGTTCAGTCGAAGGTGAACGATGCTGTCGAGGATTATCGTCTGGCGCTGTATGATATCACTGACCTCAAGCAGATCATGGAGGATGTGAAGGCGAACATTTCTATGTCTACATATACGATGGATGAGTCTGGCGAGGAGAAGATCACTTCTTCTGAGGTATACATGATCATTTCGATGATCCTTTCGATCATCATCTATATGTTCATCGCGATGTTCTCCGGAATGGTCATGCAGAGCGTTATCGAGGAGAAGGCCAGCCGTGTCGTTGAGGTGCTCGTTTCTTCTGTGAAGGCTACCGAGCTCATGTTCGGAAAGATCATCGGAGTTGCTTGCGTGGCGCTCACTCAGTTCTTCCTGTGGATTGTGCTTACTCTGGTTCTGGTCGGCGGATTCTCTGCATTTGTGGGATTTGATTCTCTGATGGGAGATCCTGCACAGACAGAACAGATGATGGAGATGACGGCTCAGATGGGTGGCGTGGATATGGCCGAGATGACTGCCGCAATGCAGGAGGAGGAGGGCCTTGGCGCTGTCCTCAGTACATTGAAGGATATCAATTGGGTACAGATGATCTTTGCTTTCATCATTTATTTTGCCCTTGGATACCTGCTTTATGCGTCGTTGTTTGCGGCTATCGGTTCTGCCGTTGAAAATGAGGCGGATACGACTCAGCTTCAGATGCCGATCACGCTTCCTTTGATGCTGGCCTTCTTCATCGCATTGTATGCATTCAATGCTCCTGACAGCCAGATCGTATGGTGGGGTTCGATGATTCCGTTCACGTCGCCGATCGTGATGTTGGCGAGGATTCCGTTCGGAGTGCCGATGTGGGAGCTTGCGCTTTCGATTGCGTTGCTTGTGATGACGTTCGGAGCGTGCGGATGGTTGTCGGCGAAGATCTATAAGATCGGTATTCTGATGTTCGGCAAGAAGACTACGTTCAAGGATCTTTGGAAATGGCTTAGACAGAATTAGTATTGATTGACCGTTTGTTCCAGCGACCCCCGCCACCACTCCTGACGGAGCTGTGGCACCCCCTAGCCGGGGGTGGCATGTCGCTTACACAAATCGGTCAATCAAAATAAATCCAGTATATGAAAAGATTATTTATCATTTTAGTGACAACGCTGTGCGGCGTAGGTGCTGTGGGGCAGGAATATGAGTGGAGGCATGTGGAGATGGATGGGAGCAGGACAGGAACAGCTTCTCCATCGAAGGATAATGTTGCTGAGGCTGTAGGTACGTTCAAGGGATGCAAGTATGTAGCTCCTAATGGAAAGACATTCAAGAAGAGGTCGACGGTCGGCAGGACTGCACGTATTGTGCTGGATGCGCAGTCGGCTATGGCCCGTGTGAAGGATGTGATCGGTTATTCGACCGAGGCTATGGAGGTTGCATATCCTGAGAGTGCTTTGTCGGACTGGTTCATCGATATCATCATGGCCAGGACAGAGGAACTGATGGGGAAGAAAGTCGATATAGGTATCGGTAATTTCGGAGGAATCCGTATCGATATGCCTCAGGGAGACATCATTCTTGATGACATGCTTTCCATGTTCCCTTTCAAGAATCAGCTTGTTTATGTGGAGCATAAGGGAAAGGAGATCAGGAAGATTCTTGAGCAGATGGCAGCAGGACGTTTTGAGGTCCTTGGTGGAGTACGTGTTGTGGCTGAAGACGGCAAGCTTGTTTCGGCTGAGATCGGCGGAGAGCCTATTGACGATGAGAAGGTTTATGGATTGGCGACTATTTCTTTCCTTCTTACCGGAGGTGACGGACTTACGCTGGCGGATAATGCGCTTTCAGTGACAGTCTTTGAAAATGAGGACATCATTGATGCTGTGCTTGCTCATGTGAATGCGGAGACAGCTGCAGGAAGGCCGATCGAATACAAGATGGATGGACGTGTAACTGTTAAAGGAGACAGGAGGAGAAAGTAATGAGAAGATTCATGACATTATTGTGTACCGCGCTCTTGAGCCTGTCACTTGGCGCTCAGGACCTTACGATTCTGCATATCAATGATACCCACAGCCATATAGACCCTCAGCGTGCCGGCGATTACAAGGGCAGGGGAGGAGTCATAGAACAGGCCGCTTTCATCGACAGCGTAAGGACTGCCGTAGGAAAGAGGAATGTGCTTCTGCTCCATGCCGGAGACTATGGCCAGGGAACTTCGTATTTCACTGAGCTTGGCGGAAACATCGAGATCGATGTGATGAATGCCTTCAGATTTGATGCGACATGCCTTGGAAATCATGAGTTTGATAATGGAATCGCAGAGCTTGCACGTCGTTTGAAGAACCTCGGGAATGATGTCGTATGCGCTAATTATGATTTCACAGGAACTCTTCTTGAAGGTCTCGTGCAGCCCTATACTATCGTTAAAAAGGCCGGAAAGAAGATCGGAATAATCGGACTTCTGACAGATATCAGCAGCGTCGTGGATGCAGATATAGCAAAGGTCCTCCAGTATCAGGATCCTGTTGCGGTCACTTCGAAGTATGCAGATTATCTGAAGAATGAAAAGGGATGTGATATGGTCATCTGCCTGTCACACCTTGGATATGGTGAGGATAAGGATCTGGCTTCTCAGGTACGCAACGTTGATCTTATCGTGGGCGGTCATACACATACCCTCCTTCATAAGAAGCAGCTTGTGAAGAATCCTGACGGTGAGGATGTTGTGGTAGTTCAGAACTGGAAGTGGGGACTCAATATGGGACATTTGACAATAGACTTCTGATGGAACTTGCCGAACTTTTGATAATAGCCGTGGGCGTATCCATGGATGCCTTTGCTGTTTCGATATGCAAGGGACTTTCCGTGCAGAATGTGCGTCTGAAGCATGCGGGACTTACAGCGCTCTGGTTCGGAGGCTTTCAGGCTCTGATGCCTCTGCTGGGCTTCTTCCTCGGCGTCAGCTTTGCGGATTTCGTCTCGAATGTGGACCATTGGATAGCTTTTATTCTTCTTGGAATCATTGGATTCAACATGATCAAGGAATCCTTCCATAAGGATGAAGAATGTTGTGTGGATCCGGATTTCTCGTTCAAGACCATGCTTGCAATGGCGGTAGCAACCAGTATCGATGCACTGGCGATCGGAGTGTCGTTTGCCTTCCTGAAGGTCAATATATGGTACGCCGTCCTGTTCATAGGCATGACGACAGCTGCTTTCTCCGGAGTCGGAGTATATATCGGAAACATCTTCGGAAACCGCTACAAGTCAAAAGCCGAGTTTGCAGGAGGTTTCATCCTGATAGTCATGGGCTTGAAGATACTTCTCGACCATACGGTTCTATAGAAAAGATCATCTGCAGGTCAGTCCTTCGCGGAAAGCTTTAGGGGACTGGCCGGTAATTGATTTGAAGAAGCGGCCGAAGCTTGACTGGTCCGGGAAGTTCAGCCTGAGACTGATTTCCTTTATGGAAAGATCAAAGTTCTTGAGCAGTGATTTGGCTGTCTCTATGATGCTTTTATGTATCCACACCGATGCCGACGTTCCGTCATGTTCGCGTATTATCTTTGACAGATAATCAGGGGAGATCTTCAGCGCTTCTGCATACCAGTTTACCTGATGATGCATGACGCAATAGCCGTCTATAAGCGCTCTGAAGCGTTTTCTTATCGTTTCATTATGGTCCTGACTGTCCATATCTGGTGACAGCTGGTTCTCAGTCCTTCGTTTGTCAGAAATGTCCAGAAGAAGGTTCTGAATTTCATTCTTGATCACAATGCTTCTGTAGTGGTGGGACGGCAACTCCATGTACCTTATCGTCTTTCTGACGCTTGCCTGCAGATATTCATATTCTTCTTTCGAGAATGTCTGATACGGAAATTCCTTCTTCAGCTGCAGATTGATAGGGGATTTCCTGATTGTCCTCATTTCATTCTGAAATTCCGGGGAAAATACTATGTGATAACCCTTGAGGTCTTCAGAAGGAACTATATTTCTGATTATATCTCCGGCAGAAATATGCAAGGTACTGTTTCCCGTCATTTCGTAAATGTTGAAATTCAAGTCGACGGTCATATGACCTGCCTCCACCATAATCAGGTGATAGCTGTGTAGCTTCAAAGGTGCATCAAGGTCGAGATTGTTACTTATCTCATGTATTGTGATGCGGGGCTGGTCGTATTCAGTGAAGGTATGTGTAAGCATGATTTGTCCGTTTTCATGACAAAGATAGTGAAAAATATGACATTATTCGGAATATGTATAAATGCTTACGGATTATGCACTTTAAATTACATGTCTCTTTTCTCAAATTTGCACCGTTGTTTTAATTATGACATCGGATAAAGACGCTACAAACTGAACTTAAACTGTAAAATTCAATAGATCGGTATATCTATAATAGAGTTAGTCTATATCCTATTCTCTGACCGTCATGGCCTGTGAAGGAGTGACGGTCAATTTTTTTGTCTCATCTTCAAAGGTATATAAAACAAAATGAGACTTCGTCGCTCACGCGAGGATGCCTCATTAACCACATAATTAATAACACTAAAACTAATAACCATTAGGGTTGTGAGAGTTTCAGAAAGGCTCTCTGATCAACCCGAGTGCAAAGGTAAGGCGATTTTTCAAACCTGCATAATAAATACTGTTAAGTTTTTGTTACATTTGTATTTCAAATTTCGTAACAATGGAAAAGAAGATACTTGTAGTTGACGATGAGGCAGGAATCAGGGAAATCATCCAGTTCAATCTGGAGAATGCCGGATTTGAAGTCGATTGTGCCTCTTCGGCAGAGGAAGCTCTGGAAAAGCTCGGTCCGGAACATAGCCTGATATTGCTGGATGTCATGATGTCCGGAATGTCCGGTTTCCAGATGGCTGAAGTCCTCAGGAAAGAGAAGAACAATCAGATACCAGTCATATTTCTTACGGCCAAGACCGACCAGAACGATCTCCTGACCGGTTTTTCTGCCGGAGGAGATGATTATATTCCGAAGCCGTTCTCTATCAATGAAGTAATAGCCAGAGTGCGTGCCGTGCTCAAGAGGACAGAAAGGGTCGTTGAGAGTAAAAGCGACATGATCGAGGCCGGAGCTGTCCGTATAGATGTCACACGCAAAGAAGTCTTTGTGGGAGGAGAGCCCGTTGTCTTTTCAAAGAAAGAGTTTGAGGTGCTTACCCTTCTTGCTTCGCACCCAGGACAGATATATTCTCGTGAAGACATAATAAACGAGCTGTGGAAAGACGCTCCTTATGTGCTTGACAGGACTGTCGACGTACATATCGCCCGCATAAGAAGCAAGCTCGGCAACTGCAAGAACTATATTGTGAACCGTACCGGTTTCGGATACATATTCAATCCTACAGCATAATGATCTGGTTATATATATCACTAGGAGTTGTTGCGCTTTCCGTCATAGGATATGTGGCATGGAGGATGCACAAGAGCGTTTCCGAGGCAGAAGCACGTCAGAAGTCAAAGCTCAAGAAGCAGATGACGAGCAATATCGCGCATGAACTCAGGACTCCGGTGACGACCATAAGGGGGTATCTTGAGACATTGATAGCATGCCCGGATATGAAGCCAGAGAAGAAGCAGGAGTTTATAGAAAAGGCTTATAATCAGACTCTCAGACTCTCGGAACTCATCACGGACATGGCCCTCATAAGCAAGATGGAAGAGAGGTCTTCAAAGTTCCAGAAGGAGGACATTGATCTTTTCGACATATCCAACGAAGTCTTCGAAGAGTTTGGAGAAAGGATTGTCGCAAACAGGGTTAAGGTCGAGAACATGCTTAAGCCAGGAACGGTTCTGACAGGAAACAAGACATTGGTATACACCATAATCAAGAATCTTGTAGAGAACACCCTTAAATATGCCGGAAACGACATAACGATCCACATTGAATGCTACAGCTCGATCGAGAAGTTCTGCTACCTTACATATTATGATACAGGCGAGGGTGTTCCTCAGGAACATCTGGATCAGATCTTCGAGCGTTTCTACCGTATAGAAGAAGGCCGAACCCGCGATGTGGGCGGATCCGGCCTCGGATTGTCTATCGTGAAGAATGCTGTCAAGTTCCATGGCGGAGATATCCGTGCCATAAACCGTCAGTGGGGAGGACTCCAGTTCTTCTTCTCGCTCCGCAGACAAGCGGACTGAGGCTACCTTCCTTTTATTACGTTGTAGTCTGCTGTTCTGTTGTACAGTTTCGCATCACCGTAGTATGTGATCTTGCTTGACCTTGATACATTGTAATAGAGGTCTTCGTCTGCATGGACCTTTGCCTTGCAGGCTCCGGTAAGTTCGATACTTACGGTTCTGGATATATACTTCTCAGCGTCGATGCTGCTTGCTCCTGAACACTCATATTCAGCTTTTCCGACTTTTCCGGCAAACTCCGCATTTGAGGCTCCGGAACATTTGATGTCGGCTGTAGAGTGTTTTCCTTCACATTTGAATGAGCTGGCTCCGCTCATGTCAGCTTCAAGTGTCTCAGAGTCGCCAGTGTAAGTCATTCTGCTTGCCCCGCTCACTTCTATTCCGACTTCTTTGGAGAAATTTCCTGAGACAGAAACCTTGCTGGCTCCGCTGCAATCCACTTCCATGCTTTTTCCGTTGACATGAAGATCCTTGAGAGATGAAGCTCCGCTGATGTCAATGTCGAGATCGTCGGCCTTGAAGGATCCTTCAAATTTGATCTCTGCCGCACCTGATATCCTTATGGACTTGATGTTATCCATTTCCAGATATACGTCAACGCGTTTTCTGTCGGCTCCTGACATCCATCTTCCGAACTTGTTTTCGGACTTTCTGTCCCTTACTGTTCGGGATAGTCTGAGGGTTCCGTCTTTATAAACGACTTCGAGGTCAAGGAAAGTCTCGAGCATGTCGTCATAGACAACTGTGACCTTGTCGGACCTTCCTTCAGTCACATGTATGGTGTAGAGGAAGCTGGCGTCGATGCCGGTGATGTCACCGAAATCATAGGTCTTTGTCTTTTCTTCTGCGTCTGCTGCGATCAATGATATCGCCGCTGCTGCAAGGGTCAATAAGAATCTTTTCATGATATTTTATTTTTCAAGTTTTACATTCTGCTCTTCTGCTGTTCTCCGGCACCTGTGCCTTTGTATTTGCTTCTTGTGCTGTTGAATCTGTATCTGATTGTCAATGAGGCTTTTCTGGTGTCTCTTATATTATATTGTAATATCGAAAAAACATTTGTTTGCGTAAAGACATCATCTTTCGCCTGAAGCAGGTCATGACCTCGTAATTCTACACTCAGGGCATCATTGAGGAATGACTTCCTTACAGAAACATCGACCTTGTGTGACGGTGCGATAATCTCGAAATCTCTCCAGAATCCGCAGCTGATATATGTGTAATCAGCATTGAGTGTAAATCCTTTGCCGAGGCTGAAGGTATTGCCGAATTCGAGCTGGACCATAGGTTTGTTGCAATTGACTTCAAACGAGTCATAACGCAATGTCAGCCATTGTTTCTCTATGCTTGCTCCGAATCTCGGAGACCAGAACGAAATTGTCGGATTTACTGACACAAATGCGACCAGAGTCGGGATACCTTGCTCCAGATTGAATGTTTTGGACATGATCAGCTTGTCGTTTCCTTCAGCTGCAAATCCTTGTTGAAGAATAGCGTTTCGGGTGTGCTGGAAACTTCCGCCAAGCTGGATGTATCTCCATGCGCTCATAAATGACAGGTCCTGTATGGTCTCCGGCAGGAGGTATGGATTTCCGACATCCACGCTGTATTTGTTCATATAGATGACGGAGTTTCTGAGCTGATGGTAAGTCGGCCTCTGGGTCTTGACTGCATAACTCAGCATGAACTGTAATTCACCTGCATATGCGTTGAAGGATATGTTCGGATACACATTGTCATATTTGCGGCTGCGGTCTGTCTGAAAAGCATTGTCCTGGTAATAGTTGAATGCCATATGCTCGTACCTCAGGCCTGCAGAAACTGATCCGAAGCTGAACGGATAAGCAAAATCCAAGAACACATTCACGTTGTCTTCCTGAATTGTCGTGTTGGAAGATTCAACATATCCTTCCGGATTAAGATAATCGTCTGTTCTGTAAGTATATGTATATTCGCTACCTGCCGATATGCTTCCCTTGCCGATAGGATAAGAGAAAATGAGCTTGGACGCGTAGAGCCTGTTTGTAATATGGTTGCTCGTGTTCAATGTGCGGTCTTCCTGGATTTCGCTCAGTTCGTCAAATCTCTTCAGCTCGGTATATTTGCCGCCCAGGATGTCTGCATTGAAGTCGATATTGAGCTTGCCCGCCGTACCGTTATAATAGAAGTTCATCTGATGGTCGACTTTCGGGTCTGCATATCCCTCAGCTATTGTTTCGTTCACATCATCAATGATACCGTCAAGCGTCACATCGGCAAGTACATGATTTCCGCTTTTGCTTGATATGAGATAGTCAGGACGGTAGCGTAGACCGATGGAATGATTCTCATTGAATTGGTAGTTCAGTCCGAGAGTCGTGGACAGATTGTTTGAAAGTCCTGTAAAGAGAGCATCCTGGTCCACTTTCAGCATCTGGCTGCCTTGCAGGGTCTCTTTGATGATTGCCTTCTGAAACCAATCGCTTCTTGTATAATTCAGCGAGCCGAAAACATCGAAACCCTTGTATCGGTAGTTCATGTTCACTGTCTCGATAAGGTCAGTATTCTCACACTGATAAGTTGTCGAACGCAGGTCGAATCCGAATCCCTCTCCCTGCTTCCTCAGAGTCTGAATCCTGATGACTGATCTGACTGATGCATCGTATCTTGATCCCGGATTCATCAGGACTTCCACAGACTTGATTTCGCTCGAATTAAGCTGTTCAAGCTCCGCATTATCTCTGACCTGCCTGCCATTGACGAAGATCAGAGGGGTTCCTTTGCCGAACACTTCAAATGCTTCATCTTTCAAGGTTACTCCCGGCAGCCTTTCCAGTACGTCAGTTGCCGATCCGGATTCTGCTAGCACGCTGTTCTCGATCTTTGTTACAAGAGCGTCTCCATGGATTTCTGTCTTCGGAAGAACTGCCTTTACTACGGCTTTGCCAAGTACTTCAGTATCAGGAGTCAGTTTGATCAGTTCGATGTCGTTCAAGGATCTGTACTGGGTTTCATATCCGATGAATGTCACCTGGACCCATGCGGCTTCAGGGTGGGCTGCTATTGCAAATCTGCCGGCAGTGTCGGCCACTGCTCCGGCTATGTATGTCGAATCACTCTTTTGAAGGATGACGTTGGCATATGCCAGTGGGGTATCTGTTTCATCCACGATCTTACCGGTGATGCTTTGCGCATTGGTGGTAAAGGAAGATGTCACAGCCATCAATATTAAGAATAAGAATACTTTTTTCATATGTTTAAGTAGTTGTTATCTGCTGATATTTGCCATAAGGTTTTCAAGAGCAGAATATTTGAGGTCATAGTATTCGTTGAGTATCCTGCTTTTCTCTTTTGTTGACAATTCCTCCGGAAGCTGTTCCTCCAGAGGGATGGCATCTGCGGTTATCGTTCTCAATGTGTTCATTATCATGTCCGTTTCCTCCGGGCACTCTCTTCCCACTATGGTCAGGATCTCATTTTCCTTCATTGCCATTCTTGTGTAATGCCTTTCAAGCTCTTTTGATATGTCCGGCTCGACAAGGATAGCCATTATGATGGCAATGCAGGCTGCCATGCCGGTAAAAGCGATGCTTACTACCTGTATCCTGTTTTTCCTTCTTTCCTGTCTGACTGCATCCATGAACCTTTCTTTTCCACCTTCAGGTATCGGCTCGCAGTCGAATGCGTCTATGTTGGAGCTTATGTATCTTTCAAGTTCTGTCATGAGTTCTTCTGTTTTAAGGCCGCGGCCAGTTTCTGTCGTCCTCGCATGTATAGGCTTCGTATCGTACTTTCGTTCGTCCCTGTGATCTGGGAAATCTCCTGATAGTCATAGCCTTCGAAAAGATGCAGGGAGAGTATCGCTCTGTAATTGTCGGGGAGTGTGTAAAGAGCTTTCTGGATGCTCGGGATGTCGTATTTCATATCCCTCTCTTCCTCTTCTTCCGCAGCAGGGTCTTCGTATTGCTCGAGGAAGTCCTTCCATCTGTGCCTTTCCCTGAGCTTGTCTATGGATTTTCTGATGCATGTGCTGGTAAGCCATCCCTTTATGTCCCGGATCTCGTCTTTTCGCTTGAATCTCCAGTACTGCAGAAGCGAATCATGCATGATCTCCTCGGCATCAGCGCTGCACCCGACTATCCTCAGGCTGGCATTGTACAGCCTTCCGGACATGGATTCATACAGTCTTTCTATTTCAATAGTGTTTTTCATCAAGTTTCGTTTTCACCTATAAGACGATCGGTTTCCGCTTCTGTTGCAAATTTATGAGATAATTTATCTATCTTTGTTTAAAACCTCAAACTTTTATGAAACGTTTATTCATTTTTCTGATGTCATTGTCGGCTGCTCTGGCAGCATCCGCTCAGACATATCCTTATCAGGATGCGTCTCTGACTCCGCAAGAACGTGCAAAAGACCTTCTCGGAAGACTTTCCGTAGAGCAGAAGGTCATGCTCATGGATTATGATTCTCCGGAGATTCCAGAGTTCGGTATCCGCAAGTACAACTGGTGGAATGAAGCCCTTCATGGTTCGGCACGTAACGGTCTTGCGACCGTATTCCCTCAGGCTGTCGGAATGGCGGCGAGCTGGAATGATGAACTTCTTGAAGAGGTGTTCGACGTCGCTTCTACCGAGCAGCGAATCAAGTTCAGCATCGCTCGTGATGAAGAAGGCGTGCGCCGTTATCATGGTCTTACCGTATGGACTCCGAACATCAACATTTTCCGTGACCCGCGTTGGGGACGCGGCCAGGAGACATATGGAGAGGATCCGTATCTGACCACAGTGATGGGCCGTGCTGTAGTGAACGGCCTCCAGGGCGATCCGGACCAGAAGTATGACAAGCTCCATGCATGTCTGAAGCATTTCGCGATCCATAGCGGTCCTGAGTATGAGCGCCATGTGTTCAATGTCGAGGAAGTATCGTGGCGTGATCTCAACGAGACATATCTCTATGCTTTCGAGCGTCTCGTGAAAACTACTGATGTAAAGGAGGTCATGTGTGCGTACAATGCATACGAAGGAAAGCCTTGCTGCGGAAGTGACAAGCTTCTTATCAAGATCCTCCGAGAGCAGTGGGGCTTCGACGGTCTTGTAGTGACTGACTGCTGGGCTGTGAACGACTTCTTCAGAGAAGGTCATCACAACATATTCCCGAACGACCCTGCGACTTCTACTGCATTCTCTGTAAGAAGCGGTGCAGACCTTGAGTGCGGAGACTCTTTCTTCACTCTCATGGATGCTTACAAGGACGGGATGGTGAGCGAGGCTGATCTTGACAGGGCTGTGCTCCGTATTCTCAAGGCTCGTTTCGAGCTCGGAGAGATGGACCCTGAGGAGTCTGTATCATGGAATTCGATTCCTCGTGAACTTCTTGCATCTGACCAGCACCATGAGCTTGCTCTCAAGATGGCACGCGAGACCATGACCCTGCTTCAGAACAGAAACAACGCTCTTCCTCTCAAGAAGGATGCGAAGTACGCAGTCGTAGGCCCTAATGCTGCCGATTCTCTTGTCCTCTGGGGCAATTATAATGGTATTCCGCGTAAGACCATCACTGTCCTCGAGGGTATTCAGGCAAAGGTTGGAGCAGAAAATGTGGTTTATACAAAGGGATGTGAGATTGCTGCAAAGGCAGTTGACGAAGGTAGATACAGCGAGACAGAAGGAAACTATCACGATGAGGCTCTTTCAAGGGCGTCAGGAGCAGAAACAGCTTCTGCAACAGATCTTTCCATGTATGAGGATGTAGACGCTATCATCTTTGTAGGAGGTCTTTCTCCAAAGCTTGAGGGCGAGGAGATGAGAGTGAACTTCAAGGGCTTCAAGGGAGGCGACAGGACTTCGATCGAGCTTCCTGAGACTCAGAGAGCATATATCCAGGAGCTCAAGAAGACAGGAAAGCCGATAATCTTCGTGCATCTTTCGGGTTCTGCTGTAGCAATGGCTCCAGAGGCTGAGGCATGTGATGCAATCCTCCAGGGCTGGTATGCAGGTCAGGCCGGTGGTGAGGCTGTGGCTGATGTGCTTTTCGGTGACTACAATCCTGCCGGAAGACTTCCTGTGACATTCTACGCATCTGATGCGGACCTTCCTGATTTCGGCGATTACGACATGCCGGGACATACATACAGATATTTCAAGGGCAAGCCTCTCTTCCCGTTCGGTCATGGACTCAGTTTCAGCAAATTCAAGTACAGAAGAGCTAAGTATCGTGACGATGTCCTGAGGATTCCTGTAAAGAATGTGAGCAAGATCGACGGAGACGAGGTCGTGCAGGTATATATAAAGAAGGCTGACGACGTGGACGGCCCGATCATGAGCCTCAGAGGCTTCAAGAGGGTTCCGGTGAAGGCTGGAAAGAAAGCGGTTGTCGAGATCCCTATGTCGGCTGAAAACATCGACCTCTTCAATCCGGAGACAGGAAAGATGGAAGCGGCTCCTGGTAAGTACATCGTATATTACGGAGGAACATCGGATATCACCAAGCTGAGGAAACTGAAGATTACCATAAGGTAAGAGATCCTTCGCTGAGCTCAGGATGACAATGCTTAGATTTCATTGATATCTATGATGCCGGACAGCACGGCGAAGATGGTGAGCTTGCCGATGGAGCGGGTCTGAAGCTTCTCGCAGATGTTGTTGCGGTGGAAGATGACGGTTGTGGCAGAGATTCCCAGAGTCTCTGCCATTTCTTTGTTTATCATGCCCTTGACCATGAGCCTCAAAACATCTTTCTCCCTCGGCGAAAGCTCGCTGCTGCTCTTGAGCCTGCTTGTCTTGCCATGCTGGACTTCATATCGGCTCACAAGCTGGATCCTCAGGAGCTTGCTCATGAGCTCATCTTCCGGGAGGGATATGTCAAGCACATTGAAGCCTGCCTTGCTGAATTTCTTGTCCGGTCCGACGGAGATCACAGTCGTCTGATTCTTCAGCGTCTCGAATTCGTCTATGTGTTTGAAAAGGATGTCGGAATTGACGAAGAAATGTACGAAATGGCGGTTTGAGTCCCTGATGAAACTGTCCATGTCGCCGTATGTGTATACCTCGACATTGTTGTATACGTCCCATAGCACGCTTCTTAATGCGATGTTACTGAGTGTGTTAGGGTCGATTATGGCTAGGCAGGGATTCATGGCTATTTCTGTCTGTTTCCGATTATGGATAATACTATCAGGATAGGGAATATCTCCACACGTCCGAAGAACATGTCTATTGTGAAGATGAATTTCGCTATTGCCGGGAATTCCGAATAATTTCCCATTGTACCTATCTGGCCGATTCCCGGGCCGACGTTTCCGAGTGAGGCGATCGTACCAGAAAAGGCGTCTGCTATATCAAGTCCGCAGATCAGGACGGCAACAAATGACAGGAAGAGCACGAAGATGTAAAGCACAATGTAAAGGAATACGGAATTGACCGTATCCTCGACCAGAACGCGTCCTCCGACCCTTGTTCTGAAAAGAGAGCTCGGGTGAAGCCTTTTCTGGAAGTCTCCCCATATGGCCTTGAGTGAAATGTACATCCTGTCGGCCTTGATACCTCCTGTGGTTGAGCCTGAGCATCCGCAGTGGATGGCCAGGACTATGAGTATCGTATTGGCAAGAAGAGGCCATCCTGAGTTGTCTGCCTGTCCGAATCCTGTCGTGGTTATGTAACTGACGGTCTGGAATGCCGAGTCAAGGAATGATCTTCCCCAAGATGAGTATCCTCCCTGAAGCTTCAGAGAGAATGCCGTCATTACGCATGCGACAGCAATCACTCCGAAGTAATATTTGGTGACAGAGTGGTTCAATGGCTTGAGGGAGCGTTTTGCAAAACATGCGAATATGACTCCGAAATGCATGGCTGACAATGCCATGAAGATGGTTATGATTATGTCGATTGCGGGTGAATCGAAATACATCACTGATGTGTTCTTCGTGCTGAATCCTCCTGTAGCGACGGTGCTGAAAGCGTGGTTGACAGCGTCGAAAAGGGACATTCCTGCAGCCCAGAGGCACAATGTTTCAGCAGCGGTCAGGCCTAGATATACGCTCAGCATGACTCTTGATGTCTTTCCTGACTGATATTTGTAGCCTTCCTTTGAAAGTGATGAGAGCTCAAGATGCGTCAGCTTCAGCTTGAACGGACTTCGGTCCGGAAGGATCATCAAAAGGAAGACTACGACACCCAGACCGCCGATGAAGTGGGTCGATGATCTCCAGAATAGGAGACTTTTCGGGAGTGCCTCTATGTCGTTCAGGATTGTCGATCCTGTCGTCGTGTATCCCGAAACGCTTTCGAACCATGCGTTCATCAGGGTGAATTCTCCTCCCCACAGCACGTAAGGCAACATTCCGAATATGAATGAAAGCAGCCATGACAGCACTATGGTCAGGAAGCCGGAGTGAAGGCTTGTTGAAGGCCTGTCCTTGACGAAGATGAACGGGAACATGCCTGTCAGGGTCGTTACAAGGAAGCTGATCAGAAGGGGAGTGAAGGCGGAATCGAATCCGTTCAGTATGGAGATCATAAGTGAAATGAACATGAAAAGAGCATTGATGATCAATGCCTTGCCGATGTTCGTGGATATCGCTTTAATGTTCATTTCGCTCGGTTTTCAATTTTCTTGTTGCAAAGATAAAAAAAATCTCTTTCATCGTTGGCGATATTGGATTCTTTGCCTATATTTGCAGTATACGAATTTGAATAATTCAAAAGTAAAACATCGTCGGCTAACACTTTAATATATAGAACCATGATATCTCAGAAACTCCATGCTGCTGTAAACGCACAGATCAATGCCGAGCTTTGGTCGGCTTACCTTTATCTTGCCATGTCGCTTGATGCAGAATCAAAAGGATATAAGGGCTTTGCAAACTGGTTTTACATTCAGTTCCAGGAGGAGCAGGCTCATGCGCGCATCTTCATGAATTATCTCAATTCACGTGATGCGAAGGTTGAGTTGCTCCCTATTGAAGAGGTTCCGTCTACATGGGACAGCGTGCTTGAAATGTATAAGCATACCCTCAACCATGAGAAGAAGGTCACATCGTTGATCAACAACCTTGCGGCAATAGCCAGAGAGGACAATGACTTTGCGTCGATAAACCGTCTTACATGGTTCATAGACGAGCAGGTCGAGGAGGAGGAGTCGGCACGTGACATGATCGCTGCTCTCGAAGCTGTTGACGGCAACAAGTACGGACTGTACATGCTTGACAAGGAGCAGGCGGCAAGAACATATGTCGCTCCGTCGCCTCTTGCTGCAGAATAGCAGGTTCAGGTAATATATAGGGAAATGCCGCACGCGTGCGGCATTTCTTTTATCCTTTGTGCTTGTACAGCGTCTTTATGATTGTCAAATCGTCGAAATTGATTAGATTTGCAAGATAATATAAATGAAAACCGATCTATAAAATGAAGAAATTTTTAATCTTGCTGTTTGTGTCCTTGATCGCGTTCCCGTCGATCATGTCAGCTCAGGATCTCGATGCAGCGACTCTTGCCAAAAGAGCTGGAAGAAAGAACCTCACCATCAAGGAATGGAACACTGATGCGAAGTCGAAGACCAGATGGCTTGACAGAGTTACTACATACGACGATCAGGGTCGTAAGATAGAGCAGATAGAGTATGCTTCATATGGTCAGAAATGGCGTGAGACATATGAGTATGGTGAGAACGGACGCATTGTTCAGGAAGTTGAGTATGACGACCGCGACAAGCCGAAGTCGATCAGAAAGTACGAGTATAATGCCGACGGTACCAAGAAGAAGCAGTACAACTATGCTCCGAACGGACGTCTGCAGACTATAAAGGTGTTTGAATACGTTGTCTCCGACTAGCTATGTATAAAGAGGGTGATTTTTGTGCTGTCGGAAGGATGAATGCCGTTTCGCTTGATGAAATGTCATCCGTCTCCCTCATGAACCGCATAGATACCAAGTTCGTCACGACGGTTTCCAAGCTGCAGCTCGTCCTTGAAGATGCCCTTCAGGCCGGTTATCGTGTGTGCGAGATAGGCGGTCAGAGGTTGTTGTCTTATGCCTCGGTTTATTACGATACGCCTGATCTTCAGATGTATACGGCACATAGGAACGGCAAGAAGACGCGCCAGAAGGTGCGTGTGAGGACCTATCTCATAGATAATCAGACATTTCTCGAAATCAAGAGAAAAAACAATAGGGGACGTACGAAGAAGAAGCGTATCCGTATTCCGGAAGATTACGTGATGAATTTCGGAGCCATGCAGGAAGCGGCGGATTTCCTCCAGAAGAAGTCGTGGTGGAGCCATGAAGACATAACTCCTGAAACGACAACCGACTTCAGCCGTTTCACTCTTGTCAACAAGGCCATGACCGAAAGGCTCACGATAGACATAAACCTTGGCTTCAGGAATTTCAGAAGCGGTGCCGAGGCCTCTCTTGGCGATTTTGTGATCATAGAACTCAAGCAGGACGGCAGGGTAGACTCGCAGATGAGACAGATTCTTCTCAGACACAGGGTGTTCCCATACAGAATCAGTAAATACTGCGTGGCAGTGACGCTGACAGATCCTCAGGCCAGACCGGGCAGATTCATTGAAAAGGTGAGATATATTGAGAAGCTCACAGGAAAGAAACTTTATCACAGAACCAACAACTGACAACATGATACCATTACAGATTGATCCTACAATGGCGGCGAACTGGTCGCCTGAGGCAGCAGACACCCTGTCTTCTGCATTCAGCGAGTTTGATCCGTCCATAGCGGCCGAATTCGGCTATGATGTGGCTCAGGCCACTACATTCCTCGGAGTGCCTCTGTTTGACGTGCAGAGCCTCATGCACCTGGGAATCCATTTTGCATTCACGATGCTCGTGTCGTGGATCATAGTGCACCTGTTCTACTACAGAAAATCAAGACGCAGGGACTATTATTTCACATTCCTGATGTTCTCTGCAGCGATGTTCATCCTTCTGTTCGTGATGGAAAACATCGAGATGCAGATCGGTTTCGCCCTCGGACTTTTCGCTATCTTCGGCATGATCAGATACAGGACGGAAACGATGCCCGTCAGGGAGATGACATATCTTTTCGTGATCATAGCCATATCCATCGTCAATGGTCTGGCCCTGAACATCTCTTATGCAGAGCTCCTGTTTGCCAACCTCCTCATAATCCTTCTGACGTGGATTCTTGAATCAGATAAGATCATTGCCCATACGTCTACAAAGCTTGTCACATATGACCGAATCGACCTGATTGTTCCGGAAAAGCGTGATGAGCTCAAGGCAGATCTTGAGAAGAGAATAGGTGTGAAGGTGAAGACGATAGAGGTCGGAGCTGTGGATTTCCTCCGCGATTCTGCATTCATCAAGATTACATACGATCTTCCTCAGGGTCAGGGAAATACAGTTGACCAGCTCAGGAAGGAAAAAGACTTTATCGGATAATATGAAAAGAAGATTTTATATGCTGGCGACGCTTTGTGTCGCATTCTTGTCGGCCCCGGTCGTAATGCATGCGGATGAAGATGATTCTGACGCATTCGGAGCACGCGTGTCTGCCGAGGTTGATTATAAGATCATGAAGGGAATGCATGTGAATGTTTCTGAAGAGCTGCGTTTCTTCGGTGGCAGCCACATCCTCGACCGTTCTTACAGTCAGGTAGGATTCTCATACAAGATCTGTGATTATCTCAAAGCCGGAGTGTCATATACAGCTATCGCCGTGCAGAAGAGCAAGACGGAGATGCCTGATACCGAGGAGATCACCACCAACTGGACCGAGTGGCGTCACAGAGTTTCCGGAGACCTTACTGCTTCATACAAGGTCGGCCAGTGGAAGTTCTCTCTCAGGGAAAGGGTGCAGGGAACATACAAGATGCGTGAGCTGAACAACTATCAGCAGCCTCAGATGGGATGGGCTCTCAGGAGTCGTCTGAAAGTGGCTTATAAGTTCCGTGCGGTTCCTCTTGAGCCATATGCGTATTTCGAGCCTAGACTGGTTTTGAACGGTGCGAAATGGGGCGTGGAAAGCACAGGTGACGATTATAAGAAAGCGGAATTCCTTGGACATAAGGACGTGTACATGAACAGATATCGTGGCGCGGCGGGTCTTGAATGGACCCTTGACAAGCGCAGCTCTTTCGATTTCTATGTTCTGTATGACAACCTTTATGACAAGGTCATTGATGCCCGCAAGGAGGACAGTAAGAAGGGAGTCCAGCTCAAGGCCCCTATTACCGGAATTTCCTCAAACAGGGTTTCGGTAGGAGTATCTTATAAATATTCTTTCTAAAGGGGATAACCGAAGATGAAGAGAATAAGTGAAAGAATCTTTTATATAGGAGTGAATGACGATGACAAGGTGCTTTTTGAAGGCCTTTGGCCTATCCCTGTCGGAGTCAGCTACAATTCATATGTGGTTGCAGATGAAAAGGTTGCATTGATCGATACCGTCGAAAGCGGTTTTGAGGAAGAGTTCATTGCAAATATAGAGGAAGCGATCGGTGACAGGCAGATCGACTATCTGGTAGTCAATCATATGGAGCCGGATCATTCGTCATTGATAGCATACATGCAGGGCAGGTACCCGGGCTTGAAGATTGTTGCAAACGCCAAGACTGTTCCAATGCTCAAGGGTTATTACGGGGTGTCTGAAGAAGATGTGCTTGTCATGCCAGAGGGCGGTGAGCTGAGCCTTGGATCGTGCACGCTGAAATTCTATATGGTTCCTATGGTGCATTGGCCTGAGACCATGGTTACATGGCTTGAGGAAGAAGGCACCCTCTTCTCTGGAGACGCTTTCGGTACATTCGGCTCGATCGATGAAGATGTCATCGACGATGATGGTACATTCGAGCAGTTCCGTGACGAGATGACCCGTTACTATGCATGTATCGTAGGTAAGTACGGAATCCCTGTACAGACTGCGCTCAAGAAGCTCGGCGGCCTTCCGATAAAGAGGGTCTGCAGTACACATGGACCGGTCTGGGAAAAGAACATCCCGGCTGTCGTGGATCTTTATGACAAGATGAGCCGTTATGAGGTCGAAAGGGGAGTATGCATCGTGTATGGATCAATGTATGGAAATACAGCGGCAGCGGCAGATGCACTCGCTATGGAGCTTGATGCTCTTGGAGTACCTTATGCAATCCATGACCTTGCAGGAAACAACGCCGGTGAGCTCGGTCTTTCAGGAGCTCTTCGCGATGTGTTCAGATACGATACTATCGTGGTCGGCTCTCCGACATACAACAACGGAATCTATCCTCCTGTGGAAACATTCATGAAGGCTCTTCAGGCCCGTCTCATCAAGGATCGCCGCTTCTACGCCTTCGGTTCCTACACATGGGCAGGAGCAAGCGTCAGACTCCTCAATGAGTATGCGGCTTCATTGAATTTCGAACTTCTCGGCGACGGCCTTTCGTTCCCGCAGGCCTATACCCGCGAAAAAGTTGACATGGCGACTGTTGCGAAGATGTTGGCATAAAGAATTACGCATCATGTTGGCAAAAGTCATCAAGATAATATTTGTTTTATATATTTACTGCCTGGGCTGTATCACTGTGAAAGCTCAGGCAGTTGATGAATATTTCACAATCGATGCACCGGACAGCGTCGTTGTCGGAGATACGCTTACTGTCCGCTATAGTCTGACCACAAAGAATCTTCAAAGGTATCTGAGTCCGGTGTTTGATGGATTCGAGTTCATTGACATGGATTATGATATCAGGAAAGATAATTTTACATTCATTTATCGTCTTAAGGCTGTCAATATAGGAAACTTGCTGATCGGGCCCATGAGGGTTGTGCATCAAAACAAGGATGTATTCTCCAAAAGCAAGGAAATTTCGGTACATCCGGATGAAAGACATGAGCCTGCCACGAAGGTTCTTAAGGAGTTTCTTGCAGAAAACGCAATGGATCCTGATACATGTGAAATCAGGTTCATTTATGATGCTCCTGAGTTTACGGTAGCGTCAAGCATACGCTCTCATTATTTTGCAGTTATTGCAAATGATGCTTTTACAAGAGACTTGGACAATCCGATATTGGCATACGGCCTTGAATATGGAATCAGGTCTGTTGAACCTGAATTCCTCAGTGTGTTGAAGTATTATAAGACACAGCTCGGGCATATAGGTGATGATTTGCATGGGCCTTCAGGCAAGTCTGTACATCCGTTATTGAAGGATATCGTGTGGGGACAGAAGGAACCGTTCAATTCGGAGTGTCCTCGTCTTGTCTTCGAGGGAGATTCTGTTCATGCTGTTGCAGGATGCGGTCCTGTCGCGCTCGGTCAGGTCATGAAATATTACAATTCTCCAGGTTCTGATGATCCTGCGTCATTGCTGGCTCAGATTGGTTCTGCCACTGAGACCATATATGGTCCATTGTCGACAGCCAGCTACAGCGGAAATTACAGGAAGGCTCTTGTGGATACATTCGGATTCAGCCCTCAATGCAGGCTCCTGACATTGCCTCAGGGTCAATTGTTCGATTTGACGATCAATGAGCTGATGAAAGGAAGGCCTGTTGTTGTCATGAATGATAAGCATGCATTTGTCTGTGACGGTTATCAGGATGGATATCTTCATTTCAACCTTGGATGGAATGGTGCGGGTAACGGATATTACAGAGTCTTGAGTTCATCAGTAGATGAGCCTGCAGATATGCTTTATCATTCGATGCTCATAAACATTTTTCCTGATCAACATCGGAATGCATCCAAGACCGTTACTTTGGATAAGAAAAACAGGCTCAAGGATGTCCTGACTGAATCGGAAATGGAAAATCTTCATTCCCTTGCGATCTCCGGAAGATTGACAGGAGAAGATGTCAGGCTTTTGCGCAGAATGGCCGGTGCGGTGGATGACAATGACTATAAGTCGTGGACCGGTTCGCTTCAGAATCTGGATCTCAGCATGGCCTCGTTTACGAATGACAAGGTAACTCCGTATCTGACTGTTGATGCTGCTCAATGTAAACTGAAACTCTGGCGTGAGATGCCGGTGATGGCATATGGAATGGCACCGGCAACCAAGCGGGTCGAATATGACTTTACATTCATGACGGAAGATCAATGGGAAGAGATTTTGAAGTATAGGATAAATGTAGGAAAAGGCTTCAGAATCGTACCGACAGGCAGAGGCTATAATGTCGAGTACCTTTTGGAAAAGAAGAAGGTTGGTCGGAACATGTTCTCCGGCTGCATCAATCTCAAGGATGTCAGATTGCCTGATGATATCATTGAGATCGGTCAAGATGCATTTGCGAATACGGAGTTATCAGGAAAATCCTTGACACGGTACTAAAGCCTAATCAACTCATAATAAGGGGGTTACGTTAATTGGGGTAGGTGATTTTTGCCTACCCTATCAAGCGTAAAATGCTATCAATCAAGCGTTTAGATAAATGACGGACACATGAATGAATGTGTACTAGGCATGAGAATCTCCATTCCTGTTCTCCCCACATCGAATTTGTAAGGTGTAAACTGATATATCATTGCCATGAAAAAAGCATCTCATGCGAGATGCTTAGTCTACGAACTTCACTTTGCCGAAGTCTCTTGGTTTTGCTTCGGGGGCTTCGTCTGGGTAGCCCATTCCGATGCAGATCACTGGGGTGTAGCCTTCGCTGAAACCGAGCTTTGCTATGGCTTCAGGGGCGTTTCTGAGGAAGCGGACGGGGCTGCCGAGGCATACGGAGCCGACTCCGAGGGCGTGTCCAGAGAGCATTATGTTCTGAGAGAGAAGACCGCAGTCGATGACCGAGAAGTCGTATGACGGATCGTTTGCTATGAAGATCATTGTAGGACATCCTCGGAAACAGCCCTTGATCATGCCTGGGTCTGCAGCTGGGTTTCCGGCTGCCATGAGGCTGATGATTTCATCCATTGTTTCAAGATTGTCTACAACGCGTACCTCCCATGACTGTCTGTTCTGGCCGCTTGGGGCATTGATTCCGCATTCTAGGATGGTCTGCATCGTTTCTCTGGCTACGGGGCCTTCCTTGTATTTACGGATGCTGCGGCGGGCCATGATGTTCTCGATTACTGCATCCGCTTTGTCGCATGTCTCCACAGGAGCCTGCTTGCATGAAATGACGCCGGCAAGGCAAAGGCCGGCAAGAAGAATGTTCAAAGTTTTCATAAATGCTGGTTGTTTAGTCAAAATTTAGATTGTAAATTTACGCAAAATAATCAAAAACGGAAATCATGAAACGTTCTGTTGCTTTTATGGCAGCTATGATATGCCTTCTGGCTGTGTCCTGCACCTCATCTCAGTCGGATTGTTCAGACTTCGGCCTCAAGCCGAGAATAGTAGTCCTTACGGACATCGCTCCTGGTGATATCGAGCCGGATGACATGGAGTCCATGGTCCGCCTCATGGCTCATGCAGATCTGTTCGAGATCGAGGCATTGATCACTTCAGGCGGATGGAACAGCAGCGGTCGAGCTTATCCGATAGGATGGAAAGACAGCCTGAGCAGGACCATAAATGCATATGAAAAGGATCTTCCGAACCTTATGAAGCGAAGTGCGCAGAAAGGCTTCATGTCCCTTGAAGAGGAGCTTGTGTCTCAAGAGATCGGATATTGGCCGAGTGCTGATTACATGAGGAGCAGAGCGATGCTCGGTAGCCTCGAACTGGGACGTCATAAGATAGGAGCGGACAACCGTTCAGAGGGAAGCGACCATATTGTGGCTCTTGCCGATGAGGATGATGACAGGCCGATATGGATCCTCGCATGGGGCGGAGCCAATACTTTCGCGCAGGCCATATGGCAGGCGCAGCAGGAACGTAATCCTCAGCAGGTCAAGGAATTCCTTCGTAAATTCAGGGTCTATACGATTACGGATCAGGATGTTCCATGGGGCGAACGTCACAGCAATTATCCGTACAGCTCGCATTATGAAATGCGTCGGGATCTCTCTGAAGACCTGATGTTCTTCTGGGACGAAAGCGCATGGCTTTCGCAGAACGCGATAGGCTCATCAAACTGGAAGGAATATGTCGAGCATATTCAGGGCCATGGAAATCTTGGAAGCATATACCCGAACTACAAGTGGGGCGTTGAGGGAGACACGCCTTCATATCTGCATGTGCTTCCGAACGGTCTGCATGATCCTTCTGTGCCTGAAATGGCCGGTTGGGGCGGATATTTCAGATGGGGCAAAGGCATGGATGACGCTACATACAGCTATACCAACCATACTGGTTATGTAAGGGAGATTTCCCGCAGGTATGAAGAATATTTCTATCCGGCCATATTCAACAATTTCGCGGCCAGAATGGACTGGGCTGCCAATGGCGAGGGAAACAGAAATCCGGTAGTCGTTGTAAACGGGTCGAAAGGGTTTGAGATCATAGAGATCAACGCCGCAGCCGGGGAAGTGGTCGGACTTGACGCTTCCGGTACATATGATCCTGAGGATGACAGGCTCGTATATCGTTGGTGGATCATGCCTGAGGCCGGTACATATGAAGGCGAGGCCGTCGTTTCAGATGCGTCGTCAGAGGCCGCTTCAGTCAAGATTCCGGCAGATGCGACAGGAAAGAACATACATGTGATCTGCGAGGTCAAGGACAATGGAACCCCTGAGCTGACCTCTTACAGGCGCGTAATCATAAATGTAAGATGATATGACAGATTCAGTGCTTTCATGTGCGGCCGACCCGATGGGCGCCGCTATATACGATTTCCATAAGAACGGCAAGGCGGATGTGCTCCGCGTGTTCTCCTCACAGTTTGAGGAGGACGAAATACCGGTAGCCGATCTTTTCCGCGAATTTGAAGACATGCCTGAGCTGGAGCAAGTGGCTCTGGAGATGGCATCGGGGAAGATCCTGGATGTCGGTGCTGGCAGCGGATGCCATTCCGTGGCATTGCAGAAAATGGGCAAGCAGGCCATTGCAATTGACATTTCTCCGCTATCTGTCGAGGTCATGAAGGAGAGGGGAGTCGACGTGCGTCAGGTCAATCTCTATGATCCTGCATTTTCTGAAAAGTTCGATACCGTCCTGATGCTCATGAACGGTACGGGCATTATCGGTTGCCTGGATAATATGCCGGCATTCTTCGAAAGAATGAAGGAACTGCTTGCGCCGGACGGCTGTATCCTGATCGATTCCAGCGACCTGCGCTATCTCTTCGAGGAGGAGGACGGCAGCCTCATGATTGATCTGGCAGACGATTACTACGGCCAGATGGACTATCAGATGCAGTACAAGGATGTCCTCGGAGAACCGTTCGACTGGCTCTATGTCGACTTCGATACCCTTGCATTCTACGCGGAGGAGTCCGGCTTCTCGGCTGAACTGATCGCCGAGGGAGAACATTACGACTACCTCGCCAAACTGACTGTGATGAAATAGTTCCTTTTCCCGTCCCTGTGATGAAAGTGTCTGCATCAATCGCTCCCGATTCTTGCAGACTTTTTTTGGGGGGCGGCGGTTGTTTTTGTGTGTTGGGAGCGGTTTGCGGTTTCCCTTCCGCGACACACGGAATTTCGCGGAAAATGGTGTGTCGCTGCATTGTGCCACTGCTTTTCCTGTATCCGGCTGTCGCGATACAGGTTTTTCTTCTTGAAAGGGTGTGTCGCTGCGCGGAATCGTGGCAGAATGGCAGTTTCCTGTCCGCGATACAGGGAATTTCGCGGAAAAAGGTGTGTCGCTGCATTGTGCCACTGCTTTTCCTGTATCCGGCTGTC
>JAFYME010000020.1 GCA_017556765.1 Bacteroidales bacterium
ACCTTCCGGTAATGACCGACCGAAGAACGAAGTCCAACGCAGCAATCGGACAAAAGAAACGAAACGGGAGCATAGCTCAGTTGGTTTAGAGCATCTGCCTTACAAGCAGAGGGTCGGGGGTTCGACTCCCTCTGCTCCCACCAAAGAAAACGCCTTTCTACGATGTAGAGAGGCTTTTTTCATTTATGGCCTTAACACCTTGGACGGATTTAGGCACAAAAGTGGCCGAGGTATGCATGTAATTCCTTAAAATGAACTATTTTCTGAACACCTTGGGCGGATTTCGTCAATAAAACGTCCAAGGTGCCATCAGTCAACATCGCAGACCGTCATCATTCCACAACAACAGGAGATCCAAACGAATCATTCGCCCTATAATGAGGCGCATAAAGAGATTCGATTTCTGCGACAGGTGCAGTAAAGACTCCCTCCTGAGTCACGAACAAGGTTTCCTCGATTTTCGAATTTTCCTCCGGGAACACATCGATCCAGTAAAGTGTCCTGTCCGCCTTCACCTCCCTATATGCATATGGAGAAACGCTATAGATACCGTATGCCAACGGACGGAACCAGCCGCCAGACCATCCGGAAAGCTGATTCTCCGGACGGAAGCATGCCGGACGAGGTACTGAAAGACGCACAAAGCTGCGGTTCTCCCCGCTCCATACCGAATATACCGCCACGATCTTCTCGCCCATACAGAGGACATCACCCTCAACGAGTTCAATGCGCTCCGGCTCAGAGCCGACCGATGCGATTTCCCTATAATATTTCGCCGAGACCTTGAATCCGTTTCCAGCCGCCTTTATCTCTTCGAACGGTTTGCTGAAACGCTTAGACAGAATCACCACCTTAGTATCCTTCACCGCATCCGAGCCATCATAAACGGAAGCCATGGCCTCAACAAAACCAGGATCAGAAGACCACTGCTGAGTCTCCTTCTGAAGCATTATCCATATGCGGACAGCATCAGCCATCTCCGCCAGACCGGCACCAAGCTCAGGATCAGATGAAAGTTCCTTGAAAAGATCGCATATCATCGCATGAGCATAAGCCTCGCTCTCAAGCAATCCTCTGAAAGGAAGCACGGCATTAGGGTAATACATTCCGCCAGAAGGATGCTTTACCGCATATTCCTTCAATGAAGCCAGTTCTACAGCCATGGACTTACGTAGCTTTGACGAAAGCTTCAAGCCCCAGGCATCCGCCAGTTCCTCACCATACGCCGAGCCGAGAAGATTATTGACGATTCTTATCATACGGACCTTGCTCATAACGGCTCCGTCAGTCCACCTTTCGCCCCTCTTAGGAATCAGGAATGCTTTGGCCATCTTCCGGAACTCCTTGTATTCCTTCGCACCGACCGCCTTCTGAGCAGCTGCCTTATCAAACGGAACGCCGACATACATTGAGCGCACCTGCATATACTGCCACAAAGAAATACTTCCATACCATGACGGCCTGTCAGGGTCGCTGAAATAAACTGCATCCAGATACTTCACAGCCGCAGTCACGGCCTCATCAAATGCATCCAACGCATCTTCGCCAAACTCTTCGGAAACAACATTCAGAAGCCTTCTGTCGCGAAGTCCGGCAAACCTGTCGAGAACTGAAGCCGTTACTATAGGCGATGACTTCATGCCCTCGAACCATCCGAATCCGCCGTCAGCATTAGCGCATGCAAGTATCTTCTCCGCGGCAGTCATTGCCGCCGCCACATACTCACGCACAGGCTTACCCTCCTGCCCCTGAAGGCCAGCAGCCAAAAGATTCACATACATAGCCTCCGACTGCGATACAACATCCTTGGAATCCGCCTCAACGACCAGCGGCAGAGCCTCACGAAGCATGTCCATTATCGACACAGCCGAATATTCCGCTCCGATCAACGAAACATTCACGAACTTTTTCCTCAATGATTCCAGCAGTTCCTCTTCCGACATACCATGGAGAAGCACGGCAGAATGCGCCTCCTCCAAAACCTGCTCGGCAGGATATATCGGAATGGTCACGAACACTCCATCAGTCACAAGAGCATCATTCGCAGCGGCAACATCACCTTCATACTCCCCCGCAAATGTAACCTTAAGCCCCATCACAGACATGCCAGCCGGCACATCGATTTCAAATGACACCGGAACCGATCCTCCCGCAGGCACGGTCACATCAGCAGCTGCAGTCACGACAGGCTCCGCACCCTCATATGAGTCCGAAGCATAGACCTCAAGCTTGGCGACACCTGCCACCTGCAATTCCGAAGTGCTTGACACTGAAGCATTAAGCACATATTTATCACCAGCATGAAGATACTGAGGCTGAACTACATCGACCTTTACCGGCAGCGTCACAATCATCTCCCGGCGAAGCACGGAATTCCTCATACCCTTGTCATGCGCAAATATCGAAACCACAAATGTCGAGATCTTGTCAGAAGCCTTGAAATCCAGATTCACCAGGCCATCATCCGACGGATGCAGGAATGGCTCGAAAGCCAGAGTCGTAGCGAAATCCTGCCTCATAGAAATCTCCCGAGCAGCGAGCTGGAGCGGGATAGCCTCATCGGCGACAGTCTCCTCCTCTACCCTTACATAATCCTCCATTGCCGAGTTGGAACTCTTCGTCCTCAGCAGCCTCCTTCTCGGCTGCCCATATCCGACGACAATAGTCTCACCCAAAGCCACATCATCAAAAACGTAGCCATTATTATAAGTATTGAACACATCGCCCATCATGGCCGCATATCCGCTTCCATCCATTCCGGCTGCATTGCTGTAATTCACAGATGCAACCGAGCGGACATATGGCGAGACTTCAGACCACTTGTTTTGCCTGATACGCTCAGTCGACACATCAAATACAGAAGCAAGAACCTCACAATCCGCCGGAACCCTCAGCTGTACTGAACATGCCGCCTTCGGAAGTGCAAGATTCTCAAAGCGAAGGACTTCTATCGGTATTCTGCTTGAAGGAACCGGGCGTCTCCACACACGATTGTATGTATGGCACTGAGAATTTCTGAAATAGAGTACATTAAGACGCACTCCTTCAGGATACTCAGCCTTATATCCATAACGTATGATCCTCATCTGTCCTGCCTCAAGACGTATGATTTCCGATTTCAGGAGCTGCCCCTTGTCACCGAAAAGCTCCACTACAGCCCATACAGGACCGTTTCCGGCGCCAAACTGCAGGGCGACCTCGTCCTCATCAACAACACGGAAAAGGTTCTCGAAAGAAGAATCGATCCGGGTATCATCATCCGCAACCTTCACGAAACTGCCAGAAGTCTCTGCAGTGATTTCCCTTCCTCGGGCATCTGTAAGGCTTATTTTCGCGACAATATTATACAAGCCGGATTGCATTTCCGTGAGATCTATTTCAGTCTCTTGCCCAGTTACAGCAGATGCCTCAAAAAGCTTTTTACCGTCTCTTTCCACATGATAGCTCAATGGCAGCCCCGCATACAGGACGCCTCCGTAATCTGATACAGTAAAAGAAACCTTGGCCACATTATCTCCAAGGATGACCCCAGACCACGCGCTGCCATCGACAAGTTCAAACGATCCGTCTTCCTTATCGCCGATACCCACGCTGAGCCTTGGCTTCCTCATCACATATTGACGGCTGCGGAACGACAATGTCTCGCCTGTCAAGTCAGTCACCTTAATCTCGGTTTCATATGGGCTATATGAATATTCATTCTTTTCCGAATCCACGAAAGAAACAGAAAAACTGCCGTCAGGCGCAATTGCAACATTCTCCTGCTTTATCAGCCTGTCCTCGAACATAACCTTGGCCTCGACAGTCGCAGACGCAAGAGAATGACCGGAATAACTCGTGACATGTCCCTTCACGACAATCGTATCTCCAGGAAGGAAGGGTTCCCCCGCATCTTCAAAGCTTACGTCAAATGTCGGGAGCTGGAACTCATCTACAGTGAACGAGTTAAGACCGATACGCCATGTTCCAGAATCTACCTGTATGAAAAACGTACCGTTCCTCTTTATATCGTCAAGGACAAATTCTCCGGCAAATGATCCGAAATCATTCAAGACATGCTCTGATTTATCGATTTCATTTCCTGAAGCATCAATCAGTCTCGCGGTCAGACGCTGCCCACCATGGGCTGCCGAAAGACTTCCGTCCCCAGCAACATCATACACCACAGCCTTGAACTTCACGGTCTCGCCCGGCCTGAAAGCAGAACGGTCGAGCATCAGTCTCGCCAAGGACGACTTCACCTCCGGCCCGTTCTCTCCATATCGTGCATTACCCGAAACATACATATCGCTGGTACGTCTTAAAGTTCCTCGTGTTCCGGGAGCGGTACATACAAGGTAATACGACGATTTATTCTTTGCAATGACAGATGCGATATTATCCGGAAGCAGGGTAAATCCATTGAGCTCCACGTTTGTCGCCTCCTCGACCAGCCTGTCACCTTTATACAGCTTCATGTCGACTTTTGCAACAGGCTCACCTGTCTTATAATCAGCCACATACACACGTTTACCCTCGCTGTCATCCCTGAGTGACACAGACAAGGTGAACTTCGGATAATGACATTGTCCGATCTCATCTTTTCCGTCAAGGCACCTTATCCTGTAATCACCGTCATCAAGATCAGGAAGTTCCAAAGCAAGGGTATCTAATGCATAAAAGCTCCTCACAGGATTCTCCACAACAGTCTCAAACACCGTCTCATTTTCCTTGGTGATACGCACCTTGACTTTATCGAGATTGCGAAGGGCCATTTCCGCCTTGCCGTCCTTGACCTTCACCTGTACGGCCTTCGCCTTCATATGATCTATAAGATACCTGAACTGATACATGCCCGACACAACTTCCTTGTCGGCCCCGGTCTTATACATTTCTCTTTCATGCTCATAGCTTTCAAGCCGCTTCAAAAGATCCATGAAATACTCCGACGAGGCTGTATCCTGATTCTTCCTGAACTCATCTTCAACAAGAATCCACAAAGGCAGCAAGGCCAGCGCACGCCCCTGATAACGGTCTGCCAGTTCCTTCATGGCAACCTCCTTATCCTCCCCCGCCAAGGTATTCAAAGCATAGTAGTAATCCGCCAGGCCTTCCTGCGGATACACTCCGGCAACCTCCTCAGACAGAACCGAATACACATGATCAAAGATATCACCTCTTCGATTGGCCATAATCCTGAACATATCCCACAGCACAAATTCATAATCATTCCTGACCAGAGTCTGAAGAGCAGAATTCATCATACCTTTATATGCCTTATCGATACGGCTCGTCCTCAAACGGGACGCATCATCCACTACCTTCTGCAGATAGTCATCGGTGAGTCCATCATTCCTGTCAACGAAATACGTAAGCAGAGGCTCATCATACTCCTCTATAGCTTTCCTCAACTGTGTCTGCAAGCTGTCACGCAATTTCCAGTCACGACGTGTCTTGACATTGACATACTTGTAACAGGCATCATAGAAATCCCATGAAGCCCTCTGGGCACGTGCCTTCGTCTTGATCTCCTCCAGTACATCAGCCATCTTGTTGATCTGATCGAGCTGTTCAGCCTTACGATAATCTTCCCACAAGGCTTCGATCGACTTATCTTCTTTCCTGCCTTTCATATTTACAAATGAGGTAAGCATGGTCATTGCAAGCAATGCCATGAGGATGAAATGAATTCGTTTCATATGTCATTTAAATGGGGTCTGTTGATTTTCAGCCATTCAGGGCCGCGACAGCCTCTGAGACGACGTATGTGCTGCCTCCGACATATATCAGAGGACACGCATTTTCGTCAGCCTCCTTCAAGGAAGCCGCATGCCTGAACGCAAGTTCCATAGCTTCAACGACCGTGCCGCAGCAATATACATCATCTGTCTTTCGACCGGTTTCAGCACAGAAAGCAAGATATCTCTCACGTACATTCTCCGCCGCCAGAGCCCTCTTTCCATGGGCCTGCGTAAACACATATGCCGCATTTTCCGGCATCAGATGCAGCACAGCATCTACATCCTTGTCAGCGACCGAACCATAGACCATGATCAGATGCGAACATTCGCCTTCGGCAAGCATATGCTCAAGCTGTGAAAAATTATGTCTCAATCCATGCTCGTTATGTCCGATGTCACAGATGACATACGGGTCGTCGGAAATCCTTTCCCAGCGGCCCCTGAACCCAGTCCTGCGCGCCGTATGCTTTATGGCTTCCAGCATCTCGGAGCCTGTTAGACGTAACAGGCTCCGAGATGCCAAGACCTCCAATGCAGCCAGAACAGTACGCAGGTTCTTACGCTGATATTCTCCCTTGAGATCCATCTGCGCAAGCACCTCTTCATGTATGTCCCAGCACGATGGCTCAACCTTATCGGCAAAGGTCAGAAGAGACATGATCGCGGTACGGCTGCCCATGAAGTCCGGCTCCGGAAGGTTGGTATACAGCACTTTACGTTCAAATACAGAATCTGTCTCCGGATGGCTCTCCCCTATCACCACAGGCACTTTCGGCTTGATGATTCCAGCTTTTTCAAAGGCTATTTCCGGAAGGGTCTCTCCCAACATGTCGCAATGATCCAGGCCAATGTTCGTAATGACGCTCAGCACCGGAGTCACTATGTTCGTACTGTCAAGACGTCCGCCAAGGCCTGTCTCAAGAACGACGACATCGGCCTTGACTTCCGCAAACCAGCTCAGAGCCATGGCAGTCGTGATCTCAAAGAAGGACATGTCGAGATGGTCGAATGTTTCCTGCCACTGGTTGACGAAGTTCCATACATAATCCTTAGGAATCAATGTAAAGCCGTTTTCATCGACCACCCTCATCCTCTCCCTGAAATCCAGAATATGAGGAGACGTGTACAGTCCGACCTTCAGCCCCTGCGAGGCAAGAGCCGACGTCAGCATGTTCGAAACAGAACCTTTGCCATTCGTACCCGCAACATGTATCAATTTATACTGTCTGTGCGGATGCCCTGCCAGCTGATCGAAGAATTCCATATTCCCTGTTCCGGGCTTATAAGCGCCAGCTCCGATTTTCTGAAAAGACGGGAACCTCACAAACAGCTTTGAAAGCATTGACTCATATTCCGCCTCTGAAAAAAACTCCTTCATGATGTAAAAACTTTTTGTTGTGAATACAAATTTAGTTATTTTTACAAACTATATCCCCAACGCGTATTGAATATGATCGAAAAAGAATCTGCTTTATATTCGCAATACATCATCGACGGTGTGAAATATGATGCCACGCCTGCAGAGCTGCTGGAGGAATGCATGAGGATGACAGGAGCCATAAAGCCGGACAAGAGTCCGCATGCCGACATAGTGGACGAGTCGACGGAACCGCCGGTAACGACTTTCACATACGACAACGGGCGTGATTCCGAGTATCTTCAAGCATGTCTGGAGGCCTCACAGGAAGACAGGACATTCAGGATGCTTTATCCCGACACATTCACAAGGCAGAGGATAGCATATGCCCTTATCGACCGGCTTTGGAATCAAGGACATTACCGTCTGGGCAACCTGGAAATGTCAGCGAAGTGGAGCTGGAACAAGCGCCCATTGGGCAACATGGCTGCATTCTACACGTCGGCAGAAGCAGTCAATTCATACCTTTTCGACCTCGGCGTAAGGCTCTGCGAATGCACATTCGAAGAATGCGACCAGGAAAGCGCCGCGTGGTTCGAGGCCTGGCTGCCTGAAAGAGAGCCAGAAGAAGATGATGACACTCAAGAAGTTACATTCAAGTCATCACCATTCGAAAGCCGACACCCGTGGATTTCCGAAGAGAGGAAATGCCCGCCGACATTGAAGGACGACCCTTCAAGCTGGATCATATACATTCCTTTCGACACATGCTCATTCAGGATAGGCGGATCGCTTCTGGCCCAGACGCAGGGAAGGAATGGAGGCACAGGCCCTCACATCACGGATCCCGACTATTTCATCGACTGTTACGAAGTCATCAGAGAGCTTGTTGAGGACGGAATAATCATGGCCGGAATGACAGTGGGCGACGGAGGTCTGGCTACGGCAGCAGGAAAGATGTGCGCGGATTGCGGACTGGACATGGACCTGAGCGGACTGATGGCTTCTTATCAGGAAAACGACTCGACCAAGCTGCTTTTCGGAGAAGTACCCGGCGTGCTGATACAGATCAGCGACAACGATTATGATTATCTGGACTCACAGCTCATCCTTCAGGATGTGGCATACTATCCGATAGGCCATCCTGACCCCGAAAAATCGGGAATAAGGTTCCTCAAGGGAGAGAAAAACGGAGTTGCGGGAATACTTGCGTCGCTTCTAGAGCAGGCAAGCGAAGGAGAGGACTGATTTATCAAGATTTATTGTCCGTTTTTGAGGAATTTTTGCTAAATTCGCGCCGGAAATTTTTTCTACGAAATATTCATTAACAATCAAATACTTACAAAGTTTATGGAATCTAACAAGAAAAGAGTCTATTGCTTCGGCGGCAAAACTGCTGAGGGTAATGGAACTATGCGTGAGCTCCTCGGCGGTAAGGGTGCAAACCTCGCTGAGATGTGTACACTCAACATCCCTGTTCCTGCAGGTTTCACAATCACTACAGAGTGCTGTACTGAGTATTATGAGCTCGGCGGCGGCTACAACGACGCTCTCAAGGCTGAGGTAGCTGAGGCTCTCAAGAAGACAGAGGAGATCATGGGCATGAAGTTCGGCGACAAGGAGAATCCGCTCCTCGTTTCATGCCGTTCAGGTGCAAGAAGCTCTATG
>JAFYME010000021.1 GCA_017556765.1 Bacteroidales bacterium
AGTTCTGCATACCACCAAGTTCGGTGAGAACTCCATCGTCGTCCATACCCTCAGCAGGGAGTATGGACGACGAAGTTTTCTTATGCGCGGTGTCGGGAAGAAGTCCGGCATGTCGCTTTTCCTGCCTCTGACGCTTCTGGAGGGTGATGTGACAGAATCGTCCAAATCTACTCTCTTTACCATCAAGGGATTGGTGTCGCGACATCCGCTGATGGGTATCAGGAACAGCATCTACAAGAACACCATGACCATGTTCATGGCCGAGGTCATGTTCCGTGTGCTGAAGGAAGGAGTCTATGAGCATGGCATGTACGAGTGGTGCGAGAAGAACATCCTTCTTCTTGACGCCATCCAGACCGACTTCAGCAACTTCCACATCAGGTTCATACTGGAACTGGCAGTCCAGCTGGGCTTCCGTCCGGAGACGACGGACCTCATGCCTTTTGTCGGTGATCATTATCCTATCGTACAGCAATTCATGTCGCTTCCGTTCGCTGAGTCCATGCTCATACCTATGAACGGCTCCGTAAGAAACGAAATAGCGGAGGAAATCCTCCGCTACATAGAATTCCATACCGACTCGGCGGTAAACATAAACTCCCTGAAAGTCTTGCGCGAACTCTTCGCTTAAGCCTCCGGCCAGATGTAGACCTTGTCGCTGCGGCGCAGGCGCTGGTCCTCGATGGCGCGGCATGCTGACTCGTCGCAGCCGTCGCCGCACAGACTGAGGGCCTCCTCGCGTGCTCCCGGAACCACTTTGCTCCAGTCGATGGCGATAGAGCAGTATGTTCCCTTGGTCGCTTCTTCTACCGGCTTCAGGTCCACACGGATTTCCGGAACTGTATATTCCACGCATCCCGATGTCGGTCCGATGATCAGAATCTTGTCTCCGACTTTCAATGGATGTGACTCAATAAGTATCTCGGCCACACCGAGCTTGCCGAACCAGTTGGTGATCTTTCCGCTGTATACTTTCTTGCGGGTCGCAGTGCTTCCGTAAACGTCGCACCACTCTCCCATCTTCGCTCCCTGGTAGTATCCGTCCCAGAATCCTCTGTTGAACACTTCCTCGAGCTCTCCTTTGAAGGATGCTCCGAGCTCAGGGGTATATGTGCCGTCGCAGACAGCGTCTGCTGCGCGGCGGTAGCATGAAGCCACGCGCTTCACATATTCAGCCGAACGTGCACGTCCCTCGATCTTGAAGACTGTGACTCCGGCGTCGATGATCTTATCCATGAACTCGATGGTGCACAGGTCCTTAGGTGACATGATGTACTTGTTGTCGATCTCCAGCTGCATGCCTGTCTCCCTGTACTCGACCTTGTATGCGCGGCGGCAAAGCTGGAAGCATGAGCCTCTGTTTGCGGATGCTCCATACTCATGGAGGCTGAGGTAGCATTTGCCCGAAATCGCCATGCAGAGCGCTCCGTGAGCGAACATCTCGATCTCCACGATACGGCCCGAAGGTCCGCAGATCTGCTCCTCATCGATTATCCTCTTGATCTCCTTGACCTGTCCGAGGTTCAGCTCGCGTGCAAGCACGATCACGTCGGCGAACTGCGCGTAGAAACGCAGGGCCTCGATGTTCGATATGCTGAGCTGCGTCGAGATATGTACCTCCACACCGATCTGACGGGCATAAATGATCGCTGCCATGTCGGATGCGATCACCGCTGTGATGCCTGCCGCCTTGGCTGCATCAAGCGTGCGTCTCATGTCCTCAAGGTCTTCGCCGAAGAGGGCGATGTTGAGGGTCAGATATGTCTTTACATTATATTCCGAGCAGATACGCACGATTTCGGCGAGGTCGGTCATCTTGAAGTTGTTTGCCGAATGCGACCTCATGTTCAGCTTCTCGACGCCGAAATATACCGAATCCGCGCCTCCCTGTATGGCTGCGTGCAGGCATTCGAAATTGCCCGCAGGAGCCATTATCTCTAATTTCTTCTTTTCCATATTCATTATAAAGATCCTTCGCTTCGCTCAGGATGACGATAAGACTATTTGCTTCTTCCTATAAGTTTTTTTGCATAATTCTCAAGGAGAGCGGACTTTTCAGGGGCCAGGCCGATCTGAGCGGCATATTCCATGGCCTGTCCATGGAATCTTGCGATCTCCTGCTTTGCCTCCTCTTCCACATCGAGTGACGCGTAGATCTCCTTGACAGCGGCGACCTTTGCAGCCTTCTCCTCATCTGTGCCCACAGGCATCTCCATGGCGGCAAGAAGCTGTCCACGTATCTGCTCATCGGCCTTTTCGAATGCACGGGTCATCAGCCAGCTCTTCTTGTTGTTCACTATGTCGCCTCCTATGGCCTTTCCGAACACAGCTGGATCGCCGTATGTGTCCAGCCAGTCGTCAGTGATCTGGAATGCGAGTCCGAGGTCATATCCGTATTTGTAAAGCAGGTCGCAATCCTTGGCAGAAGCGCCTCCTATGGTAGCTCCCATCTTTGCGGAACATGCTATCAGCACCGCTGTCTTCAAGCCGATCATCTTCAGATAATCCGACATAGGGACGCATTCCATGTCCTCGAAATCCATATCGTACTGCTGGCCTTCGCAAACCTCTGCCGCTGTCTTTGAGAAGAGGCCCAAGGCCTCTGGAAGCACTTCTGCAGGCGCTTTCGCTATGAGCTTGTAGCTTTCGATGGACATCACGTCACCGGAAAGGATCGCTGTATTCTCGTCCCATCTGCGGTATACCGTTGGCACACCGCGGCGCACGTCCGCCTTGTCCATGATGTCGTCGTGGATGAGCGTGAAGCTGTGGAACACCTCGAGCGCTGCGGCCGGAGAAAGGATCTCATCGCAGAAAGAATCCTTGAAAAGTGAGTAGGCGGTGAGACAGAGGCGAGGACGGATGCGTTTTCCGCCGATCTCCATCATGTATCTGAGCGGATCGTACAGACCTTTCGGCTCGTCGGTGAACTTCAGATTGGCGAACAGCTCTTTGATGGCTGCGTCGATATGGCTTTCCTGTATCATAATAATTGTTCTATATCCCACAAAGATAGCTATAAAAATGGAAATTCTTTATCTTTGCACTTTAAACAAGTGCATATGGCGATCAAAGGACAAGCGACGGTAGTAAAGCATACAGGAAGTCATTATCTCCTCTCCCAGCTTCCGGACTGGAATCTTTTCCCTGCAGTTCTCAGAGGAAAGATCAGACTCAAGGGAAGCACTGCGACCAATCCGGTGGCGGTAGGAGATATCGTAAATTTTGAGGCAGATGTTCCGGAAGGTGTTCTGGAGCAGGATCTTGCGTCATATGTTACGCCGGAAAACGCTGCCGTCATTACTTCTGTGGAGCCTCGCAGGAACTACATAATCCGCAAGTCCACCAACCTTTCTCGCCAGTCTCATATCATTGCGGCAAATCTCGACCGTGCATTCATCATCGCTACGATCGATTATCCCGAGATCAAGCTTCCTTTCCTTGACCGTATCCTCGTGACATGCGAGGTGTATAACATACCTGTGACCATAGTGCTCAACAAGGTCGACCTTTACCGTGAGTCACATGCGGAAATGCTTGAGGCGTTCCATGAAATCTACGAAGGCGCGGGCTATCCGATATTGGAGGTTTCGGCATTGACCGGAGAGGGCGTGGATGAGCTCAGAGAGGCCTGCAAGGGCCATGTGTCCCTCTTTTCGGGCGTTTCCGGAGTCGGCAAGTCTTCGCTTATCAAGGCACTCGATCCGTCGTTGAACCCTCGCGTGGGCGAGATCTCCGACGTCCATCTTCAGGGCAAGCATACCACGACTTTCTACGAAATGTACGCGCTGCATTCCTGTCCTCCTGTCCCATCTTCCTGTTATTCCGACCTTTCTTCATGTCCTCCTGTCCCATCTTCCTGTCATCCTGAACGAAGTGAAGGATCTCTCGGCTTCATCGTCGACACCCCAGGCCTCCGCGGCTTCGGTCTGGTCGACCTGAAGAAGGAAGAAATCGCCCTCTATTTCCCTGAAATGCTCAAGGCTTCGGAAGGCTGCCGCTTCACCCCATGTACACATACCCATGAGCCCGGCTGCGCCGTGAAGGAGGCCGTCGAGGCAGGAGAAATAAGCTACGACCGCTATTCTTCATATCTGGGAATGCTTGATGAAGAAGGCAAATACAGGTAACAGTCATCCTGAACGCAGTGAAGGATCTTTTCAATGAAAGCAATCAACAAAGACATACTGAAGCTGGCGATACCGAGTATCCTGGCCAATATCACCGTCCCTTTGGTGGGAATGGTGGACATCGCTGTGGCCGGACATCTTGACGTCAATGCGGCTACAATGATCGGAGGCATTGCGATCGGCACGATGCTTTTCGACCTGTTGTACTGGAATTTCGGTTTTCTGCGTGTCGGAACAGGTGGCCTGACGGCTCAGGCATACGGCCGCGGAGACAGGAAGGAATGTGCCCGTATCTTCACCCGTGCCTTTGGAATCGCCCTGGCATGCGCCTTTGCTCTGATCGCCATCCAGTGGATATTCGTCAAAGCAGCTTTTCTCGTGGTGGATTGCACTCCGGAAGTCCGCTCACTCGCTTCGAAATATTACTTCATCCGCATATGGGCTGCTCCTGCGACCCTCGGCCTTATGGCTTTCAAAGGCTGGTTCATAGGAATGCAGGACAGTGTCAGTCCAATGGCTACAGACTTGACTGTCAATGGGATGAATGTGCTCATGAGCATCGTTCTTGCTCTTGGAATAAAGCCTTTGGGATATGAGGGAATGGGCTTTGCCGGTATTGCGGCCGGAACAGTCGTTGCCCAGTATTCCGGCCTTCTGACGGCTGCTCTTCTGATGTTTTTCAAGTACAGGAGAAACACGCTTGCGACATTGTCTCCGAAGGATCTGAAGGATGTCTTCAAAGGAAGTGAAACCCGACGTTTCTTCGTCATGAACACAGACCTTTTCGTGCGTTCGCTCTGCTTTATCGCGATCTACATAGGCTTTACGGTCATCTCGGCACGTTACGGCGACCTTCTGCTTGCCGTCAGCTCGATAATGATGAAGCTCCTGATGATATTCTCATACTTCACCGACGGATTTGCATATGCCGGAGAGGCCATGACAGGAAAATACATAGGAGCCCGAGACGGGCACATGCTGCGTCAGACGGTCAAATGGACTTTTGTCTGGAGCATGGGTATCGCAGTGATATTCATGGGAATATACCAGTTCGCCGGTGTGCCTCTCTTGAAGATGATGACCTCCGATCCGCTCGTCGTAGATGCTTCTCGTGAATACATCCCATGGCTGCTTCTGATGCCTGTCATCGGCTGCGCCGCATTCACATGGGACGGAATATACATAGGCGCGACAGCCTCAAAGGCCATCCGCAACTCCATGCTCTGGGCCGTCGTAGGCTTTGCGGCGGTATGGTTCATCGGCATCCTTTGCCTGAACCATTTCATGCCATCTTCTTCAACTGACCCCTCATCTGCCGTTCCGGCCACCCGTTACGGGTACATAGCCATGCACATCCTCATGGCTGCCTACTTCGCCCACCTCCTCGCCCGCACCCTGTATCTTTCTGCGAGATACCGCAAGGTGGTTCTTGCTGGCTAGTCTGTCTCATGAAGCCCGCCTGAAGCCTACCTGAAGCCCACCTGTATCGCACGCGGCACACTGTTTCCATGCGACACACTCTTTTGAACCCACCCTGTCCGCGACACACTCTTTTGAGCCGAAAAGATAGTGCAGCCGCTCGCGACACACTCTTTTGAGCCGAAAAGCCTGTGTCGCTGCAGAATTTTGCCGGTAATGCCGGTTTTCCTGTTCGCGATACACTCTTTTGTGGCGAATACCCTGTGTCGTTGCAGATTTTGCCAGTAATGGCGGGTTTTCTGTTCGCGATACACCCTTTTGAGCCGAAAAGCCTGTGTCGCTGCAGAATTTTGCCTGTAATGCTGGTTTTTCTGTTCGCGATACACATTTTTTGCAGCTAATACTCTGTGTCGCTGCATCGTTTTGCGTGTAATGGTGGGGTGCATGTTCGCGATACACACTTTTGCAGTGAATGCCTTGTGTCGCGGGACGTTTTCGCAGGAATCACGATATAAGGCAGACGGAGCAGGGGATAACTGCACTACCTTCTCAATATACCTTGGACGTTTTCGGGCAGAAAAATGGCCGAGGTGCAAATGAATTCGTTATTTTGACAGGGAAAACATCATACCTTGGACGATTGTGCCCTTCAAAGCGTCCAAGGTGTGTCGGAGTCCCGCGCCATCTTTCATTCGGTCTAAAATGTCGGTGCCGCCGCTCGCGACACACTCTTTTGAGCCGAAAAGCCTGTGTCGCTGCAGAATTTTGCCGGTAATGCCGGTTTTCCTGTTCGCGATACACTCTTTTGTGGCGAATACCCTGTGTCGCTGCATTGTTTTGCGTGTAATGGTGGGGTGCATGTTCGCGATACATCCTTTTGTGGCAAATATCCTGTGTCGCGGGACGTTTTCGCAGGAATTACGATATAAGGCAGACGGAGCAGGGGATAACTGCACTACCTTCTCAATGCACCTTGGACGTTTTCGGGCAGAAAAATGACCGAGGTGTAAATGAATTCGTTATTTTGGCGGGGAAAACATCATACCTTGGACGATTGTGCCCTTCAAAACGTCCAAGGTGTGCCGGAGTGCCGCGCCATCTTTTATTCGAACCGAAATGACAGTGCAGCCCTCGCGACACACTCTTTTGAGCCGAAAAGCCTGTGTCGCTGCAGAATTTTGCCTGTAATGACGGTTTTTCTGTTCGCGATACACTCTTTTGTGACGAATATCCTGTGTCGCTGCAGAGTTCTGCGGGTAATGGCGGGTTGTGGTCCGCGATACACCCTTTTGCAATGAAAACCCTGTGTCGCTGCAGTTTTTTGCTGGTAATGACGGTTTCCCTGTCTGCGATACACACTTTTGAGCCGAATACCCTGTGTCGCTGCAGATAACCCAGAGCATGTCCGGGAAAGGCAACTGTCTGGATAATGCTGTGATGGAGAACTTCTTTGATCTTCTTAAGTCTGAATTGCTATATTTGCAGAAGTTCGAGTCTGCAGATCATTTCAGAGAGAAGCTTGAAGCATACTGAAGTACTATAATGAAGATAGAATCAAGCTTAAAGCTTGGTGGCAAAAGTCCGGTTCAGTATCGATTACAGCACCAAGTTAAATAACGTGTTGCAAGGCACCACCGCTGGCAAATTCGCCAGCCAGCGGTTCTCAGCAAGCTACGCAGCTCAGCCCAAGGGATGCTCCGCCTGCTGAGTGTCACGACCGCAAAATCAAATCGGAAGTTAAACCATCCAACAAAAGGGGCGCACATTATTTAGTGGGGTTCATCCGTGAAATGGGGCAGATTTACGGACAGAAGGGAAAGATTCGAGGAGGTCATCCGTGAAATGGGTGGTTTTGCAGACAGGGGAATCCCGGAATCCAGAATCTACCAATCCAGAATCTACCAATCCAGAATCTGGATTCCCAGAATACGAAATCCAGCAATCCAGAACTCACCAATCTCAGAATCCCGGAATCCAACAATCCGAAGTCCACCAATCTCGGAGTCTGGAACTCAGCAACCCGAAATCCTGCAATCCCAGAATCCAATTCCAAGAGCTTATCTGATACCGTACTTCTTGAGTATCCTGACAATCGGCTTACGGATCGATTCAGCCCAGAGGGTGTAGCCGTAGTCGGACGGATGGATGCCGTCGACTGATGTTGAGTGGATCTCGTTTGTGGCGTTGGTCTGGATGAAGTAGACGTCCTTGTATTTCTTGACTGCTTTCTTCATAAGTTTCTCAGCCATAGCTTGTTTCTTGCTTTCCTTGTCGGCAGCGCTGAGGCAGAAGTTGCGGCTCTCGCGGTAGATTGTCTGCTGGAAGATGAGAGGCTTGCCAGGGTGTGCCGCCTGGATCCTTTCGATGAACGGGAAGAGTCTTTCTTCAATCATCTTTGCGTCCGGATTCGAGAAGCAGTCGAAGATGAATGCGTCAACGTCAGCGTCGCAGAGCACGTCTGCGAAATATGGCTGCATTTTGCAGTTTCCGCTGCATCCGAGGCTGAGCAGCTGCAGACCTGTCATACGCATCAGCTGCATAGGATAGCTCATGCCCGGACGGCTTGTGCTGATGCCTTGGGTGTAGCTCGATCCGAATATGCCGATCCTGTGACGGAAAGGAGATTCGATCGACTCCAGCACAGCTCCTTCCTGTACGCCGATCTTTACGGAATACTCCTCACTGTAGATCGGAAGATATAGCATGCATTCCTTCATGGAGTCGTCCATATCCTTGATGATGACGAGGTTGTCTTCTTCTTTTCCGTTTCCGGCCGCTTTGGATGCTGCGTAGAGCCATTCCCCGTCTTTCTTTATGTACAGGTCATAACCTCTGAGCGATATGCCCATTGTGTTTGTCGCACGGTTCATGTATCCGTAGTCCGCAAGCACGGAAATCACGGACGAATTGGTCTTGAAAAGCACTGCAAGGCCGGCTGAGCTGCGTACCTGCTCGTTTTCTCCCTTGGTGAATCCCTTGTATCTGACGGTATCGACCCTGTGGTAAGGGTTCGGGGTGTCGATGATCTTTCCTATGAGGTTGAGGTCGGACGCTTCGGTATATGCGTATTTCACATCCTTTGGAGTCTGTGCCCCTGCTGAGATGGCGATGAGTGCCATGGCCAGAATGACGGTCAGTCTTTTCATTATCATGTCTTTTAAATTAGCATGCGAATTTAGCAAAATTTGCCTTTCTTTTATAACTTTGTCTTTGTTTGGCTCGGATTTGGAGCCTTTTGTGGAATTTAAGCAACAGGAATGAGTCTTTACTCTTATTTCAGAATAAGCAAGCCCTCAGCGGAGAAGGTGCCTCAGGAGAAGGTCGGGACTGTCTACAAATCGTTGAGAAACAGGACATTCTGGGGCGTGACCATAGCATACAGCCTTTATTATGTATGCCGCATGAGCATAAATGTGGTCAAGCAGCCGCTTATCGATGAGGGAATCCTTTCGGCAGGACAGCTGGGACTTATCGGTTCGGCCCTGCTTTTCGTATATGCGATAGGAAAATTCATGAACGGTTTCATAGCAGACTACTGCAATATCCGCCGTTTCATGGCTACGGGACTCTTCATTTCGGCTCTGATGAACCTCATTATGGGAGCTCTCGGACTTTTCAGCAGCATGATCCCGATAGTCGTGGTCTTCGTGAGCTTTGCTGTCCTGTGGGGCATAAACGGATGGATGCAGTCGATGGGCTCGGGGCCCGGAGTCATCAGCCTTTCGAGATGGTTTTCCAGAAGCAAGAGAGGCACATATTACAGCATCTTCAGCTCAAGCCCGTACATAGGCGAGTTCATCTCGTATAACATTCTTGCTGTGGTCGTCGCGTGGCTGGGCTGGCAGGCGGGTTTCATTGTGGCTGCGCTTGCAGGACTCGCCGGTGCTGCCATAATACTTCTTTTCGTGTCGGATACTCCTGAGAGCAAGGGACTTCCGTCTATTCAGGAGATTTCAGGAGAGGAACTTACCAAGGAAGATAAAATGGCCACCAAGGACCTTCAGAAAATGGTTCTGAAGCATCCCGGAATATGGGTGATCGCTCTTTCGAGCGCGTTCATATACATCACGAAATATGCAGTGGCCGGATGGGGAGTGCTCTTCCTGCAGAAGGCGCGCGGATTCGAGCTTGCGGAGGCTTCGCAGGTCATCGCCTTCTCGGCGGTCTTCGGCATACTCGGAACAGTCCTTGCGGGCTGGCTCTCAGACAGATTGTTCAAGGGAGACAGGGTCAAGCCTGCCGTTCTGTCGGGAATTATCAGCACTTCGTCGCTGATTCTCTTTCTGTTCGTCGGAGGCGGCTTTATCCTTAACATCTTTTATGTATCTTTGTTCAGCTTGTCGGTCGGCGTCCTTTACTGCATAGTCGCTGGCCTTATGGCCGTGGATATTGTGCCGAGGAAGGCTACCGGAGCGGCTCTTGGAGTGGTCGGAATATCGAGCTATGTCGCTGCCGGACTCCAGGACATTACAAGCGGATACCTGATCCAGGGCTTTACAACGCAGGTGGAAGGCGTGGACATATATGATTTCGGGCCGGTTTCATGGTTCTGGGTCATAGCTGCCGTGGCTTCATTTATGCTGCCGGTACTGAACTGGAAGAAGATGACTAAGAAAATCAACTAATAACTATATAATAATTATGACTTTACATATCAGCATAGAATACAGGACAAACTGGGGCGAGGAGATCGTCCTTTGTCTTGGCGGCAAGCGTTATCCGCTCGCCTATGCGGCTGAAGGTCTCTGGAAGGGCGAGATAGCCCGTTTCAATCCGGAGAAGGCCGCAGAATACAGCTATGAGGTAGTACGTGACGGTGTGACCGTGCGCAAGGAGTGGAAGAAGCATGCCCTTGCTATCCCTGCAGGCGTTGAGCCTGAGGAACTTACTGTTCTCGACAGATGGATTGACCGTCCGTATGATTCTCCGTTCTATTCTTCAGCATTTACAGATGCGATCTTCGGCCGCAAGGCAGAGAAGGCGAAGAAGGCTCCTAAGGGCGCGAATGTCCTTCTTCAGGTGGCGGCTCCTGCTCTCCGTCCGAATGAAGTGCTTGCGATCGCAGGCAGCGGAAAGGCACTCAAGAACTGGGAGAAGGTCGTTCCTTTCGATGCATCAGGCTTCCCTGTATGGACTCTTGCCCTCAATGTGACAGAGCCTTTCGCATACAAGATCCTCGTTGCCGACAAGGAGACTCTGGCTCCGATCGCATGGGAGGACAGCGACAACAGATGGTTCACAGACCTTCCTGAGAAGGGTGAGTTCGTTGTCAAGGCCGATCTTCAGGTACGTTTCAGCGGTCGCAACTGGAGAGGCGCCGGCACAGCGATCCCTGTGTTCGCCCTCCGCAGCGCAGACGATTTCGGAGTAGGTGAGTTCTACGATCTCAAGAAGATGGTGGATTGGGCTGCAGCGACCGGACAGTGCGTGCTTCAGCTCCTTCCTATCAACGATACTACAATGCTCCATACATGGGAGGATTCATATCCATATAACCCTAACTCGACATTTGCTCTCCATCCGCAGTTCCTCAACCTTCCTGCAGTAGGCGTGAAGGTAGACGAAGAGTACAAGGCTCTTCAGGCTGAGCTCAATGCTCTGGATCAGATTGATTATGAGAGGGTTAATGCTGAGAAGCATCTTCTCTTGAAGAAGGCTTTCGCAAAGACTTTCAAGAAGCTTTCAGCTACAAAGACATACCAGGCCTTCGTCGAGAAGAATGCCCACTGGCTTCTTCCGTACGCTGCGTTCTGTGTGCTCCGTGACATGAACGGAACCCCTGATTTCTCACAGTGGAAGGGTTATGCAAAGTACAACAAGAAGAAGGTGGCGGCTTTCTGCGAGGAACACAAGGAGGAAATCGATTTCTGGTGCTTCGTGCAGTATCATCTGGATGCTCAGCTTTCTGAGGTGTGCGCATATGCTCATTCAAAGGGCGTTGTCTTCAAGGGAGACCTTCCTATCGGTATCAGCCGTACCAGCGTTGACGCATGGCTCTATCCGGAGCTCTTCCATATGGATTCACAGGCAGGAGCACCGCCTGATGCATTCTCTGCTGATGGTCAGAACTGGGGATTCCCTACATACAACTGGGAGAAGATGGCCGAGGACGATTTCGCATGGTGGAAGTCACGTCTTGCCAAGATGTCCGAGTATTTCGATGCATTCCGTATCGACCACATCCTCGGTTTCTTCCGTATCTGGGAGATTCCTCTCTGGACAAAGAGCGGTCTGAACGGTTACTTCAACCCTGCGCTTCCTTTCCCTGCATACGAGCTTCAGGCTCAGGGATTCGATGTGAACGATTTCGATCTTTTCCTTCAGGATCCGCGTCAGGAGGGACATTACCATCCGAAGATCGGAGCAAAGCAGACTCAGTCGTACTATGTGCTTGACGCATACCGCCGTGCCGCTTTCGACCGTCTCTACGATGACTTCTTCTACCGTCGAAACAACGAGTTCTGGAAGGATAAGGCGATGCAGAAGCTTCCGGCCCTTCTCGATTCGACAGGAATGCTTGCCTGCGGTGAGGACCTCGGAATGATCCCTGCAACAGTACCTCAGGTGATGGATGATCTCAGAATCCTTTCTCTCGAGATCCAGCGTATGCCTAAGTCTATAGAAGAGACATTCGCTCATCCTGCGAACTATCCGTATCTTTCTGTATGTACGACTTCGACCCACGACATGAACCCTATCCGCGCATGGTGGGAAGAGGACCGCGAGGTGACAAACGACTTCTGGCACATGATCCTCGGCAATCAGGGCGAGGCTCCATATTTCTGCGAGCCATGGATCTGCCGTCAGATTCTCGACCAGCATGTGTGGTCTCCTGCAATGCTCACGATCCTTCCGCTTCAGGACTGGCTCTCTATGGACGAGCAGCTCCGCCGCGAGGATCCGAATACAGAGCGTATCAATGTACCTGCAAACTCACGTCACTACTGGCGTTACCGCATGCATCTGACTCTCGAGCAGCTCGAGGCAGCTGATGAGTTCAACAAGACTCTCAGCGACATGATCGCTGCAAGCGGCAGAAAATAACAGAGTTCAGGGCCTGAAAAATCAGCAAGGCAGATATGTAGGTGACATGCCACCCCCGGCTAGGGGGTGCCCTCGCAGAGGGCGGGGGTCACCGGAATATCTGCCTTGCTGATTTTTTGTGGCTTGTTCTATTTTTCAAGCCATGTGAGGAAGTCGTCGACACGGGAGCGGCTGACGGTCATCTCGAAGGAGGCCTTTGGCTCCGGTACGATCTTCAGACGTCCGCCGGCCTGCTTGATGATGCTTGTTATGGCCTTCATCTGGACTATGCAGCTGCGTGAGATGCGGAAGAAGACCTCCGGATTCAGCTCTTCTGTGATCACGTCAAGCGATGAGTCGATAATGTATTTCTGGTCGTCGAATGTGACGAGGTAGTTGGTCTTGTCCTCGGAATAGACATACGCTATGTTGGACGTCTGGAGAGGGACGATCCTGTCGTTGAACCTGACGATATACCTTTCCTTGTATTCCTTTTTAGGTGCATTGGCGCTTCCGATCGCTTTCAGGAGTGCCTCTGTATCTATGGCCCCGCCACTCATCCTGCATCTCGCTACGGCTCTTTTAAGAGAAGCCGGATCGATCGGCTTGAGAAGATAGTCTATACTTCCGGCCTCGAATGCCTTAAGAGCGTAACTGTCATATGCCGTGGTCATTATCACCTTAGCCTTGACCTCGCTCTGACGGAATATCTCGAAACACACACCGTCGGAAAGCTCCACGTCCATGAATATTATGTCTGCATGGTTTGCCGGGTTCTTCAGCCACTCTACAGTGCCTTTTACGGAGGTCGTGCATCCGACTATTTCCATGTCTGGAAAATTCTGCATGAGTACTCGTGTGAGGCTCTTCTGGGCCATCAGCTCATCTTCAACAATCAAGATTTTCATGATTATCTAAATTAAAGGTAAGGTTACCTGATAAGTGCTTTCTGTCTTTTCTATCCCGATCTGTTTTCCTGTAAGATCGAGGTACATCTGTCTTATGTATTGCTGGCCTAGTCCGGTCGACGGACTCTGTGTCACTTTCGGTGAGATGTTGTTGGTGACCTTTATGTATTCGCCGTCGTTCTTTATGCTGATTACCAGCGGGTTATCTTCGCTTACTGTATTGTGCTTGATGGCGTTTTCAATCAGCAGCTGGATCGAACATGGAAGCACAAATCTTGCCATCATATCTTCGGAAACATCAGTCTCTACGCTGAAGCCGACCGGGAACCTCTCTTTCAACAGATCAACGTAAAGGTTTACGAAGACAAGCTCATCCCTGAGCGAGACGACCATCTCATCCTCGCTCTTGAGCATGTACCTGTATACTCCCGCAAGCTTATGCGTGTAAGAGCTTGCACGCTCCGTGCATTCTTCGCATATGAGGCAGTCAAGTATGTTGAGGGAGTTGAATAGGAAATGGGGGTTTACCTGCTGCTTGAGCTTTATGTATCTGTACTGGGCCATGTTCGCCTTCTCCCTTTCCTTCTGCATATCGCTTCTGGTGCTGAGAGCGTAGTTGATCATGAATACTATGCAGTATACGGTGATCTGCGCGAGGAGTGACGTTGCGAAGAGGATAGGGAATTCTCTGGTGAATCCACCGCTTTCTGAGGACGGGAATCCCAGACCTGCTATGAATGTTTCAAGAAGAGATGCTCCTATGGTGAATGCTATGAGTATCAGTATTTTATATATGATCTTAGTGATGTTGCTGAAACGTCTGGCATACCTCACATAAAGCACGTTTATGCATATCAGGATGATGAGGGAGAAGGAGTTCGAGAATACCTTTGTCGCTGTGTCGAGCACGTTGCCGTTCAGGAATGCTTCTGTCGAAAAGACGAAGATTATGGCAAGTCTGAGGACAAAGATTCCGCACATTGCGAGTATCAGGGACGAGAGATACGGGGAGTCTGTTAGCTTCTGCTCGTGTCCTTTGTTGTATGATGAAAAGACCTTCGTAAGTCCGATAAGGCTCCATCCAAGGATCTCGGTAGTGAAGAATGTCGCTAGGGCATGTACGGCAAAAGGAGAGTCCAGGAATCTCTGGAACATATCCGCACCGAAGTTGCCGAGCATGTATCCGAGAATGTTCACCACGATGATGCTGGCTGCAGTGAATTCTACGCTCAGACCTTTCTTCAGACAGATCAGCAGGGCCATCGTCATCGTGAGGATCGTCAGCAGGAGTTCGTCCTCGAAGCCTGCTGCACGACATCCCAAAGCCACGACAGCGTGAAGGATGGCAAAGATATGGATTATCCACGAAGTCTTTATGTTATGAAATCTTCCCATGTCATTGAAATAGCGTCCGAAGTTAGGAATTTTGATCTGATTATCCAATTTTTGGATTTTGTTCGTCGGAAAAAACGTGCGTTTCATCAGAAACTTTGTGCAATTCGTCGGTGGGGTTACACGCGTCTTATATATAATGATTATTTTAGCAAGCTTTTATAACACTACGAATTTGTAACCAAAAACGCGATAAAATGCAAAAAGCGAAACTTACATTCTGGCAGATGTGGAATATAAGCTTCGGATTCTTCGGAGTCCAGATTGCATATTCTCTTCAGAACGCCAATATCAGCCGCATCTTTGCGACTCTCGGAGCGGATCCTCATGATCTCAGCTTCTTCTGGATTCTTCCCCCTCTCATGGGACTCATCGTCCAGCCGCTCGTAGGAAAATACAGCGACAGGACATGGACCCGTCTGGGTCGCCGCATCCCGTATCTCTTCCTCGGTTCGGTCATCGCCATCGCCGTGATGTGCATGCTTCCGAATGCAGGAAACTTCGGTCTTGCAGTAAGCGGTGCCATGATCTTCGGACTCATCTCGCTCATGCTCCTCGACACATCGATCAACGTTGCAATGCAGCCGTTCAAGATGCTTGTCGGTGACATGGTGAATGAAGAGCAGAAGGGTGAGGCTTATTCGATCCAGAGCTTCCTCTGCAACGCAGGCAGCCTCGTGGGATATCTTTTCCCATTCATCTTCGCATGGTTCGGAATCGCGAACACCGCCCCTGAGGGACAGGTTCCTGACACTGTGAAATATGCATTCTACATCGGCGCAGCCATCCTTATCCTCTGCGTCCTCTTCACAACTTTCAAGGTGAAGGAGATGCCTCCGAAGGAATATGCCGAATTCCACGGCATCGATCCTGAGAAGAAGGAAGAGAAGGCTCCGGGCATGCTCACACTCCTCAAGGATGCTCCAAAGACATTCTGGACAGTGGGTATCGTGCAGTTCTTCTGCTGGGCCGCTTTCCTCTACATGTGGACATACACCAACGGAGCGATTGCAGATACATGCTGGGGCACAACTGACGTGGCTTCAGAGGGCTATCAGACAGCCGGAAACTGGGTCGGCGTCCTCTTCGCGGTACAAGCTGTGGGCTCTATGCTTTGGGCTCTCGTGATCCCTAAGTTCAAGGATATCAAGGTCGCTTATGTTGTCAGCCTCCTCATCGGCGCTGCCGGCTTCGCTTCCGTATTCTTCCTCCACAATCAGTATTCGCTCATCATTTCATTCCTCCTCATCGGAGCTGCATGGGCTGCAATGCTGGCTGTACCTTTCACCCTTCTTACCAACTCGCTCTCAGGCAGCCATATCGGAACATACCTCGGTCTGTTCAACGGTACCATCTGCCTCCCTCAGATCGCGGCTGCGGCATGTGGCGGACTCGTCCTCAAGCTCGTTGGCGGCGCTCAGGTGAGCATGTTCCTTGTCGCTGGAGCCCTCCTCGTTCTCGGAGCTCTCTCGGTACGTTTCGTAAAGGAAGGCAAGAATGCGTAACATCGGAAATACATTATAAGTATTAACATAAAAACAATCTACTAACCAAACAAAATTCTTTATGAATAGAATCATGACGCTATGCGCATCCTTCCTGCTTTCATGCATTATGGGTGTGTCTGTATTCGCCCAGGGCGGATACGAGGTGAAGGGAGTGGTTGTTGACGCTATCGGTCCTGTCATCGGTGCTACAGTCATCGAGCAGGGTAC